>CALUOV010000022.1 GCA_944322275.1 uncultured Bacteroides sp. | reverse complement strand
TCAATAAGAGACCCAGAGAAAAACTTGATTTTGATTGCCCAAAAAGATTGTTTTTTTTTTTTTTTCTGTAAAAGTTGCATTGGTGAGTTCATTTAAATCTGTTCTTCATCAAAAAATCGTATCTTTGTCCTTTGGATTAAAGCAAAGAAGTTATGGGCAATAATTTGATTCGTTTCGATTGGGCCATGAAGCGGTTGCTTCGCGATAAAAGCAACTTCGTGGTATTGGAGGGATTTCTTTCCACGCTGTTGGGAGAAGACCTTCGCATCTGTCGTTTTCTGGAGAGTGAATCGGATTCAATAGAAGTTAGGCGCAAGCGACTCAACTGACTTCAGAAGAAATTGATGATTTATAGAAAGCACAGACGGTGAAACCGTCTCACAATGAATTGCCGTTGGTGGAGCGTGAGTAACATCTGCGGAGAATTAATCAATAAACAGCAAGAATGGAAATTTATCATGGAAGTTATATTGCAATACCTTCGCCTAAAATTGTAAGGGGAGAATTTACGAAGGATTTTGGGAATGGATTCTATTGTACAGCTTTAAAGCGGCAAGCGGTGAAATGGTCAAAACGTTATGATACATCTATCGTAAATATATATGAATATGAACCATGCGATGAGCTAAATGTCCTTCACTTCGAGAAAATGACAGACGAATGGTTGGATTTTATTGTGGATTGTCGTAGCGGAAAATCGCATGACTATGATATTGTTATCGGTGCAATGGCGAATGATCAGATATATAATTATGTGGCAGATTTTATGAACGGGGTGTTGACTCGGGAACAATTCTGGGTCTTGGCCAAATTTAAATATCCGACACATCAGATTAATTTCTGTACACCAGAGGCATTGAAATGTATAAAGTATAAAGGTTGTGAGGAGGTAAAGAAATGAACGGACGAGAAGATAGTAAGTGG
This sequence comes from uncultured Bacteroides sp., assembly GCA_944322275.1. Classification (GTDB taxonomy): domain Bacteria; phylum Bacteroidota; class Bacteroidia; order Bacteroidales; family Bacteroidaceae; genus Bacteroides. The sequence goes on along the minus strand of CALUOV010000022.1, from coordinate 26,592 downwards.
AATGACTTATTTTTCGTATGCAGTCTGATAGAGTACGTTGGCAGGAAAACAAAGAATGAACGGCAGGTGATAGTGAATGCGATGGGACGGAAAGGATTGGAACACTACTATGAGCTGGCCGAAGTGTATCATTGTGAAAATATCGACAAGGTTACAAGCGAGATAGTACATAAGTATAACATCAGTAAAGGAACATATGATAATGTGGCGATGGCTGAAGATAGCGTGCCCACGCATTGGGATATTGGAAAAGTGATGCAACGGCTTGTGAGAAAAGTAGCCGAACAATCGGACGGAGATGTCATTGCCGCTCTTATTCAAGTATATAATTCGTGGATTGTCTCAAAGATAGACGACTATAATAGTTCGATGTATTACGAAAATACAAGCTATCAGTATGCATCCTACCGAGCCGGAAAGGCTTTGTAAAATTCAAAGTAGAATCAGCATCTTTCAAAAAGATTTCATTATCAACTCATACTTTTTCCTTCTTCATGTGTTCTCTTAAATGAAAAGGTCTTCTAAGTGATAAAATGGGAATTAGAAAAACAAATGTAACATCAAAATCCATACACAATGAAAAGGAAAAACATCATCGGAGCAATGACCTTGCTGTCATTGATGGGGTGTGCCGACCAGCCTCAGACACCCCCAGAATCTATTTCGGGCATTTATCCCGCCCTGGCGTTTTACAACAACGAAGGTGAATGCGGCACAGGAGCTGTCGTGCCTTGGAATGGCGATTTATGGGCCATCACCTATGGACCGCACTTGCCTTTCGGCTCTTCAGACAAACTGTATCAGATCAGTCCGGACAAGAAACTGACAGTCCGTGCGGAAAGCATTGGCGGCACACCCGCCAACCGGATGATTCACAAAGAATCGAACCAACTGAACATCGGTCCGTATTTCATCGATTCGGCTTCCAATGTCCGGGTCATCCCCTGGCAGAAGGCACCGGGACGTTATACCGGAACGGCCCGTCACCTGACAGACCCGGCCAACAAACTCTACATCGGCACGATGGAAGAGGGTTTCTACGAAGTGGATGTACATACATTAGATACAAAAGAACTCTATCAGGACGGGAATGAAGGCCGCCGACTCCACAACGAAGATCCGACCAATCATCCTCCTTATAAAGATTTACTGCCGGGAGCGCATGGTAAAGGATTGTATTCAGGACAGGGCGTATTGGTCTATTCGGACAACGGAGAAAATACTCCGGAAGCCATGAAGTACTTTGACGCGCAGTCCGGTTCGCTTTCCGAATGGGATGGCAAAGAGTGGAAACTCATCCGCCGCAACCAATTCTGTGAGCTGACCGGTCCCGGCGGTATTTATGGTAATGAACATCCCGAAACTGACCCGATTTGGGCTACCGGATGGGACCATAAGTCGGTATTGTTGGGAGTACGCGAACCGCAGAAAGGTTGGACTTTCTACCGTCTGCCCAAAGCCAGCCATTCGTACGACGGAGCGCATGGCTGGAACACCGAATGGCCTCGCATCCGCAATGTAGGTACGGAAGCCGAACCGGACTACCTGATGACGATGCACGGACTGTTCTGGAGATTCCCCGGTACATTCACTTCGGAAAGCTCGGCGGGCATCCGTCCGCGTTCAGCTTACCTGAAAGTGATAGGCGACTTCACCCGCTGGAACGATGAATTGGTCTTCGGATGTGACGATTCGGCACAAAAGGAATTCTTGAACAAGCGTAAAGCCAAAGGGCAAATAGAAGGGCCGGGGCAATCGAACTCTAACGTATGGTTTACCTCGCTCAGCAAACCGGATGAACTGGGACCGGCTACGGTGGACGGAGCCGTGTGGGTGAAAGAAGAAGTGAAGGCAAACAACGCCTCCGATCCCTTCTTGTTTGCCGGCTGGACACAACGCATGGGTTGGATAGAAAACCAAGGAACACAACCGGTGGTTTTCACTTTCGAGACAGATGAGCAAGGCAATAACCAATGGAAAGAACTGATGACCATCGAAGTAGAGCCTGATAATGCCACCCAAGTCCTGTTCTCCCCACAGGACCGTGGAGAATGGATACGGGTCAAAACAGATAAAACCACGAAAGCAACCGTAACCTTCACTTACACAACCGCTGATAAACGTACGACTCAACCGGGCTCTCTATTCGCCGGACTGGTGAAAGCGGAAGAAGATAACCTTACGGGCGGACTGCTTTACGGACTGGGAGGCAACCGCCGGGCCTTGGGTATGTTGGCCTATACGATAAAAGACGGTCAAATGGAAGAAGCCGGATATTATGAAATGGGCGACCGCCTGATATTGACACGCAAGGAAGACGCTGCCACGGCTGATACCCTCCGAACCAAGTTTGCCATTCCGCAACAAGTGATCAGCATTGAAGCCGGCTCGGTATTGATAGTAGACGACAGAGGCCGCCGCTGGAGACTACCCTTAGGTGATGATGCCTACATGCCCCTGACCAACTGGGCAGAACTCCGTATCTGCCGCGAAGTGGCTACAGAGCGTGACCTCTTCTCCTGCATGGGAACCTTCTATGAACTTCCTGCCGAGAATGCGGACGGTTATGCCAAGATTCGTCCGATAGCCACACACCCTTATCGCATTCACGATTATGCTTCCTACCGGGGAATGATCATCCTGACAGGAGTCAATCCTGAAGAAGGAAAGGGCAACGAACACATCATTGTGTCCGACGACGGCAAGGCGGCCGTATGGGCAGGCGTTATTGATGACCTATGGCAATTGGGCAAGCCTGTAGGCCAAGGTGGTCCGTGGAAAGATACGGAAGTCAAAGCCGGAATTCCGTCCGACCCCTATCTGATAGGATTCTATGACAAGAAAACGTTGTCTCTCTCTCACCGTTCGCAAGAAAACGTAACTTTCACCATCAAGGCAGACCCAACAGGTTGCGGTGACTGGATGACGTACAAAACACAGAAAGTAGCCGCCGGAGAGACATGGAAGTTTGAATTCCCCGAAGGTTTCCAAGCACGCTGGATACGCTTCACAACGGATAAAGATACACAAGCTACGACATGGCTGGAATATCGGTAAATGAAAAATTATCTGTTAACTGAAGAATGATGAATTAGAAACAAAACATATATTCCTAATTCATCATTCTTCGATTAAACACACTTATGTGCACTGTATTCTCATAAGCATTTCTGTAGAGATACTTCTCCCGATATAAAACATGAGTATTTTTAGCATTTATTAATTCTCCACTCGTACTTTTTACTCCGTCTTAAGTAGAGAAAGAAATAATAAAAGCCTCCCTGTAATGAAATATCTGCTTACAAATTAAAAGTTTTATTTGTATGGTGAAAATAAGAACAATTCTACTAAGCATGTTGCTGATTCCAACCTTGTTGCCAGCCCAAAACGATGATGCCGCTTCCGCACAACATCTGATATTGGGACAACAAGCTTCCGGCTCTACCCAACTGAAATCACGAACCAATACGCATCCGGATGCACAATGGTTTCCCAAAGCCGGATTCGGCCTCTTTGTTCATATAGGTATGTCTGCCGTACACGGAGGAATCGACCTCTCTTGGGGAATGCTGAAAAACAAGTCGTGGGAGGACGGTGAAATCAGTCCCGTGGAATACTGGCGTCTGGCAGACCGTTGGAATCCGATCAATTTCAAACCCGAAGTATGGGCGAAACAAGCCAAGGAGGCCGGATTCCGTTATGTGGTTTTCATTACGAAGCATCACGATGGGTACACTCTATGGCCCAGTCGATACGGTGACTTTGGCGTAAAGCAGAAGATGGGTGGGCGTGACTTGGTGAAGGAAGTGGTGGATGCCTGTCGCAAAAATGGATTGAAGATAGGGCTTTACTATTCACCACCCGATTGGTACTTTGACCGGGAATACAGGAGTTTTGGCAGCGAAAACGGAAAATACTACAACTTGCGTCATGAACTGGTGGACAAACTGCCTGACAAACCTACCGGACATGATCAGGCACGTATCGAGATGGTGCGCAACCAAGTACGAGAACTGCTGACCAACTATGGAAAGATAGATATTCTGTGGTTTGACGGAGGACATGGCGAAATCACCAACAATGAGGTCCGTAGCCTCCAACCAGGTATCATCATCAATCGCCGAAATGGAGAAATCGGAGACTTCGGCGATTCGGAAGGAACACTTCCCACGAAACGTTTCCAAGGTTGGTTTGAGTGCAACGATCCCTGTTGGCCCAGTCGCTGGTGGTGTTATTCGACCAGTGACCGGATGGATACGGGAGATGAAGTAATTGAAAAACTGGTCATCATGCGTGCCTGGGGCGGCAACTTCTTGGCCAATGTTGGTCCGATGGCGGATGGTTCGATGCCTCCCGAAGCTTTGGAAGCATGGAAAGTTATCGGACAGTGGATGAAACACAGCGGAGAATCGGTCTATGACATTACGGGAGGAAACTTCCCGGAAAAGGCCAATCAGCCGGTCACACTGAAAGGTGATTCAGTGATGTATGTGCACGCTTTCCCGAATTTCCACAAAGCGCTGACCGTACAGGAAGTAAAGAAGCAACCGGTAAAAGCCGTCCTGCTCCGTACCGGAGAAGAGATACCTTTTGAATACAAGAATCAGACAGTAACTGTCCGTATTCCGGCACATAAGCGTACCCGAATGGTAGATACGGTAAAAGTATACGTGGATTAATCATGTCAAGGGCACAATGCGAAAACAGCTATGCATTCCAGATTTCATCCGGCCAATTGCCTTGAGAAGGCTTTAGGCCGGAATCCGACACCACTATATTGAAAGCCCTAAGGCCACATACGAATTTATTGCTTTTCTACTTCATGTATCTATCAATAAAATAGTATATTTGCGATGTCTATAATTAAAATATACCATGAAACAAGTGTTTTTCTTCTTCCTCATGCTGTTGGGAATCTCATCCACTGCTATGAGTACTTCCCATCAACCGGAATTCTCTGTGGCGGGTTTCTTCGAGTTACCAGGTTCGGGACGCAGTGTTTATTCAATGAATCCAGCCTGGCGTTTCCATAAAGGGAACATAGCCAATGCACAGGCCTGGGATTTTGACGATCAAGAATGGGATGTTGTCTCTTTGCCCAACGGCATTGAATTATTACCGACTGAAGCCAGTGGATGCATCAATTACCAAGGTGAAGTGTGGTATCGCAAACACTTCACACCGACCCAATTCCTCAAAGGTAAAAAGCTCTTCCTACATTTTGAGGCCATCATGGGGAAAAGCAAAGTCTTTGTCAATGGCAAGCTGCTGTCTGAACACTTCGGTGGTTACCTGCCTGTGATAGTAGACTTAACAGAAGTTTTAGTATGGGATAAGGATAATGTCATCGCTGTGTGGGCAGACAATAGCAATGACGCCAACTATCCTCCCGGAAAGCCACAAGAAGTACTGGACTTCTCCTACTTCGGCGGCATTTACCGGGACTGCTGGCTGATAGCACATAATGATGTATTCATCACCGACCCCAATTATGAAAATGAAATAGCCGGCGGAGGATTGTTCGTATCTTATGACAATGTTTCTGATACACAAGCTGACATACGGCTGAAAACACAGGTACGTAATGACAGCCGTACGTCCTTTGCTGGCAGTCTTTCTTATGAGCTATTGGGACCGGACGGCAAACGAGTAGCCCATTCCGAAAAGAAAATACGGGTGAAAGCGAGTAAAGCCACTGTTACCCAAGACCGGATTTGCGTGAAGAATCCTCTTTTATGGAGTCCGGAAAGCCCCTCTTTATACGACCTGTTGGTGCGCATTTACGACCATGAAGGAAATGTGGTGGACGGTTACAGAAAACGCATCGGTATCCGCAGTATAGAATTCAAAGGCAAGGACGGTTTCTGGCTCAACGGGAAGCCCTATAAGGAGCCGCTTATTGGAGCCAATCGCCATCAAGACTTTGCCGTTATAGGTAACGCTTTACCAAACAGCCTTCACTGGCGTGACGCCAAAAAGCTACGAGATGCCGGACTGAAAGTGATCCGTAATGCCCATTACCCACAAGACCCGGCTTTTATGGACGCCTGCGATGAATTGGGATTGTTCGTCATTGTCAATACACCGGGCTGGCAATTCTGGAACGATAAAAATCCGCAATTTGAACAACGGGTCTATCAGGACATCCGCAACATGGTGCGACGTGACCGTAACCATCCCTGCGTATGGCTGTGGGAACCCATTCTGAATGAGACTTGGTATCCGGAATATTTTGCCAAGCAAGTGCATGACATTGTCGATCAGGAATATCCTTATCCCTATTGCTACTCAGCCTGCGACAGTGGAGCACGAGGGAAAGATTATTTCTCGGTTCAATTCTCTCACCCATCTTTCGATGGTAAAGACTGGTACATTGCAGACGCTAATTCCGAAGTCACTTACTTTACTCGTGAATGGGGCGACAACGTGGACGATTGGAGTTCACACAATTCACCCAGTCGTGTAGCCCGCAATTGGGGCGAACGACCGATGTTGGTTCAAGCGCAGCACTATGCCCATCCCTATTACGAGTCAACCTGTTACGATGCATTCTTCCGCTCACCGCGTCAACTTGTCGGCGGTTGCCTTTGGCACTCCTTTGACCATCAGCGCGGTTACCACCCGGATCCTTTCTACGGTGGCTTGATGGATGTATTCCGCCAACCCAAATATTCTTACTATCTGTTCCAAGCACAACGTTCACCTATAAAAGAGGAACGGATATTCGAAACAGGACCGATGGTGTACATCGCCCATGAAATGACTCCCTTCTCCGATAAAGATGTAACCGTTTATTCTAACTGCGAAGAAGTCAGACTGACTTTCCTAAAAGGAGGGAAAACATACACTTATACTAAACCGACACAGGAAAAGGGAATGCCTTCACCCATTATCGTATTCAACGATGTATACGACTTCATGGAAGACAAAGCCTTGTCTCGTAAACAAAAGCAATCGGACGTCATACTGCGTGCTGAAGGACTGATAGATGGACAAGTGGTTGCAGTAGACGAAAGACATCCCGCCCGCCGACCGGAAAAGTTACTATTGTGGTTGGATAACGAAGGTACCGACCTATATGCCGACGGCTCTGACATCGTAACAGTTGTGGCAGCTGTATCCGACAAGGAGGGGAATATCAAACGACTGAATAACTACTCGATAAAGTTCCATGTAGAAGGTGAAGGACGTATCTTAGGCAATGCAGACATACTGGCCAATCCGGCTCCGGTACGTTGGGGCACCGCTCCGGTTCTGATACAGTCCACACTGAAACCGGGTAAAATAAAAGTAACAGCGAGTGTTTTGTTTGAAGGTTCGCAAATGCCGGTCGGCACCGTGTTGGAACTGGAAAGTAAACCTGCAGAATATCCTTTACTCTATAATGAAGAAGAAGCCGCTTCCCATACACAATCTCTATCATTATCCCTACAAAACAAACGTAAATCAGCTGAGGATATAGAACGTGTATTGAAACAGAAAGAAGAAGACCGAAAAAGATTACAGGAAGTAGAAAAGCAACAGGAAGATTTTGGAGAGAAATAAATAATTCGATACAGTTATGAATAGACATTTAATTGGACTTATCACTCTTTTAGGATTAACCTTATTACCTCTCAAGGCACAAGTGATAATGGAACGTACCTATAGGTTACCCACACAAGTAACAGGAGTAACATCCCCCCAGTTGTCATTGAATGGCACATGGAACTTTAAATTTTCTCCAGAAACCCGTTGGACAACCATCCAGGTACCCGGTGAAGCAACCATGCAAGGATTTGCCATTGAACACGACAAACCGTTTTTTTACCGTAAACAAATAAATGTGCCGTCTGACTTTGAAGGAAAGCGGGTCATTCTGCGTTTTGATGGTGTGTATAGCCATGCCAAACTAACAGTTAACGGACATTTTGTACGCGAACACCACGGAGGCTTTACCCGTTGGGAAACAGATGTCACTCCATGGATTCGGATTGGGAAAAAGAATACGATAGAACTAGAAGTGACGGACCGTTTGGATGAAATTTCCTATGCATCAGGGTATGCCCATCACCCCATTGGAGGAATTCTACGAAACGTGACGTTATTTGCCTTACCTGAATCGCACCTTTATGACATAAGAGCCATCACCGAACTGGACAGTTTATTCCGAAACGCCACTCTGTACTTCACTTGCGGTTTTTCGGGAGATGATAAAGCCGAAATTACATTAAATTTAAAAGACCCATATGGGAACAAGATTCCTTTAAAACAGACTAACTACAACTTAACAGAGGGTATAAACCAATACGCTATCCCTGTAGAAAATCCGTTGAAATGGGACGCTGAACATCCTTACCTATATGAGTTGACGACCATCGTGACACACCAAGAAACAGAAGTATGCCGACACACGCAACATATAGGTTTTCGAGAAGTCAAAGTAAACGGAAACCGCCTATTGATAAACGGGCGTCCGGTAAAACTCCGCGGTGCTTGCCGCCACGATATACATCCCACTTGGGGACGGATAACTACTGCAGAATTGGATAGCCTGGACGCTCTTTTGTTTAAGCAAGCTAATATGAATTTTGTCCGCACATCACATTACCCTCCCTCAGAAACCTTCTTAGAGTTCTGTGACCGCTATGGTATATACGTGGAATGTGAAACCGCAGCCTGTTTTGTAGATACATACCGACAAAAGAATTATAAACCTGGAAATTCACAAAACGACCCTGCATTCTCCAATCGGTATCTAGGACAATGTAAGGAAATGGTAAAATCATTTGTAACCCACCCAGCAATCATTCTTTGGTCCATAGGCAATGAAAGTCGTTATGGAGAAAATTTCAAGAAAAGTTGGGACTATATAAAGAAGGAAGATCCAAGTCGTCCGGTAATTTTCAGTTGGCCGGGAACTGCTAAAGGAAACAAAGTGTATGATATATTGAGTATACATTATCCTCCTTCGGATGGTCATCTGAATCAAATGGGATTCATTATTCGGGGGTTCGAGAATCGTGATATGCCAGTTCTATTCGACGAATGGGCACATCCTGCATGTTATACCTACACCACACTTCAAAATGATCCCAACATCCGCGAATTTTGGGGCAAATCAATTGACCTAATGTGGAGCAGACTATTCAACACCGCCGGCGGATTAGGTGGAGCTATTTGGGGATATATTGACGAAACTTTCTCACTGCCAAAGCCGAAGATTGGCGCCCCCTATTGGAAAGAATTTGCCCACACCGCCAAACCGGTGGAATATGAAGGCGATTGCGTAGGCTATGGAGAATGGGGAATTGTAGATGTATGGCGTAGAAAGAAACCAGAATTCTGGGCTACCAAGAAAGCATACTCACCTGTCCGGCTATTGGCAGAAAACAGCCTTTCGTATATACCCGGACAAGAAATCTTGCTGACAGTACACAACCGATTCGACCATACCTATTTAAATGAAATACAAGCCCGCTATACATACAAAGGAACAACAAAAGCGATAAAGCTGAGTGATATAGAGCCTCATACCAAAGGTATCATGGAATTACCTGCCGAACAATGGGAAGAAGGAGAAAAGATTTTAATAGAATTCACCTCCTCCGATAACCAACTGATAGACGCCTACAACTTCATATTAGGGAAAGAACGCATTGATTATCCATCTTTGTTATCCGGAAAGACATTGACAATTAGCGATAAAGACGGCAAACTAACGGTGTCGGGTAACGGCTTTGAAATACCCTTTGACAAAGCAACGGGACTGATTGTTAACGCTACAGCGGGCGGTAAAGTCCTGATAGAAAAAGGTCCGTTCTTAAACCTGGAAGTAAACCTTAACCATCTTTCCGGAGCAGAAGTGCGCAAACAGGCCGACCGAATCATTGTATCGGAAAAAGACTGGAAACTGGTATCTTTTGATTATCAGAAACAGAAGAACAGTGTATCAGTATTCGTATCGGGTACGTATGGAAAAGGATATGTAAACTTTCATATTCTGATAACTTCAAAAGGTACCCTTTCTGTCAACTATCGAACAAACGGATTCCCAAACGGTTACTTACGTGAAGCGGGTATTTCATTCCACCTGCCAGCAACCTTACAACAACTACAGTGGAAACGGCAGGGATATTGGAACTATTATCCACAAGAAGCCTTTGCTGGAAATGAAGGGAATGCGTGGCTATACCGCTCCCAACAAGCCGCTTATGGCAGACATCCAGTCCAGCCGTGGCAGACAGACACACATGAATACTATTATTGGGCAGATGCAGGAACGAATTGCCAGCAACCATTAACTCGGACAACTAAAGGAATGAAAGAAAACATCTATTATTATACACTCTCAGACGGGAAGGACAACGGACATCAGATTTCAGTCGTTTCGCAAAAGGCTGATGTAGCCTGCCGACTAAACAAACGTTCTGACGAACAGCTGATGTTATACATCAATAACCACTGGGATTATCCGGAAATAGCTTGGGGAAATTACTGCAAAAAGCTGGAAGCACAACCTTACTACGGATTAATTGAATTGAGAATCAAATAAGTAACGAACCAGATTTAGGCTATACTAAACAGTTACTTCATAAAAACATCTTTCTGAATATGTATCAACAAAAATCTCCTCGTATCCCTTACTTGGATTTTCTGAAGTTTTTTGCCATAGCCTGTGTATTCATCGGTCATTCCGTAGAGCAGACCACAGGCAATGATTTCTGGGACAATCCTATATGGAGTTTTATCTACACTTTCCACATGCCTCTTTTCATGGTATTATGCGGCTATTTCTTCAATTCTTCGCTCAGACTTACCTTTGCTGAACTGATTAAAAAGAAGTTCGTCCAGCTGGTTGTACCCTCTCTTACCGCATTCGCCATCATGTACGCATGGGTAATCCTAACCGGATTCAACGCCTATCCTGAAATCATGAATTTCAGTCTTTTGGGGTTCTTCAATACCGTTTGGTTTTTGAAGAGCGTATTTTTTTGCTACCTTATCGGTTACGCCTGCATCAAACTATTGCGCAACCAGTGGCTGGCCATTATTGTCTCCATACTTTTTATCAGCATCGTTCCTTTCGGCAATGTAGATTATCTCAGCTTCATGCTACCCATGTTTTGGTTAGGTTACTTGTGCAAGAAATATCAAAACGTCTTAACTCAATACCGCAAACAATGGCTAATAATCAGCGCACTCGTATTCATAGCCCTGCTTCCGTTTTGGTCAGGCCGATTAACGGTGTATATGGTTCCCATTAACATTATCAATTGGCAGATCGGAACTATTGATACAATCAATTTAGGCATTACCTTCTATCGTATGATCATCGGTATGGCTGGAAGTATGACCATCTTTCTTCTGACACCTTGGGTTTATGAAAGAATAGCATCTTGCCGATTCACCGCAACGCTAAACGATGTGGGAAAGTCTACATTAGGAATGTATATGCTGCAAACCTTCCTATTAGAATGCGTCATACATAATTTAGGTATATATGTCACTACGGCGGGCAGTTTTCTGACAGGATTCCTATTCGCAGCAATCGAACTTTTTCTCTGTTACCAAGTTGTAATCTTATTGCGAAAAAACTACCTCACCCGATTACTTTTCCTCGGAGAAAAAAAGGAAACAGACTAGAACTTTATTTTTTTTAACCTATTCTGGCTAAGACTTTCTTCAAATTCAGGTGTTTACTTTATGTCTAAGAAAAACTTCTGTAGAATCAATAAAGTATAACTGAAAAACAATTTATTTGTATGAACAGACTGATTATCTCATTGACCTGCTTGGTAGCAATGGTCTGGACCGCACAAGCGCAGGAACAGACATGGCGTGAAATGCCTTATTACTTGAAAGGTTATGAAAAAGAGTATGCCCGGTCGCCGAAAGAAGCGGCTTTGGCTTGGTTTCAAGATGCACGGTTTGGCCTCTTTATCCATTGGGGACCTGCTTCGCTGTATGCCAAAGGCGAGTGGGTGATGTATAATCAAAAAATACCTTTGGATGAATATGTACAGAAAGCACGTGAATTCAAAGGAGAGAAGTTCAATGCACAGGACTATGTGGATTTGGCGGTCAGTGCGGGTATGAAGTATATTACCTTCGTGACCAAACATCACGATGGCTATGCCCTGTGGGACTCGAAGGCTTCGGATTACGACAGTATGGATTTCACTCCGCAACGTGATTTTGTAAAGGAACTAGCTGTAGCTTGTCGGAAAGCAGGATTGGGATTGTTCCTATACTATTCGGTCGGCTTGGATTGGCACCATCCGTTCTATTTACCACGCTCCATGTACAATGCCGCCCGTCCGGACTATCCGGTACAGCCTGCCCAATATAAATATGAGAAGCCGGAAGACTTCAAGCATTACATGAACTTTGCCAAAACTCAAATCATGGAACTCTGCACGCAATACGGACCGATAGCCGGACTCTGGTTTGATACGGTAGGTGGCGTGTATGAATATCCCGATTTGTTCAATATTCAAGAAGTGTATGACATGATTCATACCATCCAACCTCATGCTTTGGTGGTATTTAAGACCGGAGCAAACGGAAATGAGGACTTCATCACTGGAGAACGTAACATGGGTTCTTTGGCTCCCTTGTTCAAAAATGCCGGCTTACCGAAGTCTGTGCAGGATGCGGCAGACCATTCTTGGGAAAGCAACAAAAACAAACCGGCCGAACTGAATATACCCATCCAAACCATGGCATGGGGGTATATGGAATCTCCCCGCCAACGGCAAAAGTCTAAAGAAGAGGTACTGGAATTGTTGAATGACTGCGCTAAGATGAATGCCAACCTGCTGCTCAACATCGCCCCCTACCCTGACGGCCGCATCCAGGAAGAAAATATTAAGACGCTGAAAGAAGTGGGTGAATATCTCCGTAAGTACGGATTCCCGAAACTGAATACAAAGGACTACATGAAATATCGGACAAAGAGCGAACAGAAAGTAGAAGAAGAAGAAATAAACCGGACAGCTAATTGATAAAGGAATGAAACTATGAACAGACTATTTACAAGTTTAATATGCTTGCTCCTCGTTTGCACCACTGCATGGAGCAAAGTCCGCCTGCCGGAAATTCTAAGCGATAACATGGTGTTGCAACAAGATATGCAAGTCAAACTCTGGGGATGGGCGGAAGCCGATGCCCGCGTGACAGTACGTCCCTCTTGGACGGGAAAGGAATATGCCACCCAAGCTGATGCCGAAGGTCGCTGGGTAGTTACCGTCCAAACTCCGAAAGCCGGTTACGAACCTCAATATATCGAAGTGTCGGACGGGGAAACGCTGCGCATCGACAATGTACTGATTGGTGAAGTTTGGTTCTGTTCGGGACAATCCAATATGCAGATGCCATTAGGCGGATTCCTCGATGCGTCAGTAGAAGGAGGCAATGAAACTATGGCCACCGCTAACTTGAAAACAGGAATACGTATGGTCAACATTCCCCGAATAGGTGCCGCGGAACCGCAGGAAGAATGCAAGGGCACATGGAATGTCTGCACTACAAAGAATGCATCGGAGTTCAGTGCCGTGGGTTTCTACTTTGCCGAACGCCTGAACCAAATATTGGATGTGCCCGTCGGCATTATCAATTGCAGTTGGAGCGGTTCGTGTCTGGAAGGCTGGTTACCCAAAGAAATTGTACAGAACTACTCGAACGTAGACTTGTCGAAAGCCGCACCCGAAAACAAACGTCACTATCATGCCGGCGTACCTACCATCATGTACAACGGGATGGTGAAGCCTTTAATCAACTATACGATAAAAGGATTCCTGTGGTACCAGGGTGAAGCCAATGTGAAAGACCATGTACACTATGCCGACCGCATGGTGGCACTGGTGAACCAATGGCGTAAAGACTGGACACTGGGCGAACTTCCTTTTTACATGGTAGAGATTGCTCCATTTGCTGACGATGGAAATCCGAATGGAGAAACGAGAGCCTTCTTGCGGGAAGCACAGTATAAAGCCGTTTCCCGATTGGCGAATAGCTGCATTGTCTGCACCAACGACTTGGTTTATCCTTACGAACAAGCGCAGATTCATCCTTGCCGGAAGAAAGAAGTGGGCGACCGCTTGGCTTACCTGGCATTGAACAAGGACTATGGCTATCAAGACATCGCTTGCGAGTCGCCCACTTACAAGCGTATGGAGGTGAAAGAGGACAAGGCGATTATCCACTTCCATAACTTGAGCGGCTTTTCTTCTTATCATGCCTATACCGGCTTCGAGATATGCGGTGAAGACCACGTATTCCATCCCGCCCAGGCAAAGACGCATTATAGCACCCGCACGGTGACGGTGTGGAGCGAAGAGGTAAAAAAGCCCGTCGCCGTACGCTATTGTTTCAGGAATTTCTTATTGGGGAATCTGAAGACAAACCGGGAATTGCCGTTCGCTCCTTTCCGGACTGATGATTTTCCGGAGAAAACGGTTTCACAATAGCCTATGTGAAGGTATCACAGTAAGGATGTGAGGGTGTAACAATAGTACTGTGAAGCCTTCACAGTACTACTGTGATAGGATGTGAATCTATAGAACTGAACTTTAAAACGTAATATAACGATGAATACTTACCGAATTTTATGTATGCTATGCTGCTTTCTGGCGTTCACGTTGGCTGGAAATGCCCAAGAGAAAGTAACTCAGCGCGAAACGCTTTCTTTGGATAAAGGATGGCGTTTTCATCAGGGGGATATTCCTTTTCCCGTCATCAAAGGACATAACGAAACCTATCGCAATGCCAAAGCGGGACGGGCAAGCGGTGCCGCCGCTACGGACTACGATGATTCCTCGTGGCGTCTGCTCGACCTGCCTCACGACTGGGCTATTGAGGGACGGGTAGATTCTACCGCCAACCTCTCGCAAGGGTATTATCACAGAGGCTTCGGATGGTATCGGCGTAAGTTTCGTCTTGCACCCGAAGACAAAGGGAAACACATCGAGTTGCAGTTCGATGGCATCGCTACCCACGCCACCATTTGGATAAATGGCACAGTGGTGCATCGCAACTGGTGTGGCTATACTTCCATGTACATCGACATTACCCCCTATGCCACGTATGGCGACAACCTGAACACCATAGCCGTGCGCGTGGATGCCGAAGCCCAGGAAGGCTGGTGGTACGAGGGAGCAGGAATCTATCGCCACACATGGTTGGTGAAACGTTCGCCTTTGCACATTACTACCGACGGCGTGTTTGCTCATCCGGTTAAGAAGGCTGACGGGCAATGGGAAATACCTGCTGAAATTTCCTTGTATAATTCCGGAAAACTTCCGGCCGATGGGGAAGTGGAAGTGTCGTTGTTTGCTCCGGACGGTTCGTTAGTCACTACGCAAAAGACTTCGGCGAGCGTAGGTGCGTTGGAAGAAAAAGTGGCTAACATGCAGTTGACGGTATCCCATCCGCAGCTCTGGTCACCGGATACTCCTACCTTATATAAAGTGAAAACCGTGGTCCGGCAGAACGGGCATGTGATGGACGAGGTGGAGACCCGGTGTGGCTTCCGCACCATTCGTTTCGACAAGGATACGGGGTTCTGGCTGAATGGAGAGAATGTCAAATTGAAAGGTGTGTGTGTGCATCAAGACCATGCCGGGGTGGGTGTAGCCGTACCGGATGCGCTTTTGGAATTCCGACTTCGCAAACTGAAGGAGATGGGTGTCAATGCCATTCGTGCTGTCCACAACCCGATGGCCAAGGAATTCATGGCCGCCTGCGACAGCATGGGTTTCTTGGTGATGGACGAAAACCGTTTGTTCAATCCTTCGCCCGAATATACACGTCAATTACAATGGCTGGTACGTCGCGACCGCAATTGCCCCAGTGTGATTCTTTGGTCCGTGTTCAACGAAGAGCCGATGCAGGGCACGGAGAATGGATACGAGATGGTACGCCGGATGTCGAAAGTGGTCAAGCAGTTAGACACCATCCGTCCTGTCACAGCCGCCATGAACGGAGGCTTTACGGCTAAATACAACGTATCGCAAGCGGTAGATGTCGGTGGCATCAATTACCAAATAAGCCTTTACGACCCGGTTCATGCCCAAAGCCCAAATCTTCCGCTCACCAGTTCCGAGGACGGTTCCGCCTTGATGGTCCGGGGAGAATATCATTCCGACCGCTCCCGAAACATCCTCGGTTCGTATGATACCGAATGGGTCGGTTGGGGAGCCAGCCATCGCCGCGCTTGGCGGGAAGTGGCCGAACGTCCTTGGCTGGCAGGATGCTTTTATTGGACAGGATTCGACTATCACGGAGAGCCTACGCCTTTCCAATGGCCTTCCGTCAGTTCTTTCTTCGGCATTATGGATTTGTGCGGATTCCCCAAAATGGCTTATTACTTGCATCAGGCCCAGTGGGTGAAGGAGAAGCCCATTTTAGAATTAGTTCCCCATTGGAACTGGCCCGCGGACTCCATCGGCAAGCCCATCAAAGTAATGGCGTTGAGCAATGTCGACCAAGTCAAACTGCGGTTGAACGGAAAGACGATATCCGAACAGAAGGTAGATCCTTATGAAATGAATACTTGGCTGGTACCTTACCAGCCGGGCAAGTTGGAAGCCATCGGCTATAAGAACGGTAAAGAGGTGGTGCGGACAAAAGTAGAGACAACGAAGGAACCGGTGCGGCTTCGGTTGACTCCTTACCGGAACAGCTTGGCCGGCGATGGAAGGGATGCGATGCCCATCACCGTAGATGCCGTAGATTCCAAAGGACGGCATGTGCCTACGGCCAATCTGCCGATTGAGTTTACGCTTACCGGTCCCGCCCGCATCATCGGTTTAGGCAACGGTAATCCCAATTGCCACGAACCGGAGAAAGGCAACCGGCGCAGTCTGTTCAACGGGCTGGCACAAGTCATCGTGCAGGCGACGGAAGGCTTTGGCGAAGTGACCCTCACCGCGAGCACTTCGGGTCTCAAGTCTGCCACCCTTACCATTCCGGTAAATCAGGTGCCTTTCCTTCCTTCGGTGCCTGTCGAACTACCGCAGATGATTTTGAACCAATGGTTAGCCTCTCCCTACACCATGGATAAGCCGGATGTAAACCAGCGGATAGCGGACAATGACATGAATACCTGGGAAGCGGTGAACACCGGTCGGGCCATGCTCTTGAAGAATGCCCGATACGTCATCTGGCGGACCGACTTCAGGCTTCCTCAAGCATACCAAGAGAAAGGAGGAGTCATTCTGTTCAAGAATCTGGCAGGCAAAGCCGAGGTATGGTTGAACGGCCGACTGATAGGCACCAAAGACGTGGTGGACGAACAAGATTTCCGGGTGGAGTTTCCTGCCACAGATGAGGAATGTGAACTCCGCGTACTGCTCAGCACTTCGCCCAATACCCATGTGGGGCTGAAAGGAGTGGTGACGGTGCAGGGGAAATAAATGTATTATGTTATAGACTGGGGAAGTGCGACAGGAAAACCAACGGCCACACTTCCCCATTATTTTTTTTAAATGATGAAAACGAATTTCTTATTTATCATATTTTTTGCATTGTTTGGGTTACAAAGTTATGCGCAAATTCAATGGCAACAAGTGGAATCCGGTGTTTGGAAGGGAATTATCGGTATGCCGGAAACATATAATCTTTTAAAAGTAAGCGGTACTTCCCCGCTTAAAGAAGGATTTGCCCGTTTACCTGAAGTGGAAATACCTCAATTGGCATCGGAAGTGAAAGCATCGGTAGTTGACCGTAAAACCTATCTGAGCTTTCCCTTGCAACGAAACGAGCAATTATATGGCTTGGGATTGAACTTTAAAACAATCAATCTACGCGGCAAAATATTTAACCTGCATATGGATCACTATGCCGGAAATGACAACGGGCGTACTCATGCGCCTATTCCGTTCTATGTATCCAGTCTCGGATATGGCATACTGATTAATTCGGCACGTTATATGACGGTATATGCCGGTACGGGCAGTCGTAAAGACAGTCCGAATGCCCCGCCAGCAAAAGACCGGAATACTGACCGGACTTGGACGGCCTCTCCCTACTCTGATGAAGTTTCTGTATTGATTCCGGCAGAGGGCGTTGAAATTTATTTGTTTGCCGGACCTACTCCGATGGATGTGATCCGCCGCTATAATCTGTTATGCGGTGGAGGAACATTGCCTCCCCGTTGGGGATTGGGCATTACTCAACGTGTACATACGCTATACACAGCTGAGCAAGTAGAACAAGAAGTCGATGATTTTGATAAACATGGATTCCCATTGGATTTCATCGGGTTGGAACCCGGTTGGCAAAGCAAGGCTTATCCTTGCACTTTCGAATGGGACAAAGGGCGTTTCCCTAATGCGGCAGATTTCGTCCAAAAGATGCTTAGCCGGGGCATTCGTCTCAATTTATGGACTAATCCTTATGTGTCCCCCCAATCTCAACTATATAAAGAAATGTATCCGTTAAGTGGTTCACATACGGTATGGTGTGGTATTGTTCCGGATCTGGCTGATGAAAAAGCTCGAGAACTGTTGATATCCAAATGGGAAAAAGAACATATTACAATCGGAGTAGGCGGTTATAAATTGGATGAAGTCGATGGGTTCGACCGTTGGTTGTGGCCTGATGTGGCTACCTTCCCTTCCGGAATTCCTTCCGAGATGATGCGTCAAACGTACGGATTGTGGATGCAACGAATGACTACGGATGCTTACCGCAAACAAAACAAACGTACTTACGGGCTGGTACGTGCTTCCAATGCAGGAGCCAGTTCTTTCCCGTATGTTTTATATAACGATTATTATAATCATCGCGATTTTGTAACCGCACTCATCAATTCCGGATTTTGCGGCATATTGTGGACACCGGAAGTACGAAATGCAAAAACAGGTGAAGAGTGGTTGCGTCGTTTTCAAACTGTGGTATTTTCTCCCATGGCTATGATTGATGCTTGGTCAAGCCGTTTGAAACCGTGGTCTTTTCCTGAAGTTGCGGAACAAGTTAAAGAATATGCCATGTTGCGTATGCGCATGATGCCTTACTGGTATACCGAGTTTGCCCGTTATCATTTTGACGGCATTCCGCCCTTTCGAAGCATGAATTTAGAACAGGGATTTGATGTTCAGAAGAGCCTGACTACCACATTGGAAAAACAGAATCTGGAAGAAAACCCTTATTTAGAAAAGATTACCCAAGAAATCAAAGACCAGTATATGGCAGGAGAATATTTGCTAGTGGCTCCTTTGTTTGCCGGGGAAAAACAAAGACAGGTTGTACTGCCTAAAGGCAATTGGTATGATTTCTATACCGGTGAGTATGTAGGAAATGGTGAGATCATTACCGTTACGCCGGGGTTAGAGCGTATACCGGTGTATGTAAAAGATGGAGGCATCATTCCCATGCTTAAACAAGCTACATTGCGTACTCCGAAATCCGGGGAAAAGTTTGATTTGGAAATCCGCCATTACGGTAAAGCGGAGAACGCCTATCGTCTGTATGATGATGACGGTGAAACCTTTGACTATGAACAAGGAGAATATAGTTGGCGGGACATTAAAGTGACACGTGACAAAAAAGGGAACTTACAAGGGACCATCTCCAAAGTACCCAAAGGAAAACCTGATAACATAGCGAACGTTACGTGGAAGTTCATGACAAAATAAAATATAACGATCTTATGAAACTGGTTATTATTATACTTTTATTTGGCTGGTATCAGGCCGTACATGCTGATAACCAACCGATTCGTGAACGTATTAATATCAATCGAGATTGGCGTTACCAAGAGGGGGATCCTGAAGGAGTAGACTCAACTTTGCACTACACACGTTTAAAGCCTTATCTACTCCCCTGTGCCAATGATTTTTTCCTTTTTGGAAATAAACACGTTCGCCCGGAAGGCAATCCGGGAGAGAATGTGTCCTACGTCAGACCAGATTTTGATGATAGCCATTGGAGATTATTGAATTTACCCCATGATTGGGCCATTGAGAAACCGTTTAATATAGATTATGAAGGAGAAACCGGGAAATTACCCTATTGGGGAATAGGTTGGTATCGTAAAACATGGAATATACCATCGACGGATATCGGCAAACAGTTTTATTTAGATATAGATGGAGCCATGTCGTATGCTTCAGTCTGGTGTAACGGCCATTATGTGGGTGGATGGCCGTATGGCTACGCCTCCTTTCGTTTAGATTTGACTCCTTATATAAAAGCCGGACATGCCAACACATTGGCTATCCGCTTGGAAAACCCGAAAGAATCATCCCGCTGGTATCCGGGTAGTGGTTTGTATCGCAATGTATGGTTGGTTAAGACTTCTCCCATACATGTTTCTCAATGGGGAACTTATGTACGCCACGTGGAAATAACTCCTCAAAAAGCAGTAATGGAAATGTCCGTTTGTTTAGAGAATCATTTAAAAGAGAATGCCGCAGTCTCTATACAAACCGAAGTCTTTCTGGCAGATAAAAGCGGGGAGCCCATCGGGAATCCGGTGGCATGTTTTAGCACTGACAGCCTCATAACACGACCCGGAAGAAAAATTCACGCAATCAAACGATTTGATGTGCAGAATCCGAAATTATGGGATATTGAATCTCCTCAATGCTATATCGCAATAAATCGTGTATGGACGAATGGAAAAGAACTAGACCGATACCAGACCACATTTGGTATTCGGGAAGCAGAATTTACTATTGAAAACGGGTTTATGCTGAATGGAAGGAAGGTCCCGATCAAAGGAGTATGCCTGCATCATGATTTGGGCGCTTTGGGAACTGCATTCAATAGCGTTGCGGCAGAACGTCAGCTTCGTATCATGAAAGAAATGGGTGCCAATGCCATTCGTACCTCTCACAATCCACCGGCTCCGGAATTGGTAGAATTGTGTGACCGCATGGGACTTCTTATGCAATTAGAGTTGGCAGATACTTGGCATACGGGTAAAAGGAAGAATGATTATAGCCTGTTGTTTGACGACTGGAGTGAGGCCGATATGCGTTCGTTAGTGCGCCATTACCGTAACCATCCTTCCGTAATTATGTGGAGCTTAGGAAATGAAGTCCCGGACCAAGCTACGGCATTAGGAACAGAAATCGCCCATAAGCTGACGGCCTATTGTCACGATGAAGACCCTACGCGGCCGACGTCGTATGGCTGCAACCGAATGGATATTGCCTATTATGACTTGGCCAATCACGTAGACATCATGGGGCAGAACTATTGTCTGAAAGGATACGAGCACTTCTTCAAGCAAAATCCCACCCGTCGTTATCATGCCAGCGAAACAACTTCCGCCATCAGTTCCCGGGGAGAATATTTCTTCCCTGTAACTAAAAAAGCGCAAGACAACCGCGCCAATTTCCAACTCTCGTCTTACGATATGGTAGCGATAGGATGGGGATGTACGCCAGAAACAGAGTTCGCCATGCTGGAGAAATATCCTGCGATGAGCGGTGAGTTTGTGTGGACGGGATTTGACTATCTGGGCGAACCCACTCCTTATAACAAGGACCTGACCACGCTCCTGAACTTCCATGATGAAAAGGAACGGGAGAAAGCGGAAGCCGAGCTACTCGAACTGGGGAAAATCAAGACTCCTTCCCGCAGTTCCTATTTCGGCATCATGGATTTGTGTGGCTTTCCCAAAGACCGTTATTATGCCTACAAAAGCTATTGGCGTCCCGATGACCCCACGCTCCACATACTGCCTCATTGGAACTGGGAAGAACGAATAGGAATGATAACTCCTGTGCATATTTATACTTCGGGAGATGCCGTCGAACTCTTCTTGAACGGGAAATCTCAAGGACGCAAAGAAAAGAAACATCGCTACGAACGTCTGACATGGGATGATATACGGTATGAACCTGGCGAACTGAAAGCCATTGCCTATAAAAACGGGAAAAAATGGGCCGAAAAAGTCATTGAAACAACCGGGAAACCTGCTGCCATAAAGGTCGTTCCTGAAAAAGAAATATTAAAAGCGGATGGCACGGATTTGTCTTTTGTACGTATAGAAATAATAGACAGTGAAGGACAAATGGTTCCTCGGGCTAATAACTATTTGAAATTCTCGGTTTCGGGACCGGCTGAGATTGTTACTGCGGATAATGGAGATGCTACAGATTTAACGCCTTTCCGGAAGTTAGAACGAAAGGCATATAACGGTATGGCATTGGTCGTTTTGCGTAGTATGTATCAAAAAACAGGCAAAGTCCGACTCACCGTCGAATCCGATGGGCTATCCAAACAGCAAGTGGAGTTACAAATAATTGAATAAAACAGTTACCCGCCCGAGTAATATAAGATACTTGGCCATTTATCATAAAAGAAATGGCCAAGTATCTTATAATCCTTGACCATTTATCTTATACATGTTTACCACATTCCTTATTCTTCCGTATAACGGATGATGGTCTGTTCACGATCAGGACCTACAGAAACGATCTTAATGGGCACACCCAATTGTTCCTCTAAGAAAGTAAGGTAAGCATTGAATTCTTCGGGAAACTCATCCTCGTCAGTCATACGGGTCATATCGGTCTTCCAACCTGGCAACTCTACATAGACAGGCTCCACACCCTCAGCAATATCGAAGGGGAAATAATCTATCTCTTTCCCATCCATACGATAAGCAACGCATGCCTTGATGGTTTCAAAACCATCGAGCACATCACTCTTCATCATGATAAGTTGAGTCACCCCATCCACCATGACGGCATACTTCAATGCCACAAGGTCTATCCAACCACAACGACGTTCACGACCTGTTACAGCTCCATACTCATGCCCTAAATCACGGATAGTCTTGCCCGTCTCATCGAACAATTCCGTTGGGAAAGGACCGGCACCGACACGGGTGCAATACGCCTTGAAGATACCGTATACATCGCCAATCTTGCCAGGAGCCACACCCAATCCCGTGCATGCCCCCGCACAAACTGTATTGGAGGAAGTGACAAAAGGATAAGAGCCAAAGTCAATGTCAAGCATAGTACCCTGCGCACCCTCACAAAGGATACTCTTTCCCTCAGCAAGGAGACGGTTTACTTCGTGCTCGCTATCTACAAGATGGAATTGCTTGAGGTATTCGATACCTTCAAACCAGGCTTTCTCAGTTTCGGTCAAATCATAATTGAAATTCAAGCTTTTCAATATCTGTTCATGACGAGCCTTTGCTTGGGCATATTTCGTATCGAAATCGTGCAGAATGTCACCTACACGCACACCGTTACGACTGATTTTATCGGTGTATGTGGGGCCAATACCTTTACCCGTAGTGCCTACCTTGGCATCTCCCTTAGCGGCCTCGTAAGCGGCATCTAGCAGACGATGGGTAGGCAAAATGAGATGAGCCTTTTTAGAAATATGAAGACGCTCCTTCAAGGGGTGCCCCGAGGCTTCCAATGCTTCGGCCTCTGCCTTGAAAAGAGCCGGATCGAGCACTACGCCGTTTCCTATGATATTCACTTTGTCACCCTGGAATATACCCGAAGGAATCGAGCGGAGTACATACTTCTGTCCCTCAAACTCTAACGTATGTCCAGCGTTGGGTCCCCCTTGAAACCGGGCCACCACATCGTAGTGTGGAGTCAATACATCGACAACCTTGCCTTTGCCTTCATCACCCCATTGTAATCCTAACAATACATCTATTTTCATATCGCTTTTCTTTTGAATGTTTCTATCTATTTATCTGAAGAGGAGTTTTTCTGCCGCTTTCTCTTTCTTCTTACTCGTTTCTTTCTTTTGTTTCCTCCGGTTGGCTCGATCGCATTTAGTACATATACCATATATGTAAAGAGAATAATGAGTCTGACTAAAACGGGTCAGACGAGTCTGTTCGATAGCCCGTTGCAAATCATCATTTTGAAACTCGGCTACCTTACCACATTGAGTACATATCATGTGGTGATGCGTACCCCGATTATAACTCTTCTCGTATTGGGAAGAGTTACCAAACTGATGTTTGATGACCAATCGGGCATTGATAAGCAGAATAATGGTATTATAAAGCGTGGCACGACTCACGCGAAAATTCTCGTGATCGGCCATGAGCGAGTAGAGGGTATCAATGTCAAAATGTCCGTTGATGGAGTAGATGGTATCAAGTATAGCATAGCGTTCGGGCGTCTTGCGATGTCCGTGTGCATTAAGATATTCAGTGAATATCTGCCTGACTGTATCTTTCACATTCTGACTATCCATAAATCCAAAGTTTTTTGTATCAGCGAACAAAGTTAATTCTTTTTTGCGGAATGTAAAGGAGAGCGAGTGTTTTTTTCTTCTTACTCCACTTCCTCCTTCACCAACAGATAGAGCAAACGCTCATCCGCAGAAGCAGAATGTTCCATTCCTTCCACTAGGCGGCACACCCGATAAGCATGGTCCTCACTATGCTCCATGAAACGACGCAAAGCAGTCCAGGAAGCATTGCGTACGTGGTATGTGCCGGAGAGGAAAGCACTCACGGCTTGGTCGAGAAGTTCGTTAGCCGAACGGTCATCCATGTCACCCTTCTTCATCAAGAGACGGGCTATGGTGAGGTAACCGCACACCTGAAAATATTCACGCTCATCGGCTATCCAACGAAAAGACTTGGCGGGAGCGTAGAATAAATGCTGGAAGAGATTCATTGAAGTCAACTCAGCCAGCTCAATGTTGCGGATGTCCTCCACCCAAATATCGGCTATCTCTGGCAAGAACGTGTCCACGGGCTGGAGCAGGCCAGCCATGATTTTACACTCGCGAATATCTTCTTTCCACAGAGCCTGCGCCAAGGCGTGCTCTTTTTCATACCTCGCTGCAATGGCCTTAATACGAGGAAGTTCCACACCGAAGTTGAGTTTGTAAACCAACCCTTTCTCTCGCATACTTTGTGACACAGCCCCGTTCATGGCGAAACGGAACTGTGTCTTGATTTCTCTCAGCTGTTCTTTAATGTCCATCTTGTATTTTAATTGTTTCTTGATGGCAAAGTGGAATAGTCGCGACTATAACGAAGCATCTGTTCCACATAGCCTTCACTATACGAGACTTTGACATCAGTAATGTTTCCCTCCGCGTCAGTCACTGCTTCATACTTAGGATTGACAAAACCTTTGTAAGGAGCCAGGTTCAACTTCTTATAACGCTCCAACACTTCAACGTGAAGCGTAGGGTCTACCTTGACGCCATAATCCTCGACCAAGCGACGCGCGGCCTCCAGGTCGCTGGTGGACTTGATGCGTTGCACCTCGGCCAAAAGTTCACCAAAAAGAGTGCGTACACGCTCGTAATCATTCACCTTCACATAAGTCTTACCGTTTTTCTTGGCCAGTTCCACCACGTTATCGGCTTTGCCTTTTTCATACACCCAATGTGCGATGAGCGAACGGTTACGCATGTGGGCTTCTTCTATTTGATTGCCCGGTTCGATACGCACCAGTTGCGTCATGAGGCCATTCATCAAGTACGTATAATACTGCGCCTTATAAGCTTCTGCATCGGGAAGCAATCCTAATTCAACCAACTTTGAATCCGCCACATAATAAAGGCCGAAAAGATCGGCGCGAGCTTCCTCAATGGTGGAGCCATAAGCTTTCAAGCCATCGGGATCGGCACCGGGCGCCATCTTGCCTGATCCGTGTCCCAAGCATTCGTGCAGGTCGGTGTGAAGTTCGTCAGTAAGGTCAGCATATTTGTCGATACGCGCCAATTCTTCAGAACTATATACAAATTCTTCATTAAAGCCATTACCATGCGCAGCTTTGTTGTAAGCATCGGTAATGTTACCTATTGTAACAGACTTAGAGCCATACTGGGCACGTATCCAGTTGGCATTAGGCAAGTTGATACCGATAGCAGTAGAGGGATAGAGGTCTCCTGCAAGGATAGCCGCAGTGATGACCTTGGCTGACACGCCCTTTACTTGTTCCTTCTTGAACTGCTCGTCTACAGGTGAATGATCCTCAAACCATTGGGCATTGTTGCTGATAATCTCAGTGCGGCGGGTAGCCTCCAGGTCCTTGAAGTTAACCAATGACTCCCAACTGGCCTTCATGCCCAAGGGATCGCCATAGTTTTCAGTAAAACCATTGACGAAGTCCACACGCGAATTGAGGTCCTTCACCCAAAGAATGGCATACTCGTCGAAAGTTTTCAAGTCGCCCGTGCGGTAATATTCTATCAGTTTAGCGATGACATCCTTCTGCTCAGGAGTCTCGGCCACGGTCTCGGCCTTCTCCAACCAATAGACAATCTTCTCCAAGGCCTGGCCGTAAAGTCCGCCTACTTTCCAAACTTTTTCCTGCACTTTGCCGTTCTCCTTCACCAAGCGACTGTTAAGCCCGTAGGAAACAGGTGTCTCGTCCTTAGGATCTTTCATAGCGGCATAGAATTCTTCGGCTTCCTGCTGCGTCACCCCGTCATAATAATTGCAGGCAGAAGTAAGAACCAAGTCCTCACCATCGGCCTGATTAACACGTTTAGGCATCACCTTAGGGTCAAAAATTACAGGAAATATTTCAGCGCAAAGCTGGTCTACGTTTTGACCTTCGGCCAAGGGCAAAGAGGAAACGTCTACGCTCTCGATGGCCTGACGGAAGAATTCGGGAGTAAAGCCGGGCACAAACTTCTCACTTCCAT
>CALUOV010000021.1 GCA_944322275.1 uncultured Bacteroides sp. | reverse complement strand
GTGAACCCGGAACAGATAGGTATTCTCGGCATCTGCGGTTGGGGTGGCATGGCAGTCAATGCCGCAGCCATCGACACGCGCATTAAGGCTACTGTTGCCGCCACTATGTACGACATGAGCCGTGTCAATGCCAACGGTTATTTCGATGCTGCCGACAATGCCGACGCACGTCACGAACTGCGCCGTCAATTGAACGCACAGCGCACAACAGATTACCGTAACGGCTCGTATGAGCTTGCCGGAGGGTTGCCCGACGTGGTACCCGATGACGCTCCGCAATTCCTGAAAGACTACTTCGCCTACTACAAGACGGAGCGCGGCTACCACAAACGTTCGCTCAATTCGAACGGCGGCTGGAACAAGACATCAACGCTCTCGTTCCTAAACATGCCGATACTGTCTTACGCAGGTGAAATCCGCAGTGCCGTACTGCTTGTCCACGGAGAGAAGGCTCATTCGCGCTACTTCAGCGAGGATACCTACAAGAAACTCAAGGGAGACAATAAGGAACTGCTGATTATCCCCGGTGCCAACCACACCGACCTCTACGACAACTTCGACAAGATACCGTTCGACAAGATAGAGGCGTTCTATCGCGAATATCTGAAATGATAAACGACATGCAAAACACATCACTTTCCGGGACGGGCAGCAAGTCTGCCTGCTCGGACAAGGCACTTACCAGATGGGGTACCGACGCAATGAGGAAATACAGACCCTACGTCATGGCATCGAATAAGGTCTGACACTGATAAGCACCGCAGAAATGTACGGTACGGAAACCTGGTAGGAGAGGCCATGTGTGATTGCCGCGACTGTCCGTGCTTTGGTGGAATTGCAGTGGAAGGAAAAAATCCGGCAATGTTTCAGCCCTTTCCCCAACTTCCGTGATTTTCCTCTAACTGCTTAAATCTCAATTCCTATTGCGTTAATCTGCCGAAATTCGGCGGATATTCCACAGATTTTGTGTATGTTTGCATACCCAAATCATTTAGATACATATGGAAGAGAACGAACAACAGTTACCATTGGATGGCAATACCCCTGTGGACAACGTAAGCTATACGGACGAGAATATCCGGCATTTGGATGACATGGAGCACATCCGTGTCCGATCTGGTATGTACATCGGTCGTCTGGGTGATGGAAGTCAAAGCGATGACGGTATCTACGTGTTGTTGAAGGAAACGTTGGATAACAGTATCGATGAGTTTAAGATGGGGGCAGGCAAAAAGATTGAAGTCAACATCGAGGATAACCTGCGTGTCAGCGTGCGCGATTATGGTCGCGGCATTCCTCAAGGTAAACTGATTGAGGCTGTCAGTAAGCTGAATACCGGTGGTAAATACGACTCGAAAGCTTTTAAGAAAAGTGTGGGGCTGAACGGTGTAGGTATTAAGGCGGTCAATGCGTTGAGCAGCCGTTTTGAGGTGCGTAGTTTTCGTGACGGGCACGTGCGCACTGCCATCTTCGAACGGGGAATACTTGTTAGCGACACGACCGAAGAATCAGTGGAAGAAACCGGCACGTATATCTTTTTTGAACCCGATGATACGTTGTTCGTAGGGTACGCCTTCCAGCCTCAGTTCGTGGAAAACCTGTTGCGCAATTATACCTATTTGAATACGGGACTTACCTTTATATATAATGGCCAACGCATTCTGTCCCGTCACGGTTTGGAAGACTTGTTGAAAGACAACATGACCAGCGAGGGCCTTTATGACATCGTGCACTTGAAGGGCGAGGATATCGAGATAGCCTTTACGCATACCAATCAGTATGGTGAGGAGTATTATTCTTTCGTTAACGGACAGCATACTACTCAAGGCGGTACACATCAGAGTGCGTTAAAGGAGCACTTGGCACGTACTATCAAGGAATTCTTCAACAAGAATTTCGACTTCGCGGATATTCGCAATGGTTTGGTGGCTGCCATCGCAATCGATGTGGAAGAACCCATGTTTGAAAGCCAGACAAAAACTAAGTTGGGCAGTAACAACATGTGGCCGGCCATCCCGCAGGAAGGGAAACCTGCCGGTCCTACGGTGAATAAGTATGTAGGCGATTTCATAAAGACTGAAGTAGATAATTACTTGCATAAGAATCCGTTGGTGGCCGAAGTAATGTTGCAGAAGATTCAGGAGAGTGAGAAAGAACGTAAGGCCATAGCCGGCGTGACGAAACTTGCTCGCGAACGTGCCAAGAAAGCCAATCTGCATAACCGTAAGCTTCGTGATTGTCGTTATCACTTGAGCGATGGCAAAGGTAAAGACCAGGAAGTGGAATCGTGCATCTTCATAACCGAGGGTGACTCGGCCAGCGGTTCAATTACCAAAAGCCGTGATGTTAATACACAAGCTGTTTTTTCTTTGCGAGGCAAGCCGCTCAACAGCTACGGACTGACTAAAAAGATAGTATATGAGAACGAAGAATTCAACCTGTTGCAAGCTGCCCTTAATATTGAGGATGGGCTTGACGGATTGCGTTATAACAAGGTCATTGTAGCGACCGATGCCGATGTAGATGGTATGCACATCCGGTTGCTTATTATCACTTTCTTCCTGCAATTTTTCCCGGATTTAATAAAGAAGGGTCATGTGTATATCTTACAGACGCCGCTTTTCCGTGTGCGCAACAAGAAGAAAACGAGCTATTGTTATACGGAGGAAGAGCGCCTTCGTGCGATAGACGAACTAGGCCCCAATCCCGAAATCACTCGTTTCAAAGGTTTGGGCGAGATTTCTCCCGATGAGTTCCGCCATTTTATAGGGAAGGATATCCGGCTGGAGCAAGTATCTCTACGCAAGACCGATGCCGTAAAGGAACTGTTGGAGTTCTACATGGGTAAGAATACGATGGAGCGCCAGAGTTTTATTATTCAGAACCTGGTGATAGAGGAAGATCGGGTGGAAGATAAATAGGCGCCTCTTATGAATTGATAAAGTCGAAAAAAAGTGTTGTAAGTTAAATATTTCGGTCTTGTTTTGGGGATTTGAAAGAATAACACTAATTTTGCGCACTCATTTTGAGAATCTGGAATATAGTATAATTTAAATAAAAATAGAATTTGTCACGATGAACGTTTCATTGCAAAACATTGACAAGGTAAGCGCATTGCTTACTGTACAGCTTGAGAAAGCAGACTACCAAGAGAAGGTAGACAAGGCACTAAAGTCTTTCCGTCAGAAAGCTCAAATGCCCGGTTTCCGTAAAGGTATGATTCCGATGAGCCTGATTAAGAAAATGTATGGAAAATCGGTCTTGGCAGAAGAGGTGAATAAATTGCTTTCTGAAACAGTCTATAAGTATATTCAAGATAATAAGGTAAATATCTTGGGCGAACCTATGCCTAACGAGGATAAACAACCGGCCATTGACTTCGATACGATGGAAGATTTCGAGTTTTTGTTTGATGTTGCGTTGGCTCCGGATTTCAGCGTTGAATTAAGTGCTGATGACAAGGTGGATTATTATGATATTGAAGTGAGCGATGAGATGGTGAACAACCAAATCAAGGCTTACACTCAACGTAATGGCAAGTATGAGAAAGTGGACACCTATGCTGACAGAGATATGCTGAAAGGTTTGTTGGCAGAATTGGATGAGAACGGTAATACGAAAGAAAATGGTATTCAGGTGGAAGGTGCTGTGATGATGCCTGCTTATATGAAGGATGAGGAACAGAAAGCCATCTTTGTCAACGCAAAGGTGAACGATGTGCTGGTCTTTAATCCGCATGCGGCATGGAATGGCAATCCAGCAGAGCTGGCTTCGTTGTTGAAGGTGGATAAGGAAGCTGCTGCTGAGGTGAAGTCGAACTTCAGTTTCCAAGTAGAAGAAATTACTCGTTTCGTGGAAGGTGAGTTGAATCAGGATATCTTTGATCAGGTATTTGGTGAAGGTGTTGTAAAGACAGAAGAAGAATTTCGCGCTAAGGTGAAAGAGATTATTGCCAAGCAGTTTGTGGCCGATAGTGACTACAAGCTTCTCCTCGATTTGCGTAAAGTCCTGATGACTAAGATAGGTAAATTGGAATTCCCCGATGTATTGTTGAAGCGTATCATGCGTGCTAATAATCCCGACAAAGATGAGAAGTTCGTAGAAGACAACTATGACAAGAGCATCGAAGAGTTGACATGGCACTTGATAAAGGAACAATTGGTGAAGGCTAACGATATCAAGGTAGAACAACAAGATATTACCAATATGGCTCGCGAGGCTACACGCGCTCAGTTTGCTCAATACGGCATGTTGAACATTCCTGACGAGGTGGTAGAAAACTATGTGAAGGAGATGCTGAAAAAGAAAGAAAGTATAGATGGTTTGGTAAATCGCGTGATAGAAACGAAGTTGACCGATGCTATCAAGCCGCAAGTAACATTGTTGCATAAGAGCATTTCGGCCGCAGACTTTAATAAGATGTTTGAATAATCGACTTCTTGATTCAGATAAAATTAGGTGGGAATGCTTGAAAACGTTTCAAACATTCCCGCTTTTTTTGTGTCTTTCTATACTTTTTTGTTTCTTTGCATCCGTAAAATTAAATTCGATTGAAAATGGACGAATTCAGAAAATATGCAACCAAGCATTTGGGAATGAACAGTCTTGTGCTGGATGATGTCATAAAGTCGCAAGCTAGTTATTTGAACCCTTATATTTTAGAGGAACGTCAACTGAATGTAACGCAGCTCGATGTGTTTTCTCGTTTGATGATGGATCGTATTATCTTTTTAGGCACTCAGATAGATGATTATACGGCTAATACATTGCAGGCCCAATTGTTATACCTCGACTCGGTAGATTCGGGTAAAGACATTTCAATTTACATCAATTCGCCAGGAGGCTCGGTTTATGCTGGATTGGGCATTTATGATACTATGCAGTTTATCTCCAGTGATGTGGCTACAATTTGCACGGGTATGGCAGCTAGTATGGCTGCGGTATTGCTGGTAGCCGGTAAGGAAGGCAAACGTTCGGCCTTGCCACATTCCCGCGTGATGATACATCAACCAATGGGAGGCGCTCAAGGGCAAGCTTCGGATATTGAGATTACGGCTCGCGAGATCCAGAAATTAAAGAAGGAGCTTTATACGATTATTGCTGATCACTCGCATACTCCGTTCGATAAAGTGTGGGCTGACTCGGATCGTGATTATTGGATGATAGCCCAAGAGGCGAAGGATTATGGGATGGTAGACGAAGTATTGATACGTAAATAAAAGTATGGCTGATTCAAGAAGAAATAAAAATAGATGTAGCTTTTGTGGCCGTGCGGAAGACGAAGTCGGATTCTTGATAACGGGCGTAAATGGCTTTATCTGTGAAGGTTGTGCTGTGCAGGCCTATCAAATTGTGCAGGAAGCTATGGAGCGTAAAGAAAAGGAAAGCGCTTCATCGTTGAATTTGGCTGAACTTCCGAAGCCGATGCAGATAAAGGCTTTCTTAGATCAATATGTCATTGGGCAGGACGATGCCAAACGCTTCTTGTCTGTGTCGGTTTATAACCATTATAAGCGTTTGTTGCAGAAAGATTCTGGGGATGATGTCGAAATAGAAAAGTCTAACATCATCCTGGTCGGTCGGACGGGTACGGGCAAGACTTTGTTGGCTCGTACCATTGCAAAGTTGTTGAATGTACCTTTTACAATTGTAGATGCAACGGTGCTGACCGAGGCAGGTTATGTGGGCGAGGATGTGGAGAGTATTTTGACACGCTTGCTGCAAGTGGCTGATTATAATGTGCCAGAGGCTGAACGAGGTATTGTTTTTATAGATGAGATAGACAAAATTGCTCGTAAGAGTGACAATCCTTCTATTACCCGTGACGTGAGTGGTGAGGGTGTTCAACAAGGATTGCTCAAATTGCTCGAAGGCTCAATTGTCAATGTTCCTCCTCAAGGAGGACGTAAGCATCCGGAGCAGAAAATGATTCAGGTCAATACTAAGAATATTCTTTTTATATGCGGAGGAGCATTTGATGGCATTGAGAAGAAAATCGCTCAACGATTGAATACGCATGTTGTGGGGTATAATGCAGTGCGCAATACGGCAACAGTGGATCGGGATAATCTGATGCAATACATATCTCCGCAAGACCTCAAGGCTTTTGGGCTGATTCCGGAGATTATCGGCCGACTGCCAGTGCTTACTTATTTGAATCCTTTGGATCATAAAGCACTGCGTGCCATATTGACAGAGCCAAAGAATTCTATCATCAAGCAATATATTAAGCTGTTCGAGATGGATGGAGTAAAACTGACTTTTGAAGAGGCTGTATATGAGTATATTGTAGACAAGGCTATAGAATGTAAATTAGGTGCCCGCGGACTTCGTACTATTGTGGAAACAATCATGATGGAGGCCATGTATAGAATACCTTCGGAGCATAAGGATGCGTTTGTGGTGACCTTGGATTATGCGAAACAGGAGTTGGAGAAGGCCAATATAGCCAGGTTGCAAAATGTTTGAGAAGAGGCTGTAAAGGGTAAAATGTGACTTTTTAAAATTTTTTCTGAAAAATATTCGATATTTTTTGCTTGAAATTTGCGAAGTTGTTTATAACTTTGTTAGGACTCTTGGAAATATAGGCATTTTTGAGACGGAAAATGGATTTTGGGTTTTATAAAATAACTCCGAATCGATGTTTTTTTGATATGTGATATAAAACAGAATTGTAAACGACAACCAAAAACTCATGGCGGGAAAGAATTCTTATTTGACAGACCAGCTGAAGAAGTACTTCGGGTTCGATAATTTTAAAGGGAATCAAGAAGCTATCATTCAAAACCTCTTAGAGGGTAATGATACATTCGTATTGATGCCTACAGGAGGCGGTAAATCGTTATGTTATCAATTACCTTCGTTGTTGATGGAGGGTACTGCTATCGTTATATCTCCTTTGATAGCTTTGATGAAGAATCAAGTGGATGCTATGCGTAACTTTAGCGAAGAGGATGGAGTGGCTCACTTTATTAATTCCTCGTTGAACAAGAGTGCGATTGATCAGGTGAAATCTGATATTGTGTCTGGTAAGACCAAGTTGCTCTATGTAGCTCCCGAGTCGTTGACTAAAGAGGAATACGTAGAATTCTTGAAGACGGTTAAGATTTCTTTCTATGCTGTGGATGAAGCTCATTGCATTTCAGAATGGGGGCATGATTTCCGCCCGGAATATCGTCGTATACGACCTATTATTAACGAAATAGGGAAAGCGCCTCTAATAGCGCTTACGGCAACGGCCACTCCGAAAGTTCAGCATGATATTCAGAAAAATTTAGGGATGACGGATGCAAAAGTCTTTAAGTCATCATTCAATCGTCCTAATTTATATTATGAAGTACGCCCCAAAACAGCCAATATAGATAAAGATATTATTAAATTTATAAAGAATAATCCGGAGAAATCGGGTATCATCTATTGTTTGAGTAGGAAAAAGGTTGAAGAGTTAGCTGAAATATTGCAGGCTAACGGCATTAATGCGCGTCCTTATCACGCAGGCATGGATTCAGCTACCCGTACAAAGAATCAGGATGATTTCTTAATGGAGAAAGTGGACGTTATTGTTGCTACCATTGCCTTTGGTATGGGCATTGACAAGCCGGACGTGCGTTTCGTTATCCACTATGATATACCTAAAAGCTTGGAAGGCTATTATCAGGAGACAGGCAGAGCCGGTAGAGATGGTGGGGAAGGGAAGTGCATCACTTTTTATACTTATAAAGATTTGCAGAAACTGGAGAAGTTTATGCAAGGAAAACCCGTGGCAGAGCAGGAGATAGGTAAGCAATTGTTGCAGGAAACTGCTGCTTATGCAGAGTCTTCAGTATGTCGTCGAAAGACGTTGTTGCATTACTTTGGTGAGGAATATACGGAAGATAATTGCGGGAATTGTGATAATTGTTTAAATCCTAAGAAACAAGTGGAAGCTCAAGACTTATTATGTACCGTTATAGAAACGATTCTCGCTGTAAAGGAGAACTTTAAATCGGATTATATTATAGATGTGATTCAAGGACGTGAAACTTCGGAGGTGCTGGCGCATTTGCATGAGGATCTGGAGGTGTTTGGATCTGGTATGGGAGAAGAAGACCGGACGTGGAATTCTGTTATCCGTCAGGCGCTAATAGCCGGTTACCTTAGCAAGGATGTGGAGAACTATGGTTTGCTGAAAGTGACGGATGCCGGTAAGAAGTTCTTGAAAAATCCGAAGTCTTTCAAAATAACTGAAGACAATGACTTTGAAGAGGTGGAAGAAGAAGCTCCTGCACATAGTGGTGGCGCTTGTGCAGTAGATCCTGAACTCTACTCAATGCTAAAAGATTTGCGTAAGAAGTTGTCTAAGCATTTGCAAGTGCCTCCTTATGTTATCTTCCAAGATCCGTCCCTTGAGGCCATGGCTACTATCTATCCGATAACGTTGGAGGAATTACAGAATATTCCTGGCGTTGGTGCTGGAAAAGCCAAGCGTTATGGAGAGGAATTCTGTAAGCTGATTAAACGTCATTGTGAGGAAAACGAGATAGAACGTCCGGAAGACTTACGCGTACGTACTGTGGCTAATAAATCAAAGCTAAAAGTTTCTATTATACAAGCAATAGACCGTAAAGTAGCACTGGATGACATTGCGGTGTCTAAGGGTATTGAGTTTGATGAGTTGTTGGACGAGATAGAAGCAATTGTATATTCAGGTACGAAGTTGAACATTGATTATTTCTTGAATGATATCATGGATGAAGATCACATGCTGGATATTTATGACTATTTTAAAGAATCTACAACGGACAATATTGACGATGCGCTAGATGAGTTGGGAGATGACTTTACGGAAGAAGAAGTGCGGTTAGTACGTATAAAATTTATCTCAGAGATGGCAAATTGATGGAATTTTCGGATATAAAAAACTAAAATTATTGCGTGCAGATATGCGGATGTGGAATAAAATCCGTATATTTGCACGCAATAATTTTAAACGCATAGCCCTATGTCATTTATTGCAGATAAAATTGTAATGGACGGATTGACGTACGATGATGTACTGCTGATTCCCGCTTATTCTGAAGTATTGCCTAAGACTGTCGAACTCACGACAAAGTTTTCAAGAAACATTGAGTTGAAAATCCCGTTTGTAACAGCCGCAATGGATACGGTAACCGAAGCTAAAATGGCTATAGCCATTGCCCGTGAAGGTGGTATTGGTGTAATTCATAAGAACATGTCCATTGAAGAACAGGCTCGTCAGGTTGCTATTGTGAAGCGTGCGGAAAACGGTATGATTTATGATCCCGTGACGATTAAAAGAGGTTCGACAGTTGCTGATGCATTGGCTTTGATGGCTGAATATAAAATTGGAGGCATTCCGGTAGTGGATGATGAAAGCCGTCTGGTTGGCATTGTAACTAACCGTGACCTTCGTTTTGAGAGAGACCATTCTAAGCGGATTGATGAGGTGATGACAAAAGATAAAATCGTTACTACGAATCAAACAACTGATTTGGAGGCTGCTGCTCAGATTTTGCAGGAATATAAGATTGAAAAACTACCGGTAGTAGATAAGGAAAACAAATTGGTCGGCTTGATTACATATAAAGATATCACAAAAGCTAAAGATAAACCGATGGCCTGCAAAGATTCCAAAGGACGTTTGCGGGTGGCGGCTGGTGTAGGCGTAACGGTGGATACGCTCGATCGTATGCGTGCCTTGGTGGAGGCTGGTGCAGATGCAATTGTGATAGATACGGCTCATGGCCATTCTAAATTTGTGATTGATAAATTGAAAGAGGCCAAACAAACGTTCCCGGATATTGATATTGTGGTGGGTAATATTGCTACAGGGGAAGCCGCCAAAACTTTAGTGGAAGCGGGTGCTGATGCGGTAAAAGTTGGTATAGGTCCAGGATCTATTTGTACGACTCGTGTCATAGCCGGTGTAGGAGTGCCTCAGCTGTCGGCTGTTTATGATGTGGCTAAGGCTTTGGAAGGTACAGGTGTTCCTTTGATAGCTGATGGCGGTCTGCGCTATTCGGGTGATGTGGTAAAAGCGTTGGCTGCGGGTGGATATAGCGTAATGATAGGCTCACTAGTGGCCGGTACGGAAGAGTCGCCGGGTGATACTATTATATTCAATGGGCGTAAGTTTAAATCCTATCGAGGTATGGGTTCACTGGAAGCTATGGAAAACGGATCGAAAGACCGATATTTCCAAAGTGGAACAACCGATGTGAAAAAACTGGTACCCGAAGGTATTGCCGCCCGTGTACCTTACAAAGGTTCGTTGTATGAAGTTATCTATCAGTTGGTAGGTGGCCTGCGATCAGGCATGGGCTATTGTGGTGCGGCAAACATTGAGCAATTGCACAATGCGAAATTTACGAGGATTACTAATGCCGGTGTATTGGAAAGCCATCCGCACGATGTCGCTATTACCAGCGAAGCTCCTAATTATAGCCGTCCTGAATAAGGAAGGGTGAATGTAGGATAGGAAGCGGAATCTTGTTTAATGATTCTGCCATATTCTGTGAAGGCATGTATTATACGGATGATGTAGATTTAGAAAAATAAGTCTGTAATAGTTCGTATAATGTATGCCTAATTGTTTTTATATGTATGTTTATGAAACGTTGGACTGGTTTGCTTATTTTATTTGTTCTTTGGATAAATGGAGCAAAGGCGCAGAGTGATGTGTTGATGGTGATTAATGGGGAAAAAATAACAAGTGCCGAGTATAAGGATTTTTGTCTAAGGAAAGGATTGCCTGCGCAGGCGGTAAATGTTTTTATTAATTATAAGTTGAAAGTGAATGCCGCACGTGGTATAGGTTTAGATACTTTGGAGACTTTTTGGAGCTATATGGATAGTTGTCGGCATAGTTTATCTCAAGAGTTCTTGATAAAGCAAAAGGAAATGACAACTTGTCAAATGAAGGATCATTTGACTAAACCCGATCGGGTTCTTGTCTGCCATATATTTCAATACATTCCTCAAAACGTAACATCGTATAGCTTGCGTGCATGTGAGGCACGAATGGATTCTCTTCGTTCGGTTATATCTCTTGGGCAGATCAGTTTTGAAGAAGCTGTGCAGAGATATTCGCAAGAGAAGGAACCTTTCTGGATAGAGAAGTTGGAGATGCCGGTTGAGTTTGAACAGGTGGCTTTTACGTTACCGTTGGGACAAGTCTCGGCTCCATTTTTTACTCCTCAAGGTATACATATGGTGAAAGTGCTTCAACGTGCGTCTTTTTCTATGGATTCTCAATTTCTGGAGGGGCGATATTTGAATAACCGGTACGTGACAGATGTTGTATTGGATAGTTTGAAGCGGGAATATCATTTTGTGCCGGATGAGGTTGGAATAAAAGATTTCTTAGCGCATGGTTTTACGGTGAAAAATTTGTTCGCATTAGATGGAAAAGTCTATTCTGGAAAAGACATGCGTTGTTTTGTTCAGTCTCATCCAGCTTCACCGAAATGTCAACTCAATGATTTTATTGCCAAAAGTATATTGGCTTGCGCAGTTTATCGGTTGGAGGATACCTGTTCGGATTATAGGATACGTTTGCGGGCTTGTTCGGATAGTTTACTTTGTCAAATTATTACAGATCGGATGTTTGGGGAACATTTGCAAACTGATACGGTTGGTGTAGCGAATTTTTTTGAGCATAACCGTAAGAATTATTATTGGCCTGAGACTCGGTTTGAAGGTGTTGTGTTACATTGTGTGTCTAGACGTGTAGGTAAAAAAATAAAGAAGTTCCTAAAGAAGCTTCCTGTAAACGAATGGGAAGACGCCATTCGTTTAGGCGTGAATGCAGATAAGCAAGTGGCCGTGCAAGTTGAACAAGGACTTTTTGCTCCGGGTGAGAATCAGTATGTAGATGATGTGATATTCAAAAAGAAAGAATCTTGTCCGATAGAAGGGTTCCCTTATACTTTAGTATTAGGCGAAAAAAAGAAAGGACCAAAGTTTTGGGTGGAAGTTGGAAATAGGATTTGGAGTGATTATAGAGCTTATTTGGAAACTTGTTGGATGAAAGATTTGTGGCATAGAGCGAAGGTTGAAATAAATGAAGAGGCTTTAAAAACGGTTAATATTCACTGAGGCAATGTACTAAACTGCTATCTTCGTACGCTAAAAGCAAGAAATAAACTATACAGATTTAGGATTTATGCGCATAGTCAGTTCCATATTTTTAGGGATCATGTTGTGTATGTCGTGTGGCAATTCTCAATACGATCACCAAGGGAAAACTCCTTTGGTGGAGCTTGACGGCAATTTCCTTTATCGCGAAGATTTGCAACGAGTGTTGCCCCAAGGTTTGTCAACAGACGATAGTTTGTTGTTTGCACAACATTATATCCGTAGTTGGGCTGAGGACATTTTATTGTATGAGCAGGCTCAGCAGAATGTTTCAAACGATGTGGAAATTGAAAAATTAGTCTTTAATTATCGGAAAACCTTGATTATTCATGCTTATCAGCAAGCCTTGCTACAGGAAAGGTTGGCAGAGGAATTGACGGAAAAAGAATTGCAGGATTATTATATCCAAAATAAGGATGCCTTTAAGGCGGAAAGTCCTTTGATTAAGGGACTTTTTATCAAGATGCCGCTGACGGCTCCTCAAGTTCTTCAAGTAAAGCAATGGTACAAGAGTGAACAGCAGAGTGCTATTGAGCATTTGGAGAAATATAGTCTGCAACATGCTGTAAAATATGAGTATTTCTATGATCGGTGGATGCCTGCTTTGGAAATCATGGGGTGGTTACCGTTAAAAGAGTCGGATATGGATGGCTTCTTGAAAAAAAATCACCATATAGAGTTAAAAGATACCGCATTTTGGTATTTTTTGAATATAAGTGAGTACATTCGCATCGGTGAACAAGAACCTTATGAAGCGGCACGTCCGCATGTAAAAGAAATGTTGTTAAATAAGAAACAAGTGGATTTTATGAATCAGGTGAAAGCCGATTTATATCGAGAAGCATCTGAGAAAGGGTATATAAAATATTTAGTGAACTAAGATGGACAGAATGAAAAAGTGTATAGACTTTAGATGGATAGTTTTGCCTCTTTTAATGGCGTTGGCCTGTACTCCGGTAGTTGGTCAAGACAATGTGATTGATGAAGTCGTTTGGGTGGTAGGTGATGAAGCCATATTGAAATCAGATGTAGAAGAGGTTCGTTTGGATGCTATCTATAATGGACGTAATTTTGATGGAGATCCTTATTGCGTAATACCGGAGGAAATAGCCGTACAGAAACTTTTTTTGCATCAAGCGGAGTTGGATAGTATTGTGGTTTCTGAAAGTGAGGTGGTTAGTCAAGTGGATTTAATGATCAACACGTACATCAATCGCATAGGCTCTTTGGAAAAAATGGAAGAGTATTTTAACAGAAGTGCAACACAGATTCGCGAGACTCTTCGGGAAAATGCTCGTGAGGGATTGACTGTACAGCGGATGCAGCAGGAGTTGGTAGGCGAGATAAAGATTACTCCGGCTGAAGTGCGTCGTTATTTCCAAAAACTTCCTCAAGATAGTATTCCTTATATACCTACGCAAGTTGAAGTGGAGATTATTACGCAGAAGCCTAAAATACCGGTGGAGGAAATAGAAGATGTGAAACGACGTTTACGTGAGTTTACCGAACGTGTTAATAAAGGCGAAACTAGCTTCTCTACTTTGGCGCGTATGTATTCGGAAGATAGAGCTTCGGCTATCAATGGAGGAGAGATGCCTTTCTATGGCCGTGGGCAATTGGATCCAGCTTTTGCTAATGTGGCTTTTAATTTGCAAGACCCCACTAAAGTTTCCAAAGTTGTGGAATCGGAATATGGCTTTCATATTATTCAACTGATAGAAAAACGTGGTGATCGTATCCGTGTACGTCACATCTTGTTGCGTCCACATATTCCCGAAAGTGCTTTGGAGGCAGGTATGGCTAGATTAGATTCTATTGCTGACGATATTCGTAATGGCAAATTCACTTTTGAAGAGGCTGCAGCTGTGTTGTCGCATGATAAAGACACACGTAACAATCATGGCTTGTTGCCGAATCCTAATACAAATACATCGAAATTTGAGATGCAGGAACTTCCGCCCGAGATAGCTAAGGTAGTGGACAAAATGCAAGTAGGTGAAATTTCAGAGGCATTTACCATGATTCCGCAGGCTACTGGAAAGGAAGAGTGTGTAATTGTAAAACTGAAAAGTCGTATCAATGGTCATAAAGCGACTATTACTGATGATTATCAGAATTTGAAAAATCTGGTATTGGAGAAACGGAGGGCTGAAGTTTTGGACAAATGGATTCGAGAAAAGCAGAAACATACTTATGTCCGTATTAAGGAAGGGTGGAATACCTGCGAGTTCAAGTATCCAGGGTGGATTAAAGAGTAGTTATTTCAGATTTTGAGCCGATTTTTATGCATAGACGAAATAAGAATTTGCATTTCCTAAGCAGGCATAGGTACCTTCTAGCAGGCATCCTATGCCTGTTTGGTATCTGTTGGTTGAGCGCTCAGGATAAAAAAACAGAACCAGAAAAGAAGAAAACCCGTGTTGATTTATTGTATGCGGATGAAGCTCAAGCTGATGAAGCTTTAAGGCCGGATGCTCAAATTCTAACAGGTTCGGT
The DNA here is from genome assembly GCA_944322275.1 of uncultured Bacteroides sp. Classification (GTDB taxonomy): domain Bacteria; phylum Bacteroidota; class Bacteroidia; order Bacteroidales; family Bacteroidaceae; genus Bacteroides. The sequence continues at coordinate 14,305 of CALUOV010000021.1, read as the reverse complement.
AAGACTGAGGCATGACAGTATGTATATGTATTGTGATACAGCTTATCTTTATCAGCAAAGTAACTCAGTGGAGGCATTCGGTAATGTTCGTATGGAGCAAGGAGATACGTTGTTTATTTATGGAGACTATTTATATTACGATGGCATGTCGCAGTTGGCTATGCTTCGTAATCATGTGAAAATGATTAACCGAGGTACTACGCTTACGACAGACAGCTTGAACTATGATCGCATTTTTAATTTGGGATATTATTTTGAAGGTGGTACATTAATGGATTCCGTCAATGTGCTTACTTCGATATGGGGTGAATATAGTCCTTCTACCAAATTAGCAGTGTTTAATCACGATGTTACATTGAATAATCCGAGGTTTGTATTGACTTCAGACACATTGAAATACAGTACATTAACGAAAATTGCCACCATTTTAGGTCCCTCAGATATAGTCAGCGATAACAATCATATTTATTCTGAACGTGGAGTTTATAATACGGTGACGGAGCAGGCAGAGTTGCTGGATCGCTCTGTACTGACCAATCAAGGGAAAAAACTGACAGGTGACAGCCTTTTTTATGACCGTAAGTTAAGTTATGGTGAAGCGTTTTATAATGTACAAATGAACGATTCCATCAACCGTAACATGCTGACGGGTGATTATTGTCATTACGATGAATTGACCGGAAATGCCTTGGCTACACAGCGGGCTGTAGCGGTGGATTATTCGCAGGGTGACAGCCTTTTTATGCATGGAGACACATTACGTTTAGTGACGTTCAATCTCAATACGGATTCCGTATATCGTGAGATGCGCGTTTATCATAAAGTGCGTGCTTATCGTTCCGATATTCAAGCTGTTTGTGATTCTTTAGTTTATAATACAAAGGACTCTTGCATGACAATGTACACGGATCCGGTATTGTGGCATGGGAGCGAACAATTGCTGGGCGAACAAATTAAAATCTACATGAATGACAGTACCATCGATTGGGCGCATATCATTAATCAGGCTTTAACAATCGAACAGAAAGATTCTATTCATTATAATCAGGTTTCCGGTAAAGAAATGATGGCCTATTTCAGAGAGGGGGATATTCGTCAGGTGGATGTGAATGGAAGTGTGATGGTGATATTTTATCCAGTAGAGGAGAGGGATAGCTCTTTGATTTTGATGAATTATTCTGAAGGCGCATTCTTGCGCATGTTGTTGAAGAATAGACAGATGGAACGTGGCGCTTTCATTGGGAAAGCTAGTGGAACTGCCTATCCTATGAGCCAGATTCCCGCGGATAAGTACCGTTTGGCTTCATTTGTGTGGTTGGATTATATGAGACCGTTGAATAAGGATGATATATTTGATTGGCGTGGTAAGAAGGCGGGACAAGGCTTGAAGCAAAGTACGCGCAGACCTACCGTTTCACCTCGTGATATGCATATTGGACGAACTAAAAAATAAGTACGCTATGGGATTATTTACAATGAGAAAACCTCGCGGTTTCCACCATACATATATATATGTGGACGAGCGCAAAGAGAAATTAGCTAAGATTGAGGAGAACGCCAAGCGTGAGTTGGGCATGTTGCCTGAAAAGAAATTCTCACCCGAAGATATTCGAGGTAAGTTTGTGGAGCAAACTACACACCTAAAACGTCGTAAGGAGAGTGGAAAACAGCCGATGCACTTTGTCATTCTGCTGTTTTTTATCGGCCTGTTAATTTATCTTTGGTATGCCCTTAGTAATGGTATCATTTAAACAGAATAGGGGATTGTTACATGAGTGATATAATTCATTTATTGCCCGATTCGGTTGCCAATCAGATTGCGGCTGGAGAGGTGATACAACGCCCTGCGTCTGTAATTAAAGAGCTAGTGGAGAATGCGGTAGATGCAGAAGCTAAAGAGATTCATGTGTTGGTTACCGATGCAGGTAAAACTTGTATTCAGGTGATAGACGATGGCAAAGGAATGTCTGAAACCGATGCTCGTTTGTCTTTTGAGCGTCATGCTACTTCCAAGATCCGGGAAGCGTCTGATTTATTCGCTTTACACACTATGGGCTTTCGGGGGGAAGCGTTGGCTTCTATTGCTGCTGTAGCAGAAGTGGAATTGAAAACGCGTTTGGCTAACGAGGAGTTGGGTACTCGTTTGCTTATTTCCGGTTCGCGTGTGGAAAGTCAAGAATTGGTCTCGTGTCCGCAAGGAAGTAATTTTATGGTGAAGAATCTTTTTTTCAATGTTCCTGCGCGACGTAAGTTCTTGAAAACGAACTCCACGGAGTTAAGCAATATTTTGACAGAGTTTGAACGTATCGCTTTGGTGCATCCGGATATTGCATTTTATTTATATAGTAATGATGCTGAGTTGTTCAATTTACCTGTCATGTCGTTAAGGCAACGCATCATGTCCATTTTTGGAAAGAAGTTGAACCAGCAGTTACTTTCGGTAGAGGTAGATACTACGTTGATTAAAATTTCGGGCTTCATTGCCAAACCGGAAACGGCGCGTAAGAAAGGCGCACACCAATATTTCTTCGTCAATGGCCGCTATATGCGGCATCCTTATTTTCATAAAGCGGTAATGGAGGCTTATGAGCGGTTGATACCTGTTGGTGAGCAAATTTCTTATTTTATATATTTTGAGGTGGATCCGGCTAATATAGATGTGAATATCCATCCGACGAAGACAGAGATAAAGTTTGAGAATGAACAAGCTATTTGGCAAATTTTGTCTGCGGCAGTGAAGGAAACCTTGGGCAAATTCAATGCGGTTCCTTCCATCGATTTTGACGTTGCTGATATGCCTGACATTCCGGTTTTCAATCAAGGTCAAACGATCGCTCCTCCCCAATTGCATTATAGCCCAGACTTTAATCCTTTTAAATCTTCATCGGGAGGAGGTAGGGGGTATTCACCTGCTAAGACTGATTGGGAAAGCTTGTATGCCGGCCTAGAGAAACCTAGTGGGATGAATAATGATGCTCTTGATTCGGAGACCTTTGATTCATTGGATAGACAAAGTGCTAAAAATGAATGGACAGATACTCATAGCGAAGCCTCGTCGCTTCATCATGAGTCGACAGCTGTGTCTAATGTGCAATATTTACAATTTAAAGGCCGTTTTATCTTGACGTCAGTTAAGTCTGGACTGATGATCATTGATCAACACCGGGCGCATGTGCGTATATTGTTTGACCGTTACATGGAGCAAATACGCCATAGGCAAGGAGCTTCTCAAGGGGTGTTGTTTCCTGAGATAGTACAGTTTCCACCTTCGGAGATTGCCATGCTTGAAAGCATTCAGGCTGACTTATCAGCTATTGGTTTTGAACTGACATCTTTAGGAGGAGGCAGTTATGCTATTAATGGCATACCGGCAGGTGTTGAAGGATTGGATCCTGTAAAACTTGTACAGAATATGGTGCATACAGCTATGGAAAAAGGAAATGACGTGAAGGAAGAGATTCAGACTCTGTTAGCGTTGACGTTGGCTCGTGCGGCTGCCATTGTTTATGGACAAGTTTTGACAACGGATGAAATGTCCAACCTGATAGGGGAATTATTCTCTTCTCCTTCCCCCAATTATACCCCAGATGGCCATCTGATTCTTTCCACGATAAAAGAAGAGGATATAGAAAAGTTGTTTGCAAAGTAATATTCTACCTTGATTTGTATATCGAAATCCTTCTCCTCCCAAAGACTCGGAGAAGGATTTTCATTTCCCGAGTTTACTTCTCTTTCTCTTTAAATGATAATGGCGTTGAATGTAAGGTGTTGTGTTATTTAATGTGGACTATTGCCTCTTGGAGCGCGAAACATTGTTTTTAAGGAAAAGAATCTTATGATTTATGCTTTTTTGCTCCTATGAAATGAAAATTTAACGATATTAGTTTGTCCCTAAAAAAGTTTTCTTTAACTTTGTGTTATTAAATCTAAATAGAAATAGGGCGAGGGATTAATATAAATGAAAATAGAAAATAAATATTTGTAGTATTAATCATTAATAAGGTGAGAATATGAAAAAGTTCTTAATGTTGCTGGCTGTATCCAGCATGTCTTTGGGTGCCATGGCACAGACAGAGACCGAAGCCGCAGGGAAGGTACAGTATGATGAGAAAGCGGTGATAACAAATGGATTCTGGGATAATTGGTTCATATCCGGTGGAGTAGGTGCTAGCGTACTGATGGGCGACTTTGATAAGAGGGCAGACTTTGGGGAGCGCATTAGTCCGACAATTAACATTGCTGTGGGTAAATGGTTTACGCCCGGTTTGGGACTTCGTTTGCAATACAGCGGTTTGCAAGCCAAGGGCGCTATTCCAGGTAATAATGGCATGAACTATGCGGATGGAGTAGATGCTTCAGGTCCTATAAACGGATCTTACTATAAGCAGAAATACAACTATATGAATCTGCATGCCGATGCTATGTTTAACCTGATGGCTTTGTTTGGCGGGTATAATCCTGACCGTGTGTATGAGTTGATTCCTTATGCTGGTTTTGGTATGACTCACAGCTATAGCACGCCTCATCGTCAGAGCTTGTCTGTAAACGGAGGTTTGATTAACCGTTTCCGTATATCGGATGCTTTTGACATCAATCTTGAACTGGCTATTGCCGGATTTGAGGATAAGTTTGATGCAGGTATCGGTGGAAAAGGCTATGATGGCGTAGTAAGTGCTATGGTCGGTGTTACCTATCGCTTTGCGAAGAGAGGATTTGATAAACCGAAACCACAGTTGATTTCGGAATCTGAATTGGCCCTGATGCGTGACAAGATGAACGATTTGGCTGCTGAAAACAAACGTTTGGCACGTGAGTTGCAGGACTGCAAGATGGCTGAACCTCAGGTTCGTGAAGTAGAAGTTGATCGTCCGGATGTTACTCCGCGTACTGTATTCTTCACCATCGAATCTGCCAAGGTCTCTAAGCGTGAGGCAATGAACCTGTCTTATCTGGCAGAGACCATGAAGAAGTATCCCGACACGAAGTATGTTGTTAACGGTTATGCTGATTCCGCTACAGGTACAGCTGAGTACAACCAAAAGCTGGCTCAGAAACGTGCGGAAGCCGTTATCAAAGTATTGGTTGAGAAATATGGTATCGAATCTGATCGCCTCTCTGTTGGTAAGACTGAAGGTGTTGACACGTTCGGTGAACCTATCTTGAACCGTGTAGTATTGGTAGAAGCTCAATAAGAGATTGTTTCCCTTTTTAACAATCCCTTTCCCGGTGTATATGCAACTGGGAAAGGGATCGTTTTTTTGTCTTTTGTGGATTATTCTCCGCGGAAGCGTTTGGCCTGTTCGGCTATCAACTCGGCGTCATCAAAATAGTTTATCTTCATGGCCTTGCGTACTTCATCCAAAGTGGCAGCGGCCGTTTCACGTGCCTTTTCGCAACCTTGCTTCAGCATGGCGTAGATGGCGGGAATGTCCTGCTCGAACTCTTTGCGGCGGTCGCGGATGGGGCCGAGCGTTTCTTGCATGATGGCAGTCAGGAACTTCTTCACTTTGACATCTCCCAAACCTCCACGGCGATAGTGGGCTTTCAGCTCGTCCAGATTGGGATATTCTGGCAGATAACGTTCGAAGTGTTCCAGACGGCAGAAGGCATCGAGGTAGGTGAACACGGTGTTACCCTCTACTTTGCCCGGATCTTGCACACGCAGATGGTCGGGGTCGGTGTACATGCCTTTTATTTTCTTAGCCACTTCGTCGGCCGAGTCGCTCAAGTAAATGCAGTTACCCAAACTTTTACTCATTTTGGCCTTTCCGTCCGTGCCGGGCAGGCGCAGGCAGGCGGCGTTTTCCGGAAGCAGAATTTCCGGCTCTACCAATGTCTCGCCATAGATATAGTTAAAGCGTCGGACAATTTCGCGCGCTTGCTCCAGCATCGGTTCCTGGTCCTCACCGACAGGTACGGTCGTAGCCTTGAATGCGGTGATGTCGGCTGCCTGACTGATGGGGTAAGTGAAGAAACCTACCGGAATGCTGGCTTCGAAGTTACGCATCTGTATTTCTGTCTTTACGGTGGGGTTGCGTTGCAAGCGACTGACAGTCACCAAGTCCATGTAGTAGAAAGACAATTCGCAAAGCTCCGGTATTTGCGATTGGATGAAGATGGTGGACTTGGCTGGATCCAGTCCGCAGGCCAAGTAGTCCAAGGCCACTTCAATGACATTCTGGCGTACTTTCTCCGGATTGTCCATATTGTCGGTCAATGCCTGTGCGTCCGCTATGAATACAAACATGTCTTTGTAGTCGCCGGCGTTTTGCAGCTCTACGCGTCGGCGCAGCGAACCTACGAAGTGACCTATGTGTAGGCGTCCCGTAGGGCGGTCTCCCGTGAGGATAATTTTTTCTTTTGTCATACTAAGATTTTATTTATTTGTTTGTTCATCTAATCGTCCAAACCGGTAGCAGTTTCCTCATGCGATGCGGCCGGCTATTTTATCGGGCGGTAAAGTTAGCCTTTTTTGTTGGAAATGCGAAATGAATCAGAGGACAAGCGTGTTTTTGTTTAAAAGATGACGTTTTTCTTGTAGGTACCCTGTTCTTTTGTTAACTTAGCGCGCTCAAAGAGTGAAGAGTTTGGAGTTTATATAAAAGGGAATAATCTGACATGAAACACATTTTTGTCGCGGCATTCGCTTTCCTGGCGATTGCTTTACCTTTACCGTTGAAAGCGCAAAGCGTTTATTACGTTTCTCCACAAGAAGGAGAAACGGGGGATGGTACTATCGGACATCCTTATTCATGTATAGAGGAAGCGGTGCAGGCCGCCCGTACTTCATCCGATAAGGAAGTGACTGTTTATCTGAGAGCGGGAACGTATTATTGGAAAGAACCGCTCACGCTTACATCGGACGATTGTAAGGACGGGCGTTCCTTACGCATCTGTTCCTATCCGGGTGAAAAAGCGATTATCAGTGGGGGGAAGCTGTTGGACGGCCTGAAGTGGCAAGCTTATAAACGGGGCATCCTGAGGGCGCATCTGGAAACAGCAGGGGCTATAGACATGTTGCTGGTGGAAGGCGAATTCCGTCCCATGGCCCGTTATCCGAATTATGATTCTACGGCCGTGCGCCTAAACGGAACTTCCGCCGAAGCTACCGCTCCCGAGCGGGTGAAAAAATGGAAACATCCCGAAGGCGGTTATTTGCACGCCATGCATGGACATGACTGGGGAAGTATGCACTATCGCATCACGGGTAAGGATAAGAAAGGAAACCTGACGCTGGAGGGCGGATGGCAGAATAACCGTAAGTCTGCGCCGCATCCTGAAAACCGGATGGTGGAAAACATCTTCGAAGAATTGGACGCTCCCGGTGAGTGGTATTTTGATGCCCGTGAACAGTATTTGTACTATTATCCTTTGCCTGGTGAGCAGGTGGAGAATTTACGTTTTGAGGTGCCGGTCTTGAAGTGTCTGATTTCCTTGCGAGGGACGCAACGGGAGCCGGTGCGTAACATCACTTTCCAAAACTTGGAGTTCACGCTGACTTCGCGCACTTTTATGGAGCCTTATGAGGCTCTTTTACGCTCGGATTGGTGCATCTACCGTGGTGGCGCTCTTTTCATGGAAGGAACCGAAGATTGTTGGGTGCGCGATTGTGACTTTCATCACGTAGGTGGCAATGCGGTTTTCTTCTCTAACTATAATCGTTGTTCAGGTGTCTGCGGTTCGTTGTTTACCCAGGTAGGTGCGAGCGCTGTTTGTGTGGTCGGTAGCCCGGATGCGGTACGTTCGCCTGCATTTGGCTATAGTAATACGGTGCCTTTGGGGGAAATGGAATTTACGCCCGGTCCCCGGAATGACAATTATCCATCGCGACTCTTGATAGCTGACAATCTGATTCACCACATCGGCTTGTTCGAGAAGCAAGTGGCGGGTGTGGAATTATCTATGTGTAGTCATATTACTGTCAGCCATAACACAATCTATCACGTGCCGCGTGCCGGCATCAATGTTAGCGAAGGCACGTGGGGAGGGCATTTGATAGAATACAACGATGTATTTGCCACCGTGATGGAGACCGGAGACCACGGCGCTTTCAACTCCTGGGGGCGTGACCGTTTTTGGAGCAGTTCGGGCAAATCCATGAACGACCGGCTGATGAAGCATCCTGAATTGGTGTGGGCCGATGCCGCCTTTTGTACGACCATTGCCCATAATCGTTTTCGGTGCGACCGTGGATGGGACATTGACTTAGATGACGGCTCCAGCAATTACCATATTTATAATAACCTTTGCTTAAACGGCGGACTGAAATTGCGTGAGGGATTTTATCGGGTGGTAGAAAACAATATCTTAGTCAACAATACGTTCCATCCTCACGTGTGGTTTGCAAAGAGCGGTGATGTTTTCACACGTAATTTGGTTATGTCTCCTTATCGCCCCATTGGTGTTTCCCATTGGGGGGCGGAAGTGGATTGCAATGTATTTACCGACAGCACGGCTTATCAGTCTGCCTTGCAGAATGGTACTGACCGTCATTCCGTGGTATGTGCCATACGTTTTAAGAATCCTGCCCAAGGAGATTTCCGAGTGGACAATCTGGCAGAAATCGCTCCTTATTGTGGCTTCCGTAATTTTGAGATGGATTATTTTGGAGTCCTTTCCCCGCGTCTGAAGCGGCAAGCCAGGCAACCGGCTATGCCTGTGCCGGTCATGCAAGAAACGACTTTTTCCTCTGAAATCTGGGAATGGTCAGGATTACGTCTCAAGACATTAGACTCGTTAGGAGAACGGTCGGCCACAGGAATGGATAGCGAGCGTGGCGTTTACATCGTCAGTATGCAGGCCATGGGTAATCCGTTGCGCGACTTGTTGAGACCTAATGATGTGATACTGAAGATAGACGGCAAAGACATCCTTACTTTGGACGATTGGAAGAAGACTGTAGCGGAGATGGATTGGAGCCGTCCTCATAAACTGACTGTTTTCCGTGAGCAACGAAGCCTGACGGAAGAAATTCCTGGTGGGACGATTAAAAAGTAACAACGGATATGCGGTGCGGATATAAGCATGGAGGGTGAACGTTTCTAACATTCCTCCGTTTTTGTCAGAAGCCGTTTCAGACGTATAGTCTATCACCAGTAGGGGATATTCAGATAAAAGATGCTTTTTTTATTGAATTTTGGGGCTAAATATTTGCATGTTTCATAAAAAAATGCTTCCTTTGCAGCCAAGAATAGTGAATGCTATTCTGTACGGATTTTATGGGTGGTAAATGCGTTTATCTGTGGAGATGAACGCATTTCTTTTAATATCCCAAGTATAATAGCGGAAGATAAGATTTATCAATAACAGCATATAGTATGAAAAGTAACTTGAAAAAGGTATTGGTCTTAGGTTCGGGTGCGCTTAAGATAGGACAGGCTGGAGAATTTGACTACTCCGGATCGCAGGCTCTGAAAGCTTTGCGTGAAGAAGGAATCAGTTCAGTGCTGGTGAATCCCAATATTGCTACGATTCAGACTTCAGAAGGCATTGCCGACCAAGTGTATTTCTTGCCGGTGACACCTTATTTCGTGGAACGTATTATTGAAAAAGAACGTCCCGATGGCATCCTGCTGGCTTTCGGCGGACAGACGGCGTTGAACTGTGGCACGGAACTGTATCGCAACGGAGTGCTTGAAAAATATGGTGTGCAAGTGCTGGGCACTTCGGTGGAGGCTATTATGAATACCGAGGACCGTGACTTGTTTGTGAAGCAACTGGATGAAATTCCGATGAAAACGCCCAAGAGTCATGCGGTGGAAAACATGGTGGAAGCCTTGAAGGCAGCGCAGGAAATCGGCTATCCGATCATGGTGCGTTCGGCTTACGCATTGGGTGGGCAAGGTAGCGGAATCTGTCCGGACGAAGAGACTTTCCTTCGTCTGGCCGAAAGTGCGTTTACTTTCTCCAAACAGATATTGGTAGAGGAATCGTTGAAAGGCTGGAAGGAAATAGAGTTTGAGGTTATCCGCGATGCCAACGACCATTGTTTTACCGTGGCCAGCATGGAGAATTTCGACCCGTTGGGTATTCATACGGGTGAAAGTATTGTGGTGGCTCCCACGTGTTCGCTAAGTGACGAGCAAGTCGAAACTTTGCAGGCACTTTCGCGAAAGTGTGTCCGCCATTTGAATATTGTGGGTGAATGTAACATTCAATATGCGTTCAATGCCGAGACAAACGACTATCGCGTCATTGAGGTCAACGCCCGCTTGAGCCGTTCTTCTGCTTTGGCATCCAAGGCCACGGGCTATCCGTTGGCGTTCGTGGCTGCCAAAATTGCGTTGGGCTACACGCTTGACGAGATAGGCGAGATGGGTACACCCAATTCCGCCTACGTAGCTCCCCAGTTGGACTACTTGATTTGCAAGATTCCCCGTTGGGACTTGACGAAGTTCGTGGGTGTAAGTCGTGAGATTGGCTCCAGTATGAAGTCTGTGGGTGAAATCATGTCCATCGGCCGCTCGTTCGAGGAGATTATACAAAAAGGTTTGCGTATGATAGGTCAGGGTATGCACGGCTTTGTGGGCAACGAAGGCCTGCATTTTGATGACCTCGACCATGAGCTGTCGCATCCTACGGACTTACGCATCTTCGCCATAGCCCAAGCGTTAGAGGAAGGATATACCATCGACCGCATTTACGAACTGACCAAGATTGACCCTTGGTTCTTGGGCAAGCTGAAAAACATCGTGGACTACAAAGCCGTACTTTCCCAATATAATAAGGTGGAAGACATCCCGGCCGATGTGTTGCGTCAAGCCAAGGTGTTGGGCTTCTCCGACTTCCAGATAGCCCGTTTTGTGCTTCATCCGGAAGGGACAATGGAGAAAGAAAACCTGATTGTGCGTGCTCGTCGCAAAGAGTTAGGCATTCTTCCTGCCGTAAAAAGAATCAATACCGTGGCCAGCGAGCATCCCGAACTGACCAATTACCTCTATATGACGTATGGAGCTGAAGGCTATGACGTGAATTATTATAAGAATGAGAAATCTGTCGTAGTATTAGGCTCGGGCGCTTACCGTATCGGCTCTAGCGTGGAGTTCGACTGGTGTTCGGTAAACGCTATCCAGACGGCACGTAAGCTGGGCTATAAGTCCATCATGATAAATTATAATCCGGAGACGGTGTCTACCGACTACGACATGTGCGACCGCCTCTACTTCGATGAACTTTCTTTTGAGCGCGTGCTCGATGTCATCGACCTGGAAGAGCCGCGAGGAGTCATTGTCTCCGTAGGTGGACAGATACCGAACAATCTGGCCATGAAGCTTCATCGTCAGGCGGTGCCTATCTTGGGAACCTCGCCCGTCAGCATCGACCGTGCCGAGAACCGTAACAAGTTCTCACACATGCTCGACCTCTTGGGTATCGACCAACCTGCTTGGCAGGAACTGACCAGTCTGGAAGATGTGAAGGGCTTTGTGGCCAAGGTGGGTTATCCCGTCTTGGTGCGTCCGTCCTATGTATTGTCCGGTGCCGCCATGAACGTCTGCTATGATGAGGACGAGCTGGAGGAATACCTCAAGATGGCCGTATCGGTTTCGAAGGAATATCCCGTAGTCGTATCTCAGTTCCTGCAAAATACAAAAGAAATCGAGTTTGATGCTGTGGCACAGAATGGTGAAATTGTAGAGTATGCTATTTCGGAACATATTGAGTTTGCCGGTGTGCATTCAGGCGATGCCACGTTGGTGTTCCCTGCCCAGAAAATTTATTTTGCGACAGCCCGGCGCATCAAACGCATCAGTCGCCAGATAGCTAAGGAACTGAACATCTCCGGCCCGTTCAACATTCAGTATCTGGCCCGTAACAACGAGGTGAAGGTCATCGAATGCAACCTTCGTGCTTCGCGTAGTTTCCCGTTTGTCAGCAAGGTGCTGAAGCGCAATTTCATTGAAACAGCCACGCGCATCATGTTGGACGCTCCTTACACCAAGCCCGACAAGTCGGCTTACGACATTGATTGGATTGGCGTCAAGGCCAGCCAGTTCTCTTTCTCCCGTCTGCACAAGGCCGACCCGGTGTTGGGTGTCGACATGTCTTCTACGGGTGAGGTCGGTTGTTTGGGTGATGATTTCGATGAGGCTTTGCTCAACGCCATGATAGCTGTTGGCTTTAAGATACCTGATAAGGAGAAAGGCGTTATGCTTTCCTCGGGAGCCATGAAGTCGAAAGTCGATTTATTGGATGCCAGCCGCATCCTTTATAGTAAAGGATATAAGATTTATGCCACTGCGGGTACGGCGGCTTTCCTTAATGCACATGGAGTAGACACAACGCCCGTGTTCTGGCCCGATGAACGTCCCGATGCTGCCAACAATGTGATGAAGATGATTTCCGGACACAAGTTCGACCTGATAGTCAACATCCCGAAGAACCACACCAAGCGTGAGTTGACCAACGGTTATAAGATTCGGCGTGCCGCCATCGACCATAACATACCGTTGATAACCAACGCCCGTTTGGCCGGTGCCTTTATTGAAGCCTTCTGCGACATGAAGCCGGAGGATATTCAGATTAAGAGCTGGCAGGAATACAAATAAAAACAGCAGGTTTCCATTCAACTCTTTAAGAAAGAGGTAATCCCGTCTCCTTTTCAATGGTCTTAAGATGCATTGGAGAGGAGACGGTGTTTTTTAGTTGAATATTTGTTCCCTAATTTTTCGTGTTGAACGGGACAAATTGCTACCTTTGTCTTGTCTGAACAGATAACAAAGGAAAAATGAGGAGAAGAAATTTTAAAATATTTATAGGGCGAATGCTGTTGCTGCTCAGTTTGTATGGCGGATGGACTATGGATGCTATGGCACAGGCGCGTTTCACATCGAATACTCAGTTGCACCGGGTAGGGCAGGTTGAGTGGAAACATCCGTTGACCGTGCAATATGTTATTACCAATACGGGTACGGAGCCACTGGTGCTGACAGATGTAGAACCGGATTGCGCCTGTACGGCCGCACACTGGACTCAGACTCCTATAGCTCCCGGAGAGAAAGGAACGGTAGACGTGACGTTCGATGCCGAGGCTTTAGGACATTTCCATAAGTCGGTGGCCATTTATTCCAATGCCGCGCCCCATTTGGTCTATTTGGCGATGGAAGGTGAGGTCGTAAGAGAGTTGAACGATTATAGTCGGACGCATCCTTTCCGCATCGGACAAATAGGCCTGGACAGGAAGGAAATCCTCTTCCCCGACACTCGGTGCGGGGAATGGCCTGCGGTATCTATAGAGGTGGTCAATCTGTCGGACGCCTCCTACACGCCGGTGCTGATGCATCTGCCGTCCTACCTGACGATGAAGGCCCAGCCGGAGCATCTGCAACCGGGGGAGCGGGGACGGATGGTCTTGACGATGGATCCAGAGAAACTGCCCGGCTTGGGACTGACGCAAACGAGTGTCTATCTCGCGCGCTTTGAGGGCGACAAGGTGAGTGAGGAGAATGAAATACCCGTGTCGGTGGTAAAATTGCCTGATTTCTCGGGACTGACCGAAACCCAACGCGCGAAGGCACCCGCCATCCGGCTTTCGGCTGATAGACTGGATTTTACGCCCATTCTAGCGCAGAAGAAAAGGGGGAGGAAAGAGGTGCTGATTACCAACAGCGGCCATTCGCCTTTGCAAATTTATCGGCTGCAGGTACCGCATCAGGCATTGGGCGTCAGCCTGAAAAAGACGGTGCTGCAGCCCGGAGAGTCGGCACGGATGCGGATAACGGTGACGAAAAAACGCTTGGGCGGTCAACACGGCCGCTTGCGCCTGCTGATGATAACCAATGATCCCGTGCGACCGAAAGTGGAGATAGACGTTGCCGTCAACCTGCCGGTAGAAAATATCCAAAACTAAAAAAGATCTTGATCATGGAACATCCGGAAAACAATGCAGCTTACAAGGGGCTGACTGTGAATGTAGGCGTAGAGCAGCCTGCATCGGTAAATCCTTATCTGAAGAACCGCCCGAAGAGAAAAAGGCGCGAACTGAGTGTGGCGGATTATGTGGACGGTATTGTGAAAGGTAATACAACGGTACTGGGACAGGCTGTCACGCTGGTGGAGAGCCTGAAGCCCGAACACTATGCGTTGGCGCAGGAGGTCATCGAAAAATGCCTGCCTTATGCGGGCCGTTCTGTCAGAGTGGGTATCAGCGGTGTGCCGGGGGCGGGTAAGAGCACGTCCATTGACGTTTTCGGACTGCACGTGCTGGAGCGGTTTGGCGGCAAGTTGGCCGTATTGGCCATCGATCCCAGCAGCGAACGGAGCAAGGGTAGTATCTTGGGCGACAAAACCCGTATGGAGAAGCTGTCAG
>CALUOV010000020.1 GCA_944322275.1 uncultured Bacteroides sp. | reverse complement strand
TTCGGAGACCTGGTTAAAAAGGAAACGGGAAAGAATCCGCAAGAATACATCCAAAGCAAAATCATAGATACGGCCAAAGACATGCTTGCCGATACGGAGAAGACCGTAAACCAGATAGCTGATGAATTGGGCTTTCAATATTCCCAACATTTCAACCGTGTGTTCAAGAAAATGGCAGGCTATACACCGAGTGAATACAGGAAGTTACAAATTGCGATATAAGGTCATTAAGAAATGGTTTGCGAATTGGCCAAACGGAAATAGAGAGTCAGAAATGATTCTAACTCTCCTTTATAAATTCCGATAGTTATAATTTCTTATGTTTGATTGCAAAATCTGTAGGTGTCTCGCCAAACACTTTCTTGAAAGCCCGACTAAAGTAAGAAGGACTTTCAATGCCCACCTCAATCATGACTTCACGTATTGTCAGATTTTCTTCAATAATCAGTCGGGCCGCTTTCCGAAGTCTGTAGTTCAACACGAACTCTACGATTGATTTTCCAGTCAATCCTTTTACTTTGCTGTACAATTTGCTTCGGCTCATGCATAGTGCTTCAGCTATGCGGTTCACGTCCAGTTGCGATTGTTCTATATTCGCTTCAACGAAATCGGTCAGTCGCTTCATGAATATGTTATCTTGCTCGTTCGTGGTCAACTCGCTGCTGTCCGCATAGTAGTTTTTTGCATAATGCTCTCTCAGTTGTTCTCTGTTACGGAAGATATTCAGGATGGAAAGTCTTAGATAGGTCAGATCGACTGGCTTCTCAAAGTATAAATCGGCACCGGAATCTACCCCCTCTATTTTGCTTTCCAGACTGGTCTTGGCCGTTAACAGTACAACGGGGATGTGTGAAGTGCTTAAATCGTGTTTGATGTCATAACAGAGGGAAACACCGTCTTTGTTAGGCATCATGATGTCACTGATGACCAAATCAAAATCATTGTGCTTCATTTGCGTTAAGGCTTCCAATCCGTCTCCTACTTGTGTTACGAGAAATTCTGTAGATAGAGTTTCGGCGATCAGGGAACGCAGGTCCACATTGTCTTCCGCCAGCAGGATCTTTTTGCGCTCTTTGTTGGAAGGTTGTTCTTGGATATTTTCTGACGGGGCTGTTGCTTCCGTTATCGGGTTTTCTGCCGGTGTTTCGGATGTTTCTGTATTTTTAAAGTCGGATGTGTGGAACAGGTTGGTATCCAGAGGTAGACGGACCACCATATCTGTTCCTTTATCCCGTTCGCTATAAATGGTAACAGAGCCTTTGTGTAAAAGTACTAAACTCTTGACCAACGCAAGTCCGATGCCGGTACCGAGGTGTGAGTCGGCATTGACTGTATTTACTTTATAGAAACGTTCGAATACACTGCTGATAGACTCGCGGGAAATACCTACGCCTGTATCGCTTACGATAAGCGAGAATGCGTTTCCCAGGCAGTCGCCCACGGTGTAGCTGATAGCGTGTTGCGATACAAAAGGCTGTCCGTCGGCACGGGTCTCCAGAAGGATGGTGCCTTGGGCTCGTGTGTATTTGAAAGCGTTGTTCAGCAGGTTCATCACGATTTTTTCCACAATGTTCTTGTCTGCGAAAACAGTTGCCGGGAGGTTGGAATCTGTCATAATCTGGAAATGAATGTCCCGTTGTTTGGCATAGTCGGTGAAGTCATTGCCGATGTTGGCAACCATCCGGTTGATTTCTATCGCCTCCAGTTCCAGTTTCATCATGCCGTTTTCCACCGTACGGAAGTCCATCAGCTCGTTTACCAGATTCAGTAATCGTTGCACATTGCTGTTCAATATGCGGTAGTAGTATTCCTTCAGTCCCTCCCGTCTCAGTTTGTCCAAAGCGGCCAGAATCAGAGAAAGAGGGGTGCGGAAATCGTGTGAGATATTGGTAAAGAACCGGAGTTGCGCCTGGTGGATCTGTTCTTTCTTGTCGCGTTCCAGACTTTCCTGATAGAGCATCATTTTGAGTTTCTTTTTCTCGGAAAAATGTCGGTATACGAAATAAATACCTCCTGCCAATGCCAATAGATAAAGGGTATAGGCGGGCCAACTGAACCAAGGTGCACTCTTGCGTACTACTTTGATGACGGTAGGGACATTGTTCCACACTCCGTCGTTGTTTGCGGCGCACACCTCAAAGTAGTAAGTGCCGGCCGGCACTTTCGAGTACATCACTGCACGGTTTTGGGCGTCTGTCACTACCCAATTTTTGTTATAGCCGCGCAATCTGTATTTATACCTGTTTTTTCCCGGAATGTGATAGTTGTCTGAAGCAAACCGGAATCCAAAGTTATTCTGGTCATAGTCCAATACGATTTCACGATAGGAATCGTTCACCACGTCATAGTGCGGTCTCGTTGGCTCTTGGTCGATGTAGACTTCCGAAATCAAGACTTGCGGTTTATAGTTGTTACGAGATAACTTTGTTTCGTCTACAGAAGTAAATCCCTCAGTTCCTCCGAAGTACAGTTTTCCATCATTCCCTTTCAAGGAGGCTAAGGGATAATACACTTGTCCCTGCGTACCCTCTTCCTGATCAAACTTCGCCAGTCGGTCGGCCGCAATGTCGTAACAGAAAAGTCCGCCATCCGTTCCCATCCATATTTTACCCTGATTGTAGCACAAAGCGTAAATGGAGTATATATAATTATGGTGTAATTTTGGGGTGGGCAAGAATTGGGATGTGTTGATGTCATATTTCACCAGTCCGTTTCCGCTGGTACCTATCCAGATGTCTCCGGAATGGTCTATACAGAACGAGAGCATGCTCAGGTAAGCGGAGTCGGCGGGTTCTCTTTTTTCTATTTCGTGTGTATGGATGTCCATGCAGTAGAGTGCTTCGTTGCTGAGTGCCCACAGTTTGCTTTCCCCTTGTCGCTGTAGGTCGAACAAATAATTCTTCACGCTGTCCAACTCGTAATGGGTGAAAGTGCGGGTGCGGAAGGAGAAATAAGAAATTACCGGTTTCTGATATTGGTAGGCTATCCACAGCCCGGAATCGGATTCAAACGTGATTTCCCTTATGTCATCTACCAGTAGCGAATGCGCGTTATCGGACCGGTGCCGATAACGTACTAACTTATTCTGCCGTGTATCATACATTTTCAGCCCGTCTCTGAAAGTCGCTATCCAAAGGTTGTTTTGGTTGTCCATGGCCAGTGATTTCACATTGCTGAGGGTGAGTTCTCCGGTTCCCATGTAAGGGGTGATGATTCCTGTTGTTTTATCCAACCGGTTCACCCCTCCTCCTTCTGTGCCTATCCATAAATAGTTACCTTTCTCAGCAAAAGCGCTTACGGGGACGAAACTCAGCTGACTGTTTCGGGGCGTCCACGAAGTAAAGGCATTGTTTTCATTTCTGTTCACGCAGCAGAGCTGACCCGAATACATACCGATCCAGATGTTGGACTGTTTGTCTTCCGTAATGGTCCATACGGAGTTATTGGGCAGGCTGAACGAATTGTTGTATGAATGAACGTAATGAGCCACTTTGTTTTCCGCTGTGTGCAGCACATACAAGCCGTTCATGGTGCCGAGCCATATATTTTCACGTGTATCTACATAATAGCAGCGTAAGGAGTCTCCATTAAGTGCAGAATGGGGATAAGTGTTTTTCACATCCAGGGTAGCCAGGTCTATTTGGTATATGCCCTCTTTGTCGACAAAGGCCCACATATTCCCCCTTCGGGCTTGTGCGAATCGTATCGCCCCCCCCCCCGGACGGCCATTCGGCAGTACAGTGCAAAGCTCAAATTCTTTTTTCACTTGGTTGAAGCGGTAAATTTTGTGACCGACAAAGCTGTATAGGTCTTGTTCGTAGGGACAAAGGGCTAAATTGGTGTGTGCCGGTTCTTTCCCGTCATAACGAGGTGTACACAGTTCTCCGGTAGAGGAATCCAGATAGTGCCAACGCCACTGGTTGCGCATCCACAAGCGTCCGGCACCATCCATGTAGATAACTTCAGCTCTGTTCCCAACCTGATCCAGACTGTCTCTCATTAAATCATAACGGAAAATACCGTTGTTCGTGTTGATGTACAGATAGCCGGAAGCATCGGCTGTCATATTTAGAAATATCCAGCGTTTACCGGGACGCAGGGCGCTGAAGTAAGGACGGTATTTTTTATATTGATAACCGTCAAAACGGTACAACTCGTTTTCCATCATCACCCAGATGAAACCCAGTTTGTCCTGTTCAATCTGTTTCACGCCATCGTAATAGAATCCGCCTTCGGGCGACAGCGTTCTGAATTTATACGCATCATTTCCTGCTGCCGTCCCGCTCAGGCACAGCAACAGGCAGACGGTTATTGTCATTATTGACTTCATGCTAATTATTGACTTCATGGCCTTCGGTTGTAATTATTGGGTGCGAAGATACGAAAAAAAATCAGACATTCTGTATAGAGGTATATGATTTTTTTCTGGCGGTACACTTCCGTCCCAAGCAGTTGCCAGGATGAGGAGCGATCATAGATACAATGCTTACGTTCAGATGTTTACAGGAATGTAAAATCCTTGTAAATCTTTTGCCAAGTGATTAATTGACCATTTGTCAAGTAGTCTATTAATCACTTGGCAAGTGAATAATAGAAGGCTTGGGCAATGATCTATTAATCACTCAACTTATGAATGAAAAGGCGCTCCGCAGATACTTCCGCGACTTTTATTCTGCATGCAGAATATGATACAATTCAACTTCCTCAAGCGAAAAATCCGGTTGTAAAAAGCATCTTAGATGAAATGGCCAAGAAACTTATAATACTTGGGCAAGTAACTTAGGATACTTACCCATTTATCTTAGAAGCATAAAAAATGGGGCTATACATCTCCGCATAGCCCCATTTCAAAAGATCAGTTTTTGTAGTAAAACTGGGAGATATTACTCTTCGCTTCCGGTACTCCAACCAGGATTTTGTCCTAATGCATTATTTGCACTAATAGCATCACCCGGGATCGGACGCAAATAATCTTTTGTCGGATCGAATTTACGATTCTCTGCAGCATAGTTCGTTCCTGCATAAGGATCGATGTATTGCTTGCCATCCTCGGGATTTACATATACATAAACCGGATTGGAACCTGCTTCTGCTGTACCACCCTTGGTAATTGCACCATCGTAGCGCGGGTTGTTAAAGTCCGCGTCTTCCAGACGCATACCCAAAGGACGTTCTTTCAGTTTCTCACCCCATGCCCAACGCATCAAGTCGTAGTAACGCAAGTACTCAAAGCACAGCTCGATACGGCGTTCGCGGCGGATCTCAACCAGCAAGGATGAGATACCGTATTTGGCATACTTGGGATCCATTTCAGGATTAGTGGTAGTTAGCGGGAGCATGCCTACACGTGCACGAATCACGTTGATGGTATTGTTTATCACATCCTGTGTGCACTGTCCCAACTCAGCTTTGGCTTCGGCATAGTTCAGCAATACTTCCGCATAACGGAACAATGCGTAGTCGCTGGTTTCGTTGCCGTATCCCATTTTATCCAATTCTTTTGAATAGTACTTGATGGCATGATAACCGGTTGGTGTAGGCCAGTTGGTCATGTTACCAATACGCGGGAAAGTCTTGGTGGCATTACCACCATTCAAAAGAGCGGCAGACGCTTCATTACCTGGTTTTAGGAAGGTTTGCGTCAGACGTGGGTCACGGTTCGTGAATTCCAATTCCGGGGTATCGTTGCTGTACTCATGACTCAAAGCTACCGGGCGAGCCTGACCGTCACTGTCGATGCAGAGGTAATCGTCTACAAAGTCCTTGGTACCGCCATCACGTAAGTTTACTACATATCCTGCCATACGATGACGTAACAGACCAGCGGCATACTTACGATAGAAGATAACCTCAGAGCAAGCCGACATATCGTCCATAATGAACAGGTTGGCATAATCAGACTGCGGATTTCCCGTATTGTAGAGGCTGTAACCCATGCCCATCAATTCTTCAGATGCTTCGATACAAGCGTTTAAGAATTCTTGCTCGTCGCCTAAATTGTGATATTTGCGGAATGTTCCTTCAAACAAACCGATACGGCTCTTCAGTGCCAAAGCGGCACCTTTAGTCAAACGGTTCTCACCCCAATTTTCTGCTGGCAAATACTCACATGCCTTGTTAATATCATCCAATACTTGTGCCATTACTTCTTTGCGTGGGGTACGTTCACCGTACAATTCGGGTGAAGAAGTATCCAATGGTGTAGTTACCAAAGGCACATCACCATATGTCTGTACCATATAGAAGTAAAACCATGCACGGAAGAACAACGCTTCACCTACATAAGGCAGCTTGGCGCTTTCCTCCGCTTGTACACGGTCATAGTTTTCCATGAATACATTAATACGGCGCAGCAAAGTCCATGACCAGCCGCCATAATTAGGAGATGTTACACCTTTAGGTTGGGTCTCAAGACCAGCAGCAACTGCTGCCGCCCATGAATGACCGGCATCTGTCGATACAAAATTGTCCGACATAATTTCCCGACCATACGGGCCATAGTTTCTTACACTATACGTTGCATTGTGGAAACCGACCATGAATTTATAGGTACCATTGTTGCCTGCTTCGTTGTAAATACCGTTACAATAGGCTTCCAAATCATCCGTTGTGTTCCAGAAAGCCACATTGTTCAAGTCGTTGGTAGGCGTACGTTCCAAGAACGAATCGTTGCAGGCGGTTGTAGCCAAAGCCAAAGCTCCTACCATGATGTAATTATAAAAATGTTTCATTGTCATCTTTCAATTAGAAGGTTAAATTAACACCGATAGAATAAGTTCTCATAAACGGATAAGTCATGCTACCGCCATTTACAATGGCTTCGGGGTCGTACGGACCTTTCACCTTAGTAAATTCGAACAAATTTTCCGCACTGACATAAATAGAAGCGTTGGTCAACCAAACTTTGCTGATCCATTGCTTAGGCAGATTCCAACCGAGCGTCAGATTTTTCAGACGGCAATAGGCGGCATCCTGCAAGTAACGGTCGCTGTACACACGGTTGCGCGTATCTTTGGCACGCGGTATCGGCAAATAAGCACCTGGATTCTCCGGTGTCCACGAGTCATAAACATGCCATTTTTGGGCATTGTAGTATTCAGAACCTGCCGGCCAGAAAGCTTCGTCAGTCGGCATATATTCACGTTTGCCTACGCCTTGGAAGAAGATATTCAGATAGTAATCCTTATAGCTAAGGTTAGCGGTAATACCATATTGATAACGAGGAGTAGTGTTACCTATAACAACCTGGTCTCCATGATCATCCAATGTACCACTACCATTAGCGGCAGCATCTTTGGCATAAGTAATGATACCATCACCATCTTGGTCTTTAATTTTAATATCA
This sequence comes from uncultured Bacteroides sp., assembly GCA_944322275.1. GTDB lineage: Bacteria > Bacteroidota > Bacteroidia > Bacteroidales > Bacteroidaceae > Bacteroides. The sequence continues at coordinate 21,850 of CALUOV010000020.1, read as the reverse complement.
CCTGCTCCCCATTGTACGTTGGCTATATTTGTTTGGTCGTGCCAGTTCTGAGCCTCTTCATCACTTTGGAACAGGCCTTCTACTTCAAATCCCCAAATGTCACCAACTTTCTTACCTACATAGTAAGTATTGATGGCACCTGTACGGTTTTCATATTTAGTGATTTCAGCCTGTGAATCAGATAATACAAGACCTAAACTATAAGAAAAGTCTTTACCAATCTGATCTCTCCAGTTCAACGTCAATTCCCAACCTCGTGTCTTCAATTCGGCAGCATTGGCAGGAGGCGCATCAGTTCCTAACAAAGTCGGATAAGCTACCTTAATCAGCATGTCTTTCGTAGAACGGACATAGTAGTCAAAGCTCATGTCCAAACGTTGCTGCAAGAAGGTCAAGTCGATACCCACGTTTGTGGTAGAAACTTTCTCCCAAGTCAAATCGGGGCTGACCAGATTACCTGGGTTAATTAAAGTGGCATAGGCATCGCCCATGACCCAGTTTCCGGTGGTTCCGCTACTCATGAACGGGATGTAAGGATAATATTTTGTATTACCGGTCCAGTCACTGGATGAAATCAGCTGGTTACCCAACTGTCCCCAGGAGGCACGAAGCTTCAAGTTATCCAGCCAGTTGCGGGTGCTTTCCATAAACTTCTCTTCGCTGACACGCCAAGCGGCCGAGAATGAAGGTAAGAATACGAAACGGTTATCGGACGGGAAACGGGAAGTACCGTCATAACGGCCATTGACCTCGAACAGATAGCGATCGTTGTAGATATAGTTCAAACGGAAGAAACCTCCACGCAAAGCCCATTCGTAACCGTTTTGTGTTACCTCATGATTACCGGAGCCCAGACTTAATGAAGGAATCTCACCATTCAGGATGTCATAACGTTTTCCGCTGAAGGTGGAATACTTGGTCAGCTCCTGGTTGAAACCAATCATCGCCTTCAAGTAGTGTTTCTCAGCAAACGTATTTTCATAATCCGTATAGGCGTTGAACGAATAATAACTTGTATTGTAGTTGTACATTTTGTAATAGTTTGTAACTGTACGCCCGTAAGTCTCTATGAAATTATTGGTGAAGAACTTAATGGGTTTGGAATGCTCTGAGTCCTTCTGATAATTGAGATTGTAGTTAAAATCTATGTGAGCTTTCCAGCCTTTCAGAATGTCGAAATCTGCGGTAGCGGTCAGCCAAATATCGTGCTGGTCTGATACGTTTCGTCCGGCATCTTTCAGCAATGCGTAAGGGTTGTTTTCGATGTACAAACCTTCAAACTGGTCATATTCCGGATAGCGCGGGTCTTTCTTCCAAACATCGATGAAATCGGAAGGTGTATTATAAACCACACGTTGCCAAATACTTTTCCCTTCATACAAGAAAGGTTCATCGGAAGTCTTGTAGTTGTACAAAGCTTTAAAACCTAATTTCATCCATTTGGTAGTCTGGTTCTCTACATTAATACGGGTGTTCAGCTGCTTGTATTTGTCATCACCCACTTTGTAAAGACCGCCTTGATTCAAATAACCAATTGAAGTATAAAAACGGGTTTTCTCACTACCACCGCTGATATTGATGTTATGGCGTTGGGTAGGGGTCACGTTCTTAATCATCTTATCCTTATAATCAGCGTAGCCATAATAATAGAGCTGACCGTTTTCTACTTCATATTCTGGATTATTTATGGGATCGGCCTCATAGGCTTTCATCTTTTCAATCACTTCGTCACGGTATCTTGCTGCAATGCTACCATTTACACAAGCCAAGTTCATCCATTCCGCATATTGCGACTGACTCTCGATGAATTCGGGCATAATTGAAGGTTTGGCAAACGAGAAGTTACCTGTGTAGCTGACTGTGGTCTTTTCTGCTTTCGATGGATTTTTAGTTGTTACCAATACGACACCGAATGCAGCACGTACGCCATAAATAGAAGAAGCGGCGGCATCTTTCAATACGGTTACATTGGCAATGTCATTGGGGTTCACCAAATCCAGGCTCATTTCCACACCATCTACCAATACCAGCGGGCTACCACCATTGATAGAAGTTGTACCACGCACGTTGATGGAAGGACTTGCTCCCGGTTGACCACTGGAGTTGGTAATCTGCAAGTTAGGAATGGTACCTTGCAGGGCGCTTGCCGTACTCGTAATGGGGCGGCTTTCCAGTACTTTGGAATCAATCTGGCCGATAGAACCGGTCAGGTTGACTTTCTTTTGCGAACCGTAACCTACCACGATGACTTCATCCAGAGCTTGCGAGTCTTCTTTCAACTGAATATTGAAAGTAGTCTGGCCTGCCACTTTAATTTCTTGGGTAGTGTAACCGATGAACGAAATCTGAAGTACTGCGTCTTCGGGTACATTGGACAGTGTAAACTTACCGTCAATATCGGTAATCACACCGTTTGTAGTGCCTTTCACCAATATATTGGCACCAATCACCGGACCAAAGTTGTCCGTTACCACACCCGTCACGGTCTTTCCGCTTTGTTGCACAGCCTGTATGGCATCTGTGCCCGGAAACTCTCCGTTCAAAGGACTTGCCATTACTCCCGCACCGGAAAGTGCGAAGAAGGCACAAAACAAAATCCGCTTTGAACGGTCAGAAGATGTTTTCCCTTTTTTCATGAGAATAAATTTTAAAATTAGACATTAGGTTTCGCGATTTCTCTTAAAATTCTTGGTCGCAAATCTAAAGAACCTTAAAATAAATGAATTGCCCATTTTGCCATTTCTGTTGCCCATTTTGAAGGCGTAAAAGAAAGGCGCTCATTATCAGTGTATTGTAATTTTGTTTTTCTTTGCGATTTTTATCTTGTTTTTGAGAAATGCTCATTGGAAAGGCAAAATAGATGGGATTTTACGTATTTTTGATGTGTAAGAAAAGCTACCCAAAGGAAAAAATAAACATGATTTTGCTGTATGAGAAAAATAAAAATGGAGCTATACACGCCTGTATAGCTCCATTCCAAAAGTCAGTTTCTATAAAAAACTGGGAGATATTACCAACCGGGATTCTGAGTCAGATTATCATTTTCGCTCAAAGCGTCTGTAGGTATCGGGCGCAGGTAATCCTTCCTCGGGATCAAATGAACGCCGGCTTGTCGCATAGTTGGTTCCCTCGTATGCGTCAATATACTGCTTGCCGTCTAACCGTTTTTGATCCAATATATAACATGTTGATTATCAATAAAGTGTAAATATGCTTATAATGTAAGAATATTTAATCGATATTAGTGGGATTTAGTTTTAAGTTTATGAGTTTGTCTGCATCTGGTTTTTAGCACATAATCAGTTTAAAAATTTAAATTCCGCCTTGCTGCCTTGGCGATTCTGTACAAAAGCGCTTGTTGGCAGAAAGGCGGAAATATGCGTTTCTCAATAGCTGTTTATGCGAAAGCGATATTAAATAGAAGTTTAGATGCCGGTATCTACCGGATTCTCGTCCGGAAAGAGTGGACTGTAGAGAATGGTGCGTTTCAGCACTTGTAACTTCCCATCCTTAACAAACTCTTCACCACGTTCTGAGAGGTGTTCCGTCATAGCTGAACGCAGTTCTTGTAGGCGAGTCTGATAGGCCTTCTCGTTTACTACGTTCTTCAGTTCATGTGGGTCTTTCTCCAAATCGAAAAGTTCCTCCTCGCCAGTGTGGAAACGCCAGATGTATTTGATCTTTCCATCGGTTAAAGCACACCAATAGTTGTCGGGACTATAACAAGTGGCATGTTCCAGGTCGATGTATTTTCTCCACTGATTCTGCTTGTTCCGCATCAATGTCAGTAAGGATTGGCCGTTCATGTCTTTGGGAACATTTCCTTCTGCTACTTCCAGGAACGTGGGTAACAAATCACGCAGTTCTACCGGCGCGTCTATTTTCCCACCCTTGGCAAAGCCATAGCTTGCCGGCCATTTTACGATATAGGGTACGTGGACCGAACCTTCGTAGGGATAGGTCTTACGCCAATGGTGATGGTCGCCCAGCATGTCGCCGTGGTCGGAGATGTAGCATATAAGGGCATTGTCATACATGCCTTCGTCTTTCAACGCTTGGATGATTTTACCGATTTCTTCATCAACGAAGGTGACATTGGCATAGTAGTAACGGCGGGAATTCATCGCGTACGCTTCGCCAAAGTTACCAAAGGCCGCATCGCTGGGTGCTTTCTCCGCGTCTTGAGGAACTGCATAATCCTTGTCTTTACACCATTCACCCACGTAAGGAGCGGGTACATCCCGGTCTTTGTACATGTCAGCTAACCGTTGAGGCGGGTCATACGGACTGTGCGGACGGGCGAAAGAAATCTTCAGGAAAAGTGGCTGTCCATTGCCGTTCTTATAGTTGTGTATCATCTCACAAGCCGTCTCACCAGTCCAGGCAGTAGGATGCAGATGTTCGGGTAATACATAAGCAGCTGCGCCATGATCGTTCCAACCGATGTGAGTGGAATCCGGATTCACACCGGGAGCCTGCGTCTGGAACCACAAGCGGTAATCGCTGATGAAGTCTTCGTTTTCTACACGTCCGCTTTCGTCCACTAATGTTCCGTGGAATCCGTGTAGTGACTTTTGGGGAAACCAATGCATCTTGCCGATGCCGAACGTGTAGTAACCCAACTCGCCTAACATACGTGGCATTTCATAACGGTAGTGACTGCCAACCCGTCCGTATCCCAACATGCCATGGTGCCAGGGTGAAAGGCCTGTCAGCAATCCTGAGCGGGCGGGCGTACTGCTCGGAGTAGATGAATAGCCGTTGGTAAACAGGGTTCCTTCAGCTGCCAGCGCGTCCATGTGGGGAGTGATAACGGCTGAATTGCCCATGCAGTTTAGGGCGTCTCCCCGGTGTTGGTCGGACATGATGAGGATGATGTGCGGTTTCTCTTGTGCCATCAATGGCAACAGGCTTTCTATCACTGTGCCGGCCGTCAAGACCAGTCCTGTTTTTAAAGCAATGTTCGTATTCATGGGAATCAGAGTCTAAATTATCCTTTTACAGCCGGAAGGCTTGGGTGGCACCCGCATAAATAACATTGTCTGACGGGCGGAAGTCTATTTGTCTCATGGTCATGCCGGGCAATGTCACCTCTATATGAATAGGCTGAAGTGTTTGTCCCGGATCTGCTACGTGCAGCATGGGTTGTGAGTTCCCTTCTTTCAACATCAAGGCGCAAGGTCTGTCTACACGGACAGTGAGTCCCTGACGAGTGAATTGGCCCGGGCGATAGAATACCATTTGCCAAATGCCCAACTTCTTGTGACGCACAGCTTGCAGGTCGGGCGTATTGCTTAGAATCTCTACCGCCGCTTCTTGGCGATAGGCTTCCAGTTCGGCCGTGTTTTGTTTCCCCGGCACTACGATATAGGCGTATGTTCCTCCTTGGGGGTGTTTCCCATGGTCTATGCTCAATGTGAAGACCTCTTTTTCCACTCGGCCTTTATGGCTTCTGTTGATTTCATTCCAATCACCGCTTTGGTGTTGTATGCCGGTTGTCACTAATCCGCCTTGCGGGAACAGATAGCCTATTCCATCGTGCAACACTCCGTCTATATTTTTATATAATGTTTCTTTGGAGGGTATGGCTACTTCTTGACCTTTCATCAAGATACGGCCACCTTCCGGTGAAGCAAGGCACTGGTTTACTGTTGTGTACACAGCTTCGGGAGTGGCACATTGAATATCCGATCCGAGACATACCACTTCGTCATCGAAGAAGAACCAGGCTTTGTGTCCACCCACGTTCATATCTTTATAGGTATCCAGATAAGCATAAGTGGTTACTCCATACAGACTGTCGGACACGCCACCGGCAAACGTTGAAGTACCCATGCATTGCCAGTCACTGGCTGCTAACGGAATCTCTTTCAGTTGTGGAGCAGTGACACCGGGGATACGTGCCCAATTCCAGGTAGGGAAAATACTGTCGTATTCGTTTCCCCGGCGAACCATGTTCGTACATCCATCTGATATAAAATAGGTCTTCAGGTTTTCCTCATTACCATATTCCAAACGAGCTGTGCGATTGGATACCATACGGACATCGAATGTATAGCCTGGACGTACGTGCAGCGTGTAATCGCCCCGGAAATAATGTGTATGCATTGGCTTTAGCGCATAGTCGGCCGGTTGTTGCTCTTCCAAACGGGCGATGATGGCTTTGAACTCATCGGCATGTGCAGGATCCAGTATCGTCATACGCTTGGCAAACAAGGCCGTACCTGATTTGTCAGGTACATTCGGACGGCTGACACTACGCCCCATTACATCGAACAGCATGAACTTGCCGCGTATGGTTGGATAGTAAGTCTCACGCATGAACTTACTGATCAGCGCTACCTTATCTTGTGGCATGGCAAAGCGGGTGCCGTGCGTGTACATGGCTACCTGGGTCACCCCCTTCAGTATTTCATCTCCATAGCCGCCTATATATAATTGCTGCCCGTGCTGAAAATTACTGTTGTCATGTTGAAAGCCTTCACCGATAGTGTACACCACCGGGTTGTATACATTCTCCAGCGCATAGGCCAGGTCCTTCTCGTTACGTTGCAGGCAGGAACGGTATATCCAATGCAGGGCAATGTCGGTACGGTTAGCACCTGTCCACTTGGCAGGATCACCGCCATCCTCACGCACTCGTTGCAACAGTTTCTGCTCCAACTCGGCAGGCAGTTGCTGGGCACCTGTACGCATCTGTATTAACAATACGCCCAACTTCTGAGGCTCGGCTATCTGATTGTACCACCAGTTGTGACACCAAGGATTGCGTTCATGCCAATATTCCAGACCTTTTTCTATTTTATCGTACAAAGATTTCTCTTGGAAATGTTTGTTCTTCGGGTTGGTGTAAGCGAATACGAAGTCGTTGATGCGGTCTATGTGCACCAATGGTGGCCAGTTGGTGCGTTGGATACTGGCGTAGTCCACATCGGTGAACGAGCCATCCTGCTCGTTGTACAAGGCCAGTTCTTTGTCAATATTGGGATTGGCAGTAAAGTCCTGCCGGATCTTCTGCATCAGGGCCTCAAACTCATCCGCATTGTCGGGTACCGACACAGGATTTGCATATACGACTGCCATACTCATCAGGCAGCTCAAAATCATCAAGATTTTCTTCATGGTAACGTTTTTATTATGAGTTAAAAAATAATTTGCCACAAATATACGCATTCCTTTTGATAATACGCTTCTCCATGTCTTGCTCCATTTATCATTTTTGTTGCTCAAATAGATAAAAATGGCCTATTAAAAAACAAAGCCTGACGCTAAAATTGCATCAGGCTTCATTAAGAAATCAGAAACGGGTTATTTCGCAATAATCAGATAGTAGTTTTTCTTGCCTCGCTGGACGAGCAAATATTTATCATCCAGTAAATCGTTGGTTGTGATAGCACGGTCGAAAGCGATGAGTTTCTCTTTGTTCAGCGATACGCCGCCTCCTTGTACCAGTTTGCGCATTTCGCCTTTGGAAGAGAATACGGCAGCTTTCTCTGTCAACAGGTCTACAGCTTTGACACCGTCACTTAAGGCATCGCGTGACACTTCAAATTGGGGCACTCCCTCGAATACGGAAAGCAGCGTAGCCTCATCCAATTTCTTCAAAGCCTCGGATGTGCCACCGCCAAAGAGAATATTGGAAGCCTCCACGGCTGCATTGTAATCGTCTTCAGAGTGAACCATGATGGTGACTTCTTTAGCCAAACGTTTCTGGAGAGTGCGCAGGTGCGGAGCGGCTTCGTGCTCGGCGGTCAGGGCTTCTACTTCTTCCTTGCTCAAGGCGGTGAATATCTTGATGTAACGCTTGGCGTCCTCATCGCTCACATTGAGCCAGAATTGATAGAATTTGTAAGGAGATGTGTAGCGCGGATCAAGCCAGACATTGCCACTTTCGGTTTTGCCAAACTTACCTCCATCGGCTTTGGTTATCAGCGGGCAAGTCAAGGCATAGACTTCTCCTCCATTAGTACGGCGAATCAGTTCGGCACCGGTTGTGATATTCCCCCATTGGTCACTGCCTCCCATTTGGAGTTTGCACCCTTTGGTTTCATACAGATGGAGGAAATCATAGCCTTGTAACAACTGGTAGGTGAACTCTGTGAACGAGAGTCCATCGCGTGCTTCACCGTTCAGACGTTTCTTTACACTGTCTTTTGCCATCATGTAGTTTACAGTGATGTGTTTGCCTACTTCACGGGCAAAGTCAAGAAACGTATAATCTTTCATCCAGTCATAGTTATTCACTAACTCGGCATGATTGGGAGCATCCGAATCGAAGTCCAGGAACTTGCTCAGTTGTTTTTTCATACCTTCCATGTTATGGCGTAACGTTTCCTCAGTCAATAGGTTACGTTCAGCCGACTTGCCTGAAGGGTCACCAATCATACCCGTAGCACCTCCAATAAGGGCTAGCGGCTTATGTCCGCAACGTTGGAAATGGCGCAGAATCATCACACTGCATAGGTGTCCGATGTGTAATGAATCGGCAGTGGGATCAAACCCAATATAAGCAGTCACTTGTTCCTTTGCCAGCAACTCTTCTGTGCCAGGCATCATATCGTGGAGCATGCCACGCCATCTTAATTCTTCTACAAAATTCATCGAATGATTTATCGTTTAATGATTTAAGTGTTACTTGTCCGCAAAAGTACGACCTTTCTTTGAAGAAACAAAACTTAACGGCTAAAAAAGACCTTACGGATATTCCGTTGGACGGATTCTTTTAATGAGTCAGTGGGTATACCAAGCACATCAGCTGCATGTTCATAAAGTCTGCCAATACTTTTCTGACTTTCATCGGTCTCTATGAATAATCTGCTGACAGGCATTTGCCGTAAGGTCTCTTCGTTGAATTTTTCTCCGAAAGATAAATAGAAACCATGGTTCAGCAAAGTGGTGGCTTGGGTGACTTTCCCTCGAAAACCATGGATTATCCAGGGGACGGAAGGCTTCAATTCCTTTTGTAAGGCCAATAATTCATCAACGGCTTTTACAACGTGAATAATGAGTGGCTTACCAATCGTTTCAGCCAACAGAGTTTGATAGCGGAAAGCTTCCTGTTGGTACTTCAGTGGGATTTGGGTTAATTTATCAAGTCCTGCTTCTCCAATGGCTAATACTTGTGGGTGGCGAAGAACTTTTTCGAAAGATAAGTGGAAATCTTTGTCTGTCCAGGCATAGTTGTTTAAGTACCAAGGATGCAGTCCTACCGAATACCAACATTGAGGTTGCGGATGGAAAGTATCAGGCAGACAATTTACAATGGCTTGCTCTGCCAAGATAGGCACGTGATGGGTGTGGATATCGATAGGATAAGGCATATATATATATATATATATTATGGTACCGGATCATATCCTGAACCTCCCCAAGGTTGGCAACGAAGAATGCGCCGGATGGTCAAGTAGAGCCCTTTGATAGGGCCATGTTTTTTCAGTGCCTCGATGGCATATTGGGAACATGTAGGAGTGAAACGGCACGAAGGTCCTAACATGGGAGAGATGCATCGTTGATAAAAATAAATAGGTAACAGAAGTAAGTATGTCAAGATTCGTTTGATCATTCTTGAACTGATATGTTTTCGATAATGCGTGTCAAAGCGGTTTTCATTTTGCTTTCAATGACGGATGAATCCATCAATTCATCGGCCAGGTATATGAAAACTATTGCTATGCGGCACTGTGCAGTGGATAATGCATCAAGTAAGGCTTGCTTGTTTAGCCGATAGGTTTCGCGAATCTGACGCTTCACCCGGTTGCGTTTTACCGCTCGTTTGAAGCGGCGTTTGGATACACTTACTAAAATTGAAGCCTGTGCGTCCAAATCCTCTACCGGTAACCAGACTACCCGCAAAGGAAAAATAGAGAAGGAACGCGACCCTCCCGCGAATACCTTCTCTATTATTTTTTTTCTATTCAGTCTTTCAGACTTACACAAATTTCTCACTTACGCTTCAACTTCGTTATTCTCTTTGATAAACATATCAAGTGCGGCTGTCATCGAAGGAGCTTTAACAGTAGGAGCTTCCAAATCAAGACGTAAACCTGCATCGCGAACTGCTTGGGCTGTCGTCGAGCCAAAGGTGCCGATCTTAATTTCCTTCTGTTCGAAATTCGGGAAGTTCTTCTGCAATGAAGATACTCCAGCCGGACTGAAAAACACCAGCATGTCATAATCGAAAGACTCGCCCGGTTGGAAATCATTACTTACCGTGCGATACATGACAGCTTCGGTATGTTGTATTTTGTACTTGTCCAATGTGTTTTTGATTTCGTCCGTATGCACGTCCGACATAGGCACCAAGTACTTCTCGGTTTTGTGCTTTAAGATAGATGGCAACAAATCATCGAACTTACCTGTTTGGCCAAAGAAGATTTTACGTTTACGATATTGCACATACTTCTGGATGTATAATGCGATGGATTCTGTTACGCAGAAATACTTCATTGTTTCAGGAATCGTTACGCGTAACTCCGTACACAAATGAAAGAAGTGATCGATAGCGTGACGGGATGTAAAGATGACAGCCGTGTGGTCCAGGATAGAGACCTTTTGCTGTCTGAATTCTTTTGCTGACACGCTCTCCACTTTGATAAACGGGCGGAAATCTATTTTCACGCCATACTTTGCTGCTATATCGTAATACGGAGACTTTTCTGAAGCCGGCTTCGGCTGCGATACTAGCACTTTTTTAATTTTCACGTCCTAAAATTTTATTGTCAGATAATCGTTTAGTTGCGTCATACCTTTGTAAAATATAACACAAGGCATGATTTCAAGGGCACAAAAGTACAAAATCAAAAGCAAACCACCGAACAAATTGTAATAAAAAAGTTTTATCCACTTATAAAGTATCAATATTTTAACCAAACAGAGTAAAAATACTCCGATTATAACAGATATTTGCAGAGTGAAGTGGAGGTAGATGATCAAAAGTAAGAACGGAAAAAGCTGAAATCCGAAGTAATAGAGTAGGGTAGCATACGATTCTGACCAAAAAGAGAATGTTGCTTTGTCAAGAAATGTCCATCCTAATAGGACGTACACCAACCACTTTAAAGTTAGGTAGACCACACAGCAGGTTATGCATATACCCAGCAGTCTTATCGAACTCAGCTGACTGACCAACTCCGGGCGAAAGGAACTGAGACAGACAAAAAGATAAAGTCCGGACAATACACAAGTCTGCAGAATAAGGAGAAGCTGATAGCGCATGTCCGAACCCACGGAGGTGCCGAATATACTGGCCCTGTCACGATGCAACAAGAAACAGCTTCCCAATTGTAAGAGATAGTTGTAACTATGGGCCAAAACGTAGGATGACAAAAAGAAACACGCCAACAGCACAAGGGCTATGCTGTCATCGCGTTCGGGGACGTAAGGGAGCGGAAGTGCTTCTATTTGACTTACGCATAGAGACAGGACACTGTATGCCGTATTCATCATATATCAGCAAACTTGCGGACAGTGATATCCCATAGCGGGGTGGTTTGTACCAGTTCCACAGCTTCTTGGGGGGTATTCGCCATGCGCCACATTTCCAAATGTCTGGGACCCATGAAGTGCTCTTCTACCGCTTGGCGGAAAAATGCGAATAGCGGGGCATAATAATTGTGGGTGTTCAGAATCACGATCGGATTCAGATAAAGCCCCAACTGCTTCCACGTGATGATTTCCATCAATTCCTCCAGTGTGCCGCATCCACCGGGCAGGGCAATCACCGCATCGCTCAGACGGGCCATTGTCTCCTTCCGTTGGTGCATGTCTTCTACCTCAATCAGTTCGGTCAGGCCCGTATGGTGCCAGCCTTGCTCCACCATAAAACGGGGAATGACGCCTGTCACTTGTCCTCCTGCAGTTAAGGCCGCATCGGACAGGGCGGCCATCAGCCCCCGGTTGCCGGCACCGTTTATCACACGGATGCCGGCTTGGGCCAATAAAGTTCCCAGTTCGCGGGCGGCTTCCACATAGGCTGCATCAACCTTCGTACTGGAAGCGCAGTAGACGCAAACGGAAGTTATCTTATTCATATTCTTACTGCCTTTTGATTAATCGCAGGCAAAGGTAGAAAATTTCTTTCACAATCCGAAGGCCGTTTTCACCTTATCTACATAATCCAGTTTTTCCCATGTGAAAAGTTCCACTTCAATGTCTTTATTGCCTTCGTAGCGACTGCGGAAGTGCTTGGTTACCACTTGCGGTTCGCGTCCCATGTGGCCGTAGGCGGCAGTCTCCTGGTAAATGGGGTTGCGCAGCTTCAGCCGGTCTTCGATGGCTTTCGGGCGGAGGTCGAACAACTCGTCAATCTTTCGGGCAATCTCGCCATCGCTTAGGGCAACATGGCTCCGGCCGTAGGTGTTGACATAAATGTTGATGGGGCGTGCCACGCCAATGGCATAGCTTACTTGCACCAATATTTCGTCGGCTACTCCGGCAGCTACCAGATTCTTTGCGATGTGGCGTGCGGCATAGGCGGCTGAACGGTCGACCTTCGAGGGGTCTTTTCCGGAGAAAGCACCGCCTCCGTGGGCGCCTTTTCCTCCGTAGGTGTCTACAATGATTTTGCGTCCTGTCAGTCCCGTATCGCCGTGAGGCCCTCCGATAACGAACTTGCCGGTAGGATTGACGTGGTATTTGATGCCTTCGTTGAACAAGGCCAGCACTTTGGGCGCATGGATGGAAGCAATGACACGGGGCATCAGCGTATTGATAACGTCATAGCGGATAATGGCCAGCATTTCCTCATCGGCTTTCAGTTGAGCCTCTTCGCTGTCATCGGCAGGGCGGATAAATTCATCGTGTTGGGTAGAGACTACGATGGTGTCGATGCGGACGGGTGTCCCGTTGTCGTCATATTCGATGGTCACCTGACTCTTGGCATCGGGGCGGAGGTAAGTCATTTGCTTGCCTTCGCGGCGGATGTCAGCCAACACTTGCAGGATGCGGTGCGCCAGGTCGAGCGACAGGGGCATGTAATTCTCCGTTTCGTTCGTGGCGTAGCCGAACATCATGCCCTGGTCGCCGGCTCCTTGCTCCATGGGGTCTTCTCGCTCTACGCCCCGGTTGATGTCGGGGCTTTGTTCGTGGATGGCGCTCAACACGCCGCATGAGTTGCTTTCGAACATGTATTCGCCTTTCGTGTAGCCAATTTTCATAATGACTTCGCGTGCGATAAGTGGCATGTCCACGTAGGCTTTTGTTTTTACCTCACCGGCCAAAATGACCTGTCCCGTGGTGACCAGTGTCTCGCATGCCACTTTCGACTGAGGGTCGTAGGCCAACAGCTTGTCCAATATTGCGTCCGATATTTGATCGGCCACTTTGTCGGGGTGTCCTTCCGACACCGATTCGGATGTAAATAAGTATCCCATACTTCTACAATAATTAAATAAGATGAATAATTAAGTAAAACGGGGAAATACGGTGAGTAGGGTAGGCCGGCCATGGTCCGGCATTCGGTTCAGAAAAGTATGTGTTTTAGCATTTTTTTCTGTGGTTGCAAGCTACTCAAATCTTTCCACATTTTTAATTTCGGGCACAAAGGTAGTTTTTTTCGCCGAATTATGTATCTTTGAGGCCGATTATTAACATTCTATAGAAATAAAAACGCATTATAGAATCATGAGACGTGTGATTTTGGCGGCCTTGCTGCTGTTTTCCGTCTTGGCGGGCAAGACACAGGAGAAAGAATTTACCGTGTTGCAATGGAACATCTGGCAGGAAGGCACCATGGTGCCCGGTGGTTACGAGGCTATTGTGAAGGAAATCGTGAGGCTGAAACCGGACTTCGTGACCTTCAGCGAGGTGCGCAATTATCGCCAAACCCGCTTCTGCGACCGTATCGTGCAGTCGCTCAAGGAGGAGGGCGAAACTTATTATTCGTTTTATAGCTATGACTCAGGCCTGCTGAGTCGGCATCCCATCATCGATTCACTGACCTTATTTCCTGAGAAAAACGATCATGGCAGCATTTATAAAATGGTGAGCAGTATCCACGGTCATCGGGTGGCTGTCTATACCGCTCATCTGGATTACCTGAACGATGCTTATTATAATGTGCGCGGCTACGATGGCTCTACATGGGAGGAAATACCCATTCCGCAGACCGTGCTGGAGGTGCTGAAGGTAAACGACGCTTCCTTGCGCGATGATGCCATACGGGCTTTTATCGCTGAGGCCAAGAAGGATATTGCTGAGGGAACGATGGTAATCCTTGGCGGAGACTTCAATGAACCTTCGCATTTAGACTGGATTCGCGAAACAAAGGATTTGTATGACCATAACGGCTTGATAATTCCTTGGACGGTCCCTTTGATGTTGGACAATGCCGGCTTCATCGACACTTACCGCACTCTCTATCCCGATGTCCTCAATTATCCCGGCTTCACCTTTCCGGCAGATAATCCGCTCATAGCGGTGGAGAAACTGACGTGGACGCCCAAGTCGGATGAGCGTGACCGCATCGATTACGTATTTTACTATCCCTATCCGGGCCTTACGCTGAAAGACGCCTCCATCTTCGGTCCCAAGGGGAGCATCGTCCGCAGTCAACGTGTTGTGGAAGAGACGAAGGACCCGTACTTGTTGCCGTTGGATGTGTGGCCGACGGACCACAAAGGAGTGCTGGTGACGTTTGAGCTTAAGTGAGGAGGAAAACGGTGCGTTTCTTTTAACTTATCCTAAATTAGGACGAATAGCCACGGAGTTCAAAGCGAATTGATTATCTTTGCAGCTTGTTGCTCCGAGGGGCAGCGTTATATATAACGTTATATCTCACATTAATAAAGAATGAAACAGTACAAACTCGTAAACAACCTGACGGGTTGGATTACTTTTCTTATTGCGGCTGTAGTCTACCTGATGACCATCGAGCCGACCGCCAGTTTTTGGGACTGCGGTGAATTTATCACAACCGGCTATAAACTGGAAGTAGGACATCCGCCCGGAGCACCTTTTTTCATGTTGATGGCTAACTTCTTCACCCAACTGGGCGGAGGCGCTTCGGAGGCGGCGCGCATGGTGAACTGCATGAGCGCGTTAATGAGTGCGGCCTGTATCTTGTTCCTATTCTGGACCATCACGCACTTGGTGCGCAA
Organism: uncultured Bacteroides sp.; assembly: GCA_944322275.1. GTDB lineage: Bacteria > Bacteroidota > Bacteroidia > Bacteroidales > Bacteroidaceae > Bacteroides. Next base: position 6,755 of record CALUOV010000020.1, on the reverse strand, counting down.
ACTGGTCGTCAAGGATGAAAATCACATCACCCGCGGACAACTGATAACGGTGATGGGGAGCGGACTGGTGGGCGCATTGGCCTATACATTCAGTGACACGTTCTGGTTCTCGGCCGTGGAAGGGGAGGTGTATGCTTTCTCATCTCTGTTTACCGCCGTGGTGTTCTGGCTCATCCTGAAGTGGGAGGATGTGGCGGACGAGCCGCACAGCGACCGCTGGCTCATCCTGATAGCTTATCTGACGGGGCTTTCCATCGGTGTGCATTTGCTGAACCTGCTCTGTTTGCCCGCCATTGTACTGGTATATTATTATAAAAAGGTGCCCAACGCCAATGCCAAAGGTTCGTTGTTGGCTTTGCTGGGCTCCATGGTGCTGGTGGCGGTAGTGCTGTATGGCATCGTACCGGGCATCGTGAAGGTGGGCGGATGGTTCGAACTGCTGTTCGTCAACGCTTTGGGCATGCCTTTCAATAGTGGAGTCATTGCCTATGTGATACTGTTGGCGGCCTGTCTTGTCTGGGGCGTCTACGAGAGCTATACGGAACGCAATAAGTTGCGTATGGCTTTGTCGTTTGTGCTGACTATTGCCATGCTGGGTATTCCGTTCTACGGGCACGGGACCAGTGCGGTAATCATCGGACTTGTGGTTATTGCCCTTTTATGGCTTTATCTGAGTCCGAAGACGCAGACGCGTTTAAAGGAAAAGTATCGCGTCAGTGCCCGTACGCTGAATACCGCTCTGCTGTGTACCATGATGATGGTTATCGGTTATTCGTCCTATGCGCTTATCGTCATCCGCTCGACGGCTAATACACCGATGGATCAGAACTCGCCGGAGGACATCTTTACCCTAGGTGAATATTTGGGCCGTGAGCAATATGGCACGCGTCCGCTATTCTACGGGCCGGCTTTCAGCTCGAAAGTGGCGCTGGACGTGAAAGACGGGTATTGCGAGCCGCGCATCGGTTATCAGGGTACCAAGTTTATCCGCAAGGAAAAGGCTTCGCCCGATGAGAAAGATCAATACGTGGAAATACCCGGCCGTTTTGAATACGAATACGCACAGAATATGTTGTTCCCCCGCATGTACAGCAGTGCGCATACGCAACAATACCTGGCTTGGCAGGACATTAAGGGGCATGATGTGCCCTACGACCAGTGCGGGGAGATGGTGATGGTGAATTTGCCCACGCAGTGGGAGAACATCAAGTTCTTTTTCTCTTACCAGCTGAACTGGATGTATTGGCGTTACTTCATGTGGAACTTTGCCGGCCGTCAGAACGACTTGCAGGGTTTCGGGGAAATAGAGCATGGTAACTGGATAACAGGCATCTCATTTATAGATAATTGGTTGATAGGTGACCAGACGCTGGCGCCCGCCGAGCTGAAGGAGAACAAAGGGCATAACGTTTATTACTGTCTGCCGTTGCTGTTGGGTATCATCGGCTTGTTGTGGCAGGCTTACCGGGGACAGAAAGGTATCCAGCAATTTTGGATCGTGTTCTTCCTGTTTTTCATGACGGGCATCGCCATCGTGCTCTATCTGAACCAGACGCCAAGCCAGCCGCGTGAACGCGACTACGCGTATGCCGGCTCGTTCTATGCCTTTGCTATCTGGATAGGTATGGGCGTGGCGGGACTGATACGGCTGTTGCAACACTACGCCAAGATGAAGGAACTTCCGGCCGCTGCTATTGCGTCGGTGGCCTGTCTGTTTGTTCCGATACAGATGGCCGGCCAGACATGGGATGATCACGACCGTAGCGGACGCTATATGTGCCGCGACTTCGGGCAGAACTACCTGATGTCGCTTCAGGAATCGGGGAATCCTATTCTCTATACCAATGGCGACAATGACACGTTCCCCCTGTGGTACAATCAGGAGACGGAGGAATTCCGTACGGACGCCCGTACGTGCAACCTGAGCTACTTGCAGACGGATTGGTACATCGATCAGATGAAGCGTCCGGCCTACGACTCGCCTTCGCTGCCCATTACATGGGAGCGTTCAGAATACGTGGAAGGCACTAATGAGTACGTGCCTGTGCAGCCGGAGTTCAAGAAGAGTATCGATGAACTGTATGCTCAAGCGGAAAAAGAGGCTTTGGACGGTCGGCAGGAAGCGAAGATAAACGTGCAGAATGAGTTTGGCGAGAATCCGTACGAGTTGAAGAATATTCTGAAGTACTGGGTGCGGGGCAAGAATCCGGACCTGCGTGTCATCCCCACGGACAGCATCGTGATAAAGGTGGATAAAGAAGCGGTGCGCCGTAGCGGCATGCTAATCCCCGGTGACTCGATACCCGACTACATGCACATCTCCCTGAAGGGCAAACGCGCCCTCTACAAGAGTGAGCTGATGATGCTGGAGATGCTGGCTGAAGCCAACTGGGAACGCCCCATCTACATGGCTGTCAGCGTGGGGCAGGAGAATCAGCTGGGCATGGCGAACCATTTCGTGCAGGAAGGCTTGGCTTATCGTTTCACACCGTTTGACACGAACAAGACCGGTGTCAAGATAGACAGCGAAAAGATGTACGACAACCTGATGAACAAGTTCAAGTTCGGCGGCATCGACAAACCGGGCATCTACATTGATGAGAATGCCATGCGCATGTGTTACTCGCACCGTCGCATCTTCTCGCAGTTGATAGAACAGTTGCTGCGCGAGGGCAAGAACGAGAAAGCCCGCAAGGCATTGGATTATGTGGAGAAGATGATTCCCGCCGTGAATGTGCCTTACGACTGGCAGAACGGCTCGCTGAGTCTGGCCGAAGCGTATTACAGACTGGGCGATGCGGAGAACGGTGACCGCCTGACGGCCGTATTGGGTGACAAGGCCGTGGAGTACATGACGTGGTACATGAGCTTGGACGAGCGTCGTTTCCACCTCTCCATCCGCGAGTTCGAGTACCACTGGGCGCTGTTAGGCGAGGTGGTGAAGAAAATGGAGCAGTATAAGTCCGCCTTGGCCCCTACGTACCGCGACAAGCTGGAAACGCTGTATGACTTGTATGTAAAACGGATGGGAGCTTAAAATAATTTAAATGAAGAATCTCACGCCGCATGGTCATTCTTCATTCTTAATTCTTCATTTAAATTTGTAAATTGTAAATGATCCGATGCTGATAGAACAACCTCCACAATGGCTCCGCCGCCTGTATCCGGGTGCCTTGTGGCGCATGAATCCGGAGGAGAAAGCCGTCTACCTGACATTTGATGACGGCCCTATTCCTATCGTTACGCCTTGGGTTCTCGAAGTCTTGGATCGTTATGGAGTAAAGGCGACTTTCTTCATGGTAGGCGATAACGTGCGCAAACATCCGGACGTGTTCCGGCAAGTGGTGGAGCGGGGACACCGCATAGGCAACCATACGTTCAACCATATACGCGGCTTCAGCAGACGCTATTTCACCTCTGGGCGTTACTTGGAGAATACGTTGCAGGTAGACCGCTTGATGAAAGAATTGATGAGTAAGGAAGGATTGCCGTCCTTGCCGCCTGACTTTCGTCCGCTGTTCCGTCCTCCGCACGGGCACATGGGTTGGGCGCAGTACATGCGGCTGAAACGGACATACCGCATCGTGATGTGGGACCTCGTCACCCGCGACTATAGTAGAAAGCTGCGGGGGCCGCAGGTGTTGGCTAACGTGATGCGCTACGCCCGCAACGGTTCCGTTATCACCTTCCACGACTCGCTGAAATCGTGGGAGAACGGCAACCTGGCGTACGCCCTGCCGCGTGCCATCGGGTTCCTGCTGGAGGAGGGATATGAATTCAAGTTATTGGAATAAAAAAGATAGATTACCATGGAAAAGTATCAAGTAGCCATTATCGGTGGAGGCCCTGCGGGCTATACGGCCGCCGAAGCTGCCGGAAAGGCAGGCCTTAGTGTCGTATTGTTTGAGAAGAATAGTGTAGGAGGTGTTTGCCTGAACGAGGGATGCATTCCTACCAAAACTTTATTATATTCGGCCAAGACGTTGGACAACGCCCGGCATGCTGCGAAATATGCCGTCAAGGTAGAAGGAGGCGTCACACCCGACCTGCCCAAAATCATCGCCCGCAAGCAGAAGGTGGTGCGCAAGCTGGTGCTGGGCGTCAAAGCCAAGCTGACGGCGGTGGGTGTGAAACTGGTAACGGGCACGGCTACAATAGAAGACAAGAATCACGTGCGCTGCGGCGAGGAGGTGTACGAATGCGACAACCTGTTGCTTTGCACCGGTTCGGAGACGTTCATTCCGCCTATTGCGGGTACGGACATTGTGTCTTATTGGACACATCGCGACGCCTTGGAGTGCAAGGAGCAGCCTGAACATTTGGTCATCATCGGCGGAGGAGTCATCGGTATGGAGTTCGCTTCGTTCTTCAACAGTCTGGGCACGCAGGTGACTGTTGTAGAGATGATGGACGAGATTCTGGGAGGCATGGACCGTGAGATTTCCGCTTTGCTCCGTGCCGAATATGCCAAGCGGGGTGTGACGTTCAAGCTGGGTGCCAAAGTGACTGCCTTGCGTAACGTGACGGCGGAAGAAGGTAACCCGCAGGTGCAGGTGGCTTATGAAGATGCCGAGGGTGCAGGTACGATAACCGCCGACCGTCTGCTGATGAGCGTGGGACGCCGGCCCGTGGTCAGGGGATTCGGTCTGGAGAACTTGAACCTGCAAACTACGGAACGGGGACGTATTGAAGTGGATGAACACATGCGTACCTCGGTTCCCGGTGTGTATGTATGCGGTGACCTGACGGGTTGTTCTCTGTTGGCGCATACCGCCGTGCGCGAGGCCGAAGTGGCGGTGAACGCCATCCGGGGGCTTGCGGACACGATGAGCTACCGGGCCATTCCCGGCGTGGTGTACACCAATCCCGAAGTGGCGGGCGTAGGCGAGACGGAAGAGTCGCTGAAGCGGAAAGGCGTTGCCTATCGGGCGGTCAGACTTCCCATGGCCTACAGCGGACGTTTCGTGGCGGAGAATGAAGGAGTGAACGGCTTGTGCAAGCTGCTCCTTGGCGAGGATGATACGATACTGGGCGCACATGTGCTGGGCAATCCCGCTTCGGAAATCATTACCCTTGCCGCCATGGCCATCGACCTGAGGCTGAAGGCGGAGGAATGGAAACGAATTGTTTTCCCGCATCCTACGGTAGGCGAGATATTCCGCGAAGCACTTTGACTATTTACTATTTACAATTTATTATTTACACGATGTATCATTTGCCGGATTGGAAACGGACGGGCAGCTGGCGGGGTGTGGCGTTTGTCTTTCTCTGTCTTACCGCTTTCACGAATCTCTTTGCCGCCAACCCCGACAGCTTGCTGAAGGCACGCATAGACACCCTGCTGGCGCATGAGATGCCGCGCGGAGCGGAGGCGGGTGTCTGCATCTATGATCTCAGTCAGGGACGTACGCTCTACGAGCACCGGGCGGATAAGTTGTCACGCCCTGCTTCGACCATGAAACTGATGACCGCCATTACGGCACTGGCCACGCCGGATGCCAACCGGCCTTTCCGCACCCGGCTCTGCACGGACGGCACGCAGCAAGGCGACACACTGAAAGGCAACCTATATGCCGTGGGCGACATGGACCCGGAGTTTGACGAGGACGCCATGGAGCAACTGGTGGCCGGTCTGAAAGAACGGGGTGTCCGTGTGATAGATGGCGACATCGTGGGCGACGTCTCGCTGAAGGACTCGCTCTATTGGGGTGAAGGCTGGCTATGGGACGACGCTCCGGCGGCTTATCAACCCTATATGTCTCCCCTGATGCTGAACAAAGGCGCGCTGCAGATTTCCATCCGTCCGGACGAAGCGGGCTTTCCGGCTTTCGTGCGGGGCTATCCGGCTTCTACCTATTACCTATTGGATAACCGCACGCGCAGCCGCTCTTCCGGGGCAGGACCGCTGAAGGTGAGCCGCGACTGGATGCACCACAGCAACGTCATCACCCTGACGGGCAACGTAAGCCGCAGCGAGGGTAGGGAGATGAGCCTGTTCGACTCCGGTAGTTTCTTCCTGCATGTGCTCACCGAGAAACTGATGCGGGCGGGTATCCGCTGCACGGCTGTGACGGACAGCACACGCGAGGGTATCCGTGCCGCCTATCGCTTCGGGCAGTTGCCGGACAGTGCGGTGGTGGAGTTGGCCGTCTACGAAACATCTTTCCAAGCCGTGTTGGACGAGATGCTGAAAGAGAGCGACAACCTGAATGCCGAAGCCGTGCTCTGCCGCACCGGGGCGCAAGCTATGCACAAGAAGAAAGTATCCGCCGATGACGGGCTGGACGTGATGCGCAAGCTCATCCGTCAAGCCGGACTGAACCCCAAACGCTATAGCCTGGCCGACGGTTGCGGCCTCTCTCACTACGACTATCTGTCGCCCGAACTGCTGGTGGCCGTGCTGAAGTACGCCTATGCACGCACCGAGCTCTTCGCTCCCCTCTATCGTGCTCTGCCCGTCAGCGGTGTGGACGGCACGCTGAAGTACCGTATGGGCTACGGCACGCCGGGCTTCAAGCGTGTGCATGCCAAGACGGGCTCGTACACCGGCGTCAACTGCCTGGCGGGTTACTTGCAGACGAAGTCGGGGCATTGGGTGGCGTTTGCCATTATGGTGCAGAACGCGCTTTCGGCACGGGCGGCACGGGCGTTGCAGGATGCCATCTGCTTGGAGGTAATACAAGCCCAAACCACCCGATAAGAAAAAAATATCCCCCGACCCCTTGCGCATGTCAAGAAAACCGACTACCTTTGTC
>CALUOV010000019.1 GCA_944322275.1 uncultured Bacteroides sp. | reverse complement strand
CTGCGATGCCGCCCGCCAGCAGTGCCGCCACGCCTATGGTGCCGTAGATCATGCCTACGGTGGCGGTTCCCAGTCCCAAGCCTCCATGCTCGGGTGCGTCGAGCAGGAAGGGCGACACGATCTTGACCAGTTGCGACTCGCCCAGCCGGTAGGTGAGCAGGAAGAACAGGATAAGCCCCAAGTGACCCTTGCGGAAGAAAGACGCGAAGGTGCCCGCAAACTCGCGCGCCAGCTGTCCGACGGAAAGCCTTCGGGCCGCAGCGTCGGACGCCGGGCGCGGAAGTGCGAACGCGTGCCATGCCGTCAGCGCAAGGAACAAGGCCGCCGTCAGATAGAACGTAAGGCTCCAGGCCAGGCCGATGCTTCCGGTTGTGACTTCGAGCCATCCGGCTATCATCACCAGCACGCCCTGTCCGAAGATGGAGGCGAGGCGGTAGAACGTGTTGCGTATGCCGACGAAGAACGACTGCCCTTCCGTGGGTAGCGCCGCCATGTAGAATCCGTCGGCGGCTATGTCGTGCGTTGCGGATGCGAACGCTATCAGCCAGAAACAGGCAAGCGAGGCCTGCACCCACCACTGTGCGGGTATGAAAAAGGCCACTCCCGCCAGTGCGGCTCCGACCAACGCCTGCATGCATACGATCCACCAGCGTTTGGACTTGAGCAGGTCGACAATGGGGCTCCACAGGGGCTTGATGGTCCACGGCAAGTAGAGCCATGAGGTATAGAGTGCTATCTCTGCATTGCCCAGTCCGAGGCGTTTGTAGAGGATGACGGAGAGCGTCATGACGGCCACATAGGGCAGTCCTTCGGCGAAATAAAGGGAGGGCACCCAGGCCCAAGGTGTATTCGGTCGTCTCATAGGCTTTGTTTTTGAATGTGATAGGCGGGCGCTATGACTGCTCCCGCATAGTAATGATTCAGAATCTGCTTGTATCCATAGCCGCGCAGGGCCATGACTGCGGCTCCGATCTGACAGAGTCCGACACCGTGCCCCCAGCCTGCTCCGACGAGGACGAAGCGTCCTGGCAGGCCATCGGGTCGGTAGTCCGTTTTGTCGGTCACGAATGCGGAGCTGTACAGATGCGTCCGCGACAGCGTGTGGCGTATTTCGAGCTCCTTCCCTATGACGCGTGTAAGCCGTGTGCCTACTATTTTCAGCTGCCACAGTCGTCCGCTGGTTCCGCGTGCCACGGGAACGAGGTCTACGATATGGCCGAAATCCACTCCGGAGCGTTCGCGTATCAAATCGGCCAGTTCTTCCTGCGTGTATTCCACGTGCCAGCGGTAGAAATCGGGCGTTTCGCAGTCGTAATTGTTCAGTATGCGTGCGAGAATGCGCGAGTCGTCTGTGTGACAGAATGCTGGTGGCGTAGAGCGTATCCAGCGTTCGGCCTCAGCTTCGTCCGTAAGGTCGGGCAGTACGGCAAGGCCTTTGTCTGCGCACCAGTCCCGTCCCCGTTGCAGATAGGGGCGCGGCGTGTCAGCCCAGCAGTATTGGAATTCTTCCATGGCTCCTCCGCAGCATTTGGAGAATCGGGCGTCGCATATCTCTCCCTTATACATCAGTACTTCACCGTATGTATCGGCTATAGCTTTCCGCACTTGCGCGTTCGAAGCTCGAGTGATGCCCTGATAACGCTGGCAATGGTCGTCTGCGCAAACATCAAAGTGTGTATGTGCAGACCGCTCATACCAGACGAGCGAACCGTCCTGCTTCTCTACCGGTTTCTCTCCCCAAGCAAGTCCGGACGCGAGCAGCCAGCTTCTCGAAATGACGGCATGCGCTTTCAGCAACTCTGTGGGTGCTTCTGCATTCATCTCGCTGGATATGACACTGGTCAAGTACGCCTCCGCAGGGATAACGTTGATGGCTGTCAGCTTGTCCTCCTCGATCATCAAATGCAATGCACCCTGGAAACGCTGGTCTTCGTTGCGTTGCCAATGGAAACCGATGCCGATAGTAACGTTGTGCAAAAGGAATGATGCCTGCATGCCGTCTTGAGGTTCCAGCAACAGGTCATCGTAAAATTGTCCGTTCAGGCTGATGTGCCCGTCGACGTATACGGCTTTCTGCTGTCCCGTCATCAGGATTTGTCCGTTCAGCCTGTAGGTTGCGGACAAAGTAAATACGATGCTGGGCGCTGAAAGGATTCCGACACGTATCAAAGGTTCATATTTCATAAGTCATTCTATTTTAAAAGAGGCGAATGGCAAGCAGACTTCGCAAAGTATCTGCCTTACATCATCCTCCGTAATCTTTAGAAAATCTTCTTCGCGCGGGAGAATGAACACCCCACCAAGGTCTACCGATGCCGGGCTACATAGCAGGCGGGTATCTCCATCCGCATCGAAACAAGAGGGACGGTGCTTGGAACGAGGGAAAACAAACGTTTCCCAATGATTCTCTTTATATAGGGCCAATACGTTCATACGGGGTTCTTCTTCTCCGGCAGGGATAGGCAATGCCCGGCAGATTCTTCGGAAGAGCCGGCAAGCGGACTCTACGCTGCTTGATTCGATGACAAGTGTGGTACGGGGCGCATCGTTCAGCCGATAAAGGACCGCATCAGCTGTCCGTGCGATTTCATGGTCTATCCATGCCCGCCAGATGCCTTCTATAGGCAGGAAACCACGGCTACCTGCTTGGAAATGGGCATGATCAGGAGCGGACGCGCCGCAACGAGGACCGTTATAAAAAAGGGTGTAGCCATTCAGTAAGCGGGCCAATGCCAACAAATCGCCGAAACGGGATGCGATACGCTGGGGCAGGTGTTCTTTCTCCACGATGGTAAAGTGTCGAGGAAAGATCGGAAAAGGATTGACCAATAGTTCATAATGCCCTAATAGAGGAATGTTGAGCTGCCCCACCGGGCGATGAGACGAACAGAGAAAGCACGGGCGCCTGGCAATGGACGCGTCATCGACCTTTGCCCCTGACGAGACGATGCGAACAGGATTGTGTTGTATCCTATAGGGAACCTCACCGACCCATAGTTCCCGAGTTCGAACTTCAGACAGAGCACGGTAATTGTCACGGGCGGTTTTCCACAGGGACAGCTGCCTCTGTAGTAAGTCGAAGGCTTCTTCATTCATCATGGGTCGTGGTGTTTAAGGTGATGCGTGCCTGTAACTCCCAGGTACGCAAACGATCTTTGTACAGGTTGCGGGCATTGGAGAGCTCCCTACTGGGGGCTGCATCTGAATTACCCTCCCAACGACGGCACAGATAAACAGGCTCGAACACTCGCCCTATCCGGTAACACCGGCTGAACTGCAAGGCCAAGGCATAGTCCTCGCCATAACTGACATCAGGAGCCAGAGTTTGACGCAGAACGGGGGTGTAGAAAGCTCGCGGCGCCCCCACTCCATTCACCCGCAGCAGATTGTTGTGTCCGTTGTCCGCCGTCCATTCGCGGTGGTCAATAAGACCGGGAGGAAGGACGTTCAGCTGAAAGTCCGTCATTAGATACGAGCCTACTAGCATGGCGCATTGTTGTTCGTAAAAGGCATGTATCAAAGTGGACAACGTGTGGCTGTCCTTGTAAAGATCATCACTGTCCAGTTGCACAGCAAATCGTCCACAAGCCTCATGTCTCACGGCCAAGTTCCAACAACCACCTATGCCCAGATCCGTCCGTTCGGGGATGAGATGGATAAGGCGATTGTCCGCCTCCGCCATTTTCCGGATGGCTTCCGTGGTACCGTCTGTGGAGTGGTTGTCAACAACCAGAACGTTATAGGCGAAATCGGTTTCTTGCTGAAGGGCCGAGCGGATGGCGTCACAGATAGTGCGCACACGATTGTACACAGGAATAATGACCGATGCCTCGCAAGCGAACCTGCCTTCTGACAGATTGATGGAGGCAGACACCGGCTTCAGCCAAGCATTGATTGCGTGCAAGTGGCGGGTGCAGGCAGCTTCCATCTCCAACTGACGATAGCGGTTGCGCGGGTCTACGTAGGCAAACATACTTTCCTCCTTTGGTTTGACGTTCAGCACCGTATAAAGATATTCGTTGATGTGTACAATAGGGCAACGTTCGGAAAGTTTCAAGCGCAGGTCGTACAGACCGGCGTAAGTATAGTCTTCGCTCATGCGTGCCGCTGCTTCCCGCAAGGCTTCAGTCCGCAGTAGCAGGACGGGACCAAAGTCGAAATCATCGCGAAGCGCTCCTGCCTGATAGTCTATAAGCGGCATATCCGCAAGACCGTCTGCCGTTTCTTTCCGATAGTCGGCATAGACAAGTCCCGCTCCACTATCGTACAAAATGCGCTTCATACGCTCCAAGGCGAATTGCCCCCAGCGGATGGAAGCCGGAGTAGTACATAAAAGGATACAACCGCCATCGGCTTGCGTGGCTATCTGGCGGATATTTTTCGTAGAGGAATCAAAAAGTGTGTACATGGGTTTAATGTATTAATGTGTTGATAGTTTTATACGCTGATATGCCAGACCGAGAGGGATGCCTGTTAAGGATGCCTGCTAATGCACAGCAGTCCGAAGGCAGTGACCGTAGCGTTGATGATGAGTAGCTCGAAACTAATTTGCCACCCCCCGAACCAGATTTCACTATGACTTTGCAGCACATAACACAGCAAAGGAGAGACTGCCGTTACAATGGGGACCCACCGATCACACACAGTCCGCCGACAGACTAGCCCGAAGCCGAACATGCCCAAGAGGGGACCATACGTGTAAGCCGCCAGACTGTAAACAGCATTAATAGCGCTGTCATCGTTCAGTTCGTAGAAGACGACAATGACCAGTGCCATCAGCAGTGACATGACGACATGCACCAAACGTCGGGTCAAAGTCAAGTCTCGTTCGCTTTGTGTCCGGTCAGCTTTCAGAATGTCCACGGTGAAGGAGGTGGTCAAAGCCGTCAGCGCAGAGCCTGCAGCGGAATAAGCAGCCGAGATCAGCCCGATAATGAAGATAACGCCTACAGCCAAAGGAAAATCATCGCTCCACACCACCCGGCCGAAAAGAGCATCACCTCTAATGGATACACCCGAAAGCCGAACATCGGCATAAACATACAGCAACGTACCCAATACCAGAAACAAACCGATGACAAATATCTGTACGAATGCGCTCAGTATCATGTTCTTTTGGGCATCGCGCGGATTGCGGCAAGACAACGTGCGTTGCATCAGATCCTGATCCAGCCCTGTAGTGGCTATCATCAAGAAGATGCCCGCCAAAAACTGCTTCCAAAAGTAGTGCCCATCACCGGGATGGTCGAAGAAAAAAACCTGACTAGTGGGATGACTTGCCACCGCAGCCGGAAGCTCCGTCAGGCTCAGGTTCAGGCTGTGGGCGATGCAACCAATGCAACACACCACCGAAGCGACCAGGCACAGCGTCTTCAGCACATCTGTCCCTATCATGGACTTCACACCGCCACGAAAGGAATAAAGCCAAATCAGAGTCACGGTGAGAACTACTCCTACCGCAAAGGGAACGTGCAACGGCTCAAACACCAATGGCTGCAATACCGCGCACACCACGAAGAATCTCACCGATGCTCCTAACATCTTGCTGATAAAGAATATCCACGCTCCCGTGCGGCACGATGTCCCGCCAAAACGTTGCTCCAGATAGCCATAGATACTAGTCAGGTTCATCCTGTAGAACAGAGGAATAAGCACTGCTGCCACCACCACGGCGCCTACAAAAAAGCCCAGCACCATCTGCATATAGGCATATCCGCCCGTGTCCACGGCACCAGGAACTGAGATGAAAGTCACCCCCGAAATGCTGGCCCCAACCATGGCCAGTGTAGCCGTCAGCCACGAAGAGCTACGTCCTCCGGTAAAAAAGGCAGCGTTATCCGCCCGACGGCTCCGCATCCAGGAAAGCAGCACGAGCGCGACAAAATAGCAGGCGATAGTCGTGAGGATAATCCAAGGAGTATTCATTCTGTATAAAGCAAATAAGGTTTCCGTTGTTCTTTAAACCGCTCTACATCCTCCTGCCAGCAAGCACGTATCTCATCCGCCGAACAACCCTGCTCAATCATCCGCCGCACATAGTCCACACCTATCAGCCGCTCGAAAAAGGAGGTGAAGAAGCGGTCGCCCATATTGAGCCGTCGGTAGGCATCGATGACATAAGTCAGATCGAGACCACGCTTACGGATGCTGTCTTGGGGCATAGTGGAGAGATCAAAACCATGACACAGTTTGTCGCATTGAGGCGGATTCTTGGCGGCGGAAATGCTTCGCGGAGTAAACGAGTAAGGGCCCCCTTCCATCAGTGGATGGCCATACACCTGGAAAGGCTTGTCCGTGCCGCGGCCCAAGCTGACCACCGTCCCCTCGAACAGGCACAAGCTAGGATAGAGATAAACAGCCTGCATATTGGGCAGGTTGGGCGAAGGAGCCGAGGGCAAACGGTAAAGCGACCGGCGGGTATAGTGTGCACATGGAATTACTTTGAGCCGGCATTGCCGCCCGTTTGTCAGCCATCCCTCACCGTTAATCATCCTTGCCAATTCACCCAACGTCATGCCATGTACCACGGGGATAGGCAACAGGCCTATACCAGACTTATATCGGGCAACATCCAGCACAGGCCCATCCACGTAAAAGCCATTTGGATTAGGCCTGTCCAGCACCACCACTTCCTTGCCACGGGAAGCGCAGGCGTCCATCATGTAGAACATACTAATATAATAAGTATAAAAGCGCAGCCCCACGTCTTGCAGGTCCACAACCAGCAGATCGAACGTCTGCATGTCCCGTTCGGATGGTCCTTTGCTACGCCCTCCACCGTAGAGCGACAAAATGGGCACACCTGTCCTTTCATCGACCGAACTCTGCACCGTTCCTCCAGCCTCCACTGTACCACGAAAGCCGTGTTCGGGACTGAATACACCCGTCACACTGACGCCTTCTGCTAAAAGCAAGTCCAACAAATGGCGTTCACCGACCTGTGCGGTATGATTGGCCAGCAGCGCCACCCTTTTGCCTTGCAGCAAAGGCAAATAGAGTTCGGTGCGTTCATCAGCGGGAATGATGCGAACAGAATCCGATTTATCCTGCGCATGCGCCACAGCACAGAACAATGCCAACAAAAGCACCGATAAAATAGAATGCGACTGATTCATAACACGATATAGATAATATACTTTATTTTTCATGGCCTTATGTCTTTTCGGCAAAAATAATATAAAAAAATGAGGAACAAAATTTATCTTCATTTAATCTGTGTACTCTTAATAACCGCAAACCCAATATATTCGCTCCATCCCTGATCCCTCGAAAGCCTCATCTACTATAAAGAAAAAAGGAACCGATAGAGCATTACCTTGAAGTAGCGCGCATGGCTCAAGTCGCATGGGTTGACGAATAACAAACTGATTCTATTTTTCCGTTTATCGCTATTAAGCACCATGCATATAGTGTTTATATTCAGGTATTTAAACAGACATAAAATCCTTATGAATCCTTTATCAAGTGATTAATTAACCACTGGTCAAATGAATAGTTAACCACTTATCAAGTGAATAATTGACGGCTTGAGCAGTGGTTTATTAATCACTCTACTTCTGAATAAAAAAGCATTCTGCGGATGCTTCCGCGACTTTTATCCAACAAGCAGAATATGATACAATCTTCATTTTTAAACAGGTGTTGAAAATTGGTTCATATTGTTACTTCTATGTACCTTTGCGCATAATTCTACGATTCTACATTTATGGCAAAGATCAAAACCATATTTCAGGGATCAAACTATGGTCCTTCTTTCTTTTTTGTTTTCACCTTTTTTATTAATGGCCGAGAACTATATCGACTTGGACAAGTAGTGTAATTTTTTCTCTCATATATCTTATATAAAGAATAAGAAATTTTTGGTTCAAGAAGAATGATATGAGGTGATAACCTGTGTTTCTGATGTTGCTTGTTGAAAAGGATTTGAATTGGAGTTATTATATCATTCTGATGAAGATATTTGAAAAGAAGTTTTGGACCTAATTACACCGTTATTAGATAAGAAGAGAAATAAAAATAGTTCTTCTTCTTAATTTTTTCTTGTTTCTCCACCTGAAAAAGCACTAAAAACCTTATATTTGAAGAAATAATACTCACTAAAAGAGCGTCATATTGAACAAAAAACGTATATTTGCAATTGTCTGACCGGAGAAATGGCCGGACATAAACATAGAAAGCGTTTTTTGCTTCGTCCTAAAACTGAAAATCGCCAAAATTTCACCATAAGGGACAGAAGGAAATATGACGCTCATTCTGTTTGTATATGTATAGAAGATATTAACCATGTATATCTTTTTGCATAATGCAACGGCGTGGGTATTGTTTCTTCGTTCATTTTATGGTAAGGCGTTTGGCGATGCCTCAGTTTTGATGAACAAGCAAGACAAGCCTCACGCCTTTCTTTTTGTTAATCTAATCACTACTCGGAGGCTTGTAGTACATAGGAGAAAAGCTATGAGCCAAACATTATCTCAATTAAAAGAGGAATTGTTACATCCGACAAAAGATTTGGAAGAAATTTTGCTGGTCTTTTTTACTGTGGCAGATCAATCCTTAAATGAAATCTTAGCACGTGAACCAAATACTAAAATTTATTTGGTGAAACGTACTAATTGGAATGCTAATTTTTTTGACGAGCTATTTAGCGATTTATTTGTGCGATTAGAAATAGATTATTTAATGCCTCCTATAACTTTAAGAATAAAAGTTTATGCAGATGGTCGTGAATTTTATCAAGAATTCAGTGACTCTCGAATTACTATACCGGAAGAGTTGAACGGGAATACCGTACAAGAGTTTGTAGATGTCTTCATCAATAAATTGGGGGATGATGTTATTAGAGTATATAACAAATAAACGCAATGAATTATGAACGCCAAAATAAATCTATTAGGAATAGTATTTATATGTTTCTTTAGTTGTGGATTGATAGGATGTGGAAATTCATCCAACAAACAGCAAGCAGAATCAGCATATCCTTTGAAAGAAATTTTCAATAAAATCTATGCAGAAGCAGTGGAAGACTATAAAAGAACTGCTAAAGACGATGCAAGACCATTGGAACGTTATGGACTGGATATTGATACCGTCCATAAAATGCTTCAAGACTCTATTGTAAAAAATCAACTGATTTATTCAAAAAGTCAGGCCTATTACGACATGATTCTTAATAGATTTTTTTATGATATGAATTCTACATTTGCATATATTCAAAATGATGGAAAATATTTCATCTTATTATATGAGGATTACGGACATGTCCGAGTGAATATGCCAGGTTCTGTATTAACTTATAACCCTGATACTGATAAATTAGATATAGAAACAACTATAGATGGAAGGGTTGTTCAATCAGATGGTGAAATATATTATAATACTGAAGGATGGGAACTAAAATATAATAAAGATGAATTTGATGAAGATATTAAGTCACAACCGATGGCTTATTATAGTTTAATGGCCGATTACGATTTAGTGCCATACGCAGATATATGGATTGGGGCTTTTTGGAATGGTGTGATTTTGCTGTGTACCAATGACTTTGGTTATTCGAGTATCAGCATTGATAAAATTCTAATAAAAGACAATGATTCAGGTAAAATCTATAATCTTGCATTTAATGATAAATATCACCAAGCTGGTGGAGGCGCCATGTATGATGACATTGGAGTTGTTATGTGGGGAGAAAATGCCACTCAGTTTATGAATATAGTTACTAGTTTGACTGATTATTCGATTTCTTTTATTAATGAGAGTGGTGAAAATCGTGTAGTAAAGAATCCTAAGAATCTCTGTAATATAGAGGATGCGATTAAAAAATTTATTGTGAATAACACTAATGAATAGATACAATGAATAAGCTCATATTTATATTACCACTAATCTTTGCTTTATTTATACCCAATACAGTAGAAGCTAAGAAAAAGAAATATCCTAATGGTGATTACTATGAAGGAAAAATGAAAAAAGACCAACCTAACGGATTTGGGAAAATGTATTATGCTAATGGAGACTTTTATGAGGGAGAATGGGTCAATGGGGTAATACATGGACAAGGACGGCTAGTTGTAAAAAACAAGAAACAACAGGACATAGAAGATGTATTTGAATTTGCCAAACAATTTGTAGCTCCTAAAGTTAAAATCTTGGAAATCTATGAAGGTACATGGTCTTATGGAGAAATAGAGGAGGGTAAAATGATAGATTCTGCAAACAATATTTACGAGGGTACTTTTGTAGACATGGATTTCTCAGAAGGTAAAATGACTTATGCTAGTGGAGGTTGGGCAAGTGGAATATGGAATAATAAAAAGATATATACTGGCGATTCGAACGGTAATATTGGGGATGGAATTTTTAACGGGAAATGGGTGAGAGGAAAATTCATGGATGGATATTGTAAGGCTACTATAGGCGATGATTTTTCATATACCGGAAGAATAGCAGAAGGTGTTCCGTTTACAGGAAATGGGAAAATGGTATTGAACGGGGATAGCTATGACGGCAAATGGGAAAATGGGAAATTTGCCGGAAAGTGCAAACTTAAATTTGACGATAGCGATCAGTTGGCAATCTCGTCTTTCGAGGGTACTATTGACATGGATGGAAATATGGACGGGCTTGCTATATATAATAATGGAGATAAATACCAGGGGAGTATCAAGAATTCTCAAAGAAATGGGAAAGGAGTCCTTGAAATGAACAAGCCTATTGTTACAATAGACGGGGAATGGTCGAATGATAAACTGTTGACGGGGAAAGGGTATATTGTGTTTTCTGCAAATGATTATTCTTTTACCATAGGGAATAGTCAAGAAAACTATGAGGTAAAAGTTAAGAACCCGTACAATTATCAGACTTCATTTCAACTTACGAACGAAACGAGTTTGAGTAATCTGTTATCACAAATATCCACTGTTGTTAAAAGCAAATTATTATTAACCGAGGAGCGCCTTGACAAATACAGGCAAGCGGAAGATGCACGGCTGCAGTCTCGTTTAGAGACCTATAGAAATGAAAATTACCGAACAGGAGAATTTACTAATAGTCCTTGGGGACAACCTGAAACTAAGTATACATATACATTTGAAGATGTGGAATATCAATATTATACACAAAAAAACAGTCGCATACTTCATGGTAAGTTTCATATATGGAATGGCTACCGATGGTTAAGTCATTCATATAATAGGGGAGGATCCAAATATTCTGTGGAAGGGACTTTCTATAAAGGAACTAAAAATGGGAAATGGGTATTTGAGGAATTCATTGAAAATAGATTGCGCCGCCGACTAACCATAAATTATAAGATGGGAAAGAAAAATGGTTTATGTACATTGGAGCGATTTGGACTCAAAAATGGCTCAAAAGGTATAATCATGGCATATTATAAAAATAATTCCTGGGATAAGAATGGTACACAATACTATTATTTTAACAATGAAAATGAAACATATGCTTATAGGGCAATAGATGAAAGAATGGCCGGGGCTTTTGACGCGATAGGTGAGTTTATAAATACGCATACCTATGTTGATCGGAAATTATCGGATATAGCGGAACGTTCATTAAAGTTTGATAATAATGGAAATCTACACGGGGAAATATATATAAGAGAAGGTGATATCGAATTAAAAGAAATCTACCAACACGGCAAATTGATAAAATCGGAAAAGCGAAATAATAAGAAAGGTATAGTCCTATCTCCAAGACCTGGAGAGAACCGATTTGCAGAAATGTGGAAAGAGATATTACCTGCAGATGCTAATTTTGGAAAAGATTTCCTTTTGGAACTTGCAAATATGGATTTACACGAGGAGGCTCCTTATAATGGTCCATACGAACCATAAATATTTTATTGGGACGGGATGAGGTCATTTCAAGAAACTTGGAATGGCCTCATTTTATTATTTTTGCGTTTCAAATCCGTCCAAATCCTAATATTTGAATATAAATCAATGCTTTATGTTTGAACAATTTATAGCAAGAATATTAGGAATGGAACAAATTTCAGTTCCTAATCGCTTGGAAAATGCTGCGCCAAGTGCAAGCGTAAAAAAAGACAGCAACGAGCCTATCCCTAAAAAGTATAAGAAAGACATCACCGCCCTTCAAGAAAAATACGGCAGTCTTTCTTCATTAACCGGACTCTCCATCAGTCTCACCCTCAAAGAGCCCTAAGGATTGGCAGAGAAACTCTAAGGATTTTCTAAGGCTAACATAAAAAACAACGCTACAAATCTGCCTTTCCAAACAAAAAAATAGGAACTAAACTTTTACGTCTAATTCCTATAACTTATTGCCTGTCAGCGGAAAGACAGGGATTCGAACCCTGGGAACAGTTGCCCGTTCACCGCATTTCGAGTGCGGCCCGATCGACCACTCCGGCATCTTTCCTTGCTTTTGCGCCGCAAAGGTAACATGTTTTCTTTAATTTTGTGCTGTTTCTATGGATTATTTTGCATATATTTGGGCAAAACTTTTAAAAGAGATAGAATTATGAAGAAAGCTTTAGGTGTATTATTGGTATTAGCAGGCTGCATATGCCTTGCGATACCGGCCCAAGCGCAATTGCAATGGGGAGTGAAAGGTGGCCTCAACTTGTCCAAACTGGATTCTAACTTTAGAGGAGTGAAAGACAACACGACCGGATTCTTCATCGGTCCGATGGCAGAAGCCACCATACCTCTTATCGGATTAGGCATAGATGCGTCATTGCTTTACTCACAAAGAGGTGAAGGGGAGTACAAGCAACAAGGACTGGACATCCCTATCAATTTGAAGTACACTATCGGCCTGGGAAGCATGTTTGGCGTGTTCATCGCTGCAGGCCCTGATTTTTACTTCAACTTCAAGGACATTGATATAGCCGAACTGGAGGCTAAGAAAAAACTAGTCAGCCTGAACGTAGGTGCCGGCGTCAAACTGATACAGCATTTGCAGATAGGCGTCAATTACAACATTCCCCTGGGTGACAGCTTCAAACTGAGGAATGTGGGTGACGTTGACTCCAAATACCGCACGTGGCAGATATCACTTGCTTACATGTTTTAATGGCGCCCAGCGTTCCGCTCCGAGGAGACTCTAGTCCTCCCATAGAAAGACTAGAGTCTTTGCCAAAGAAGCGCGGAAACATTCTTTCGCTTTCCCAAACTCTTTGTATCTTTGCAGCGTGATGGAAAAGTTTGTCGATGTCATAGTGCCTCTGCCACTTCACGCCTGTTTCACGTACGCCTTGCCTTCGGAGATGGCGGATCGTGTGCAGATAGGTTGCCGAGTGGTGGTCCCTTTCGGGAAGAAAAAATATTATACCGGCATTGTACGCAACGTACATTATCTGAGACCGCAGGATTATGAGGTGAAAGAAGTTTCGGCAATGCTGGATGAACGCCCGATATTACTCCCTACCCAATTCCGCTTTTGGGAGTGGCTGGCCGACTATTATCTTTGTACGCAGGGTGATGTGTACAAGGCAGCCTTGCCTTCGGGACTGAAACTGGAGAGCGAGACGGTGGTGGAAGCCAATCCTGACTTTGAAGGAGAAGAACGCCTGAGCGAACGCGAACGGAAGATCATGGCCTTGCTGGCCGATGAGCCCACGCAGGCTGTCACCCGATTGGAAAAAGATAGCGGACTGAAGAACATTCTGGGAGTGATAAAATCACTCTTGGACAAGGAAGCCATCTTTGTCAAAGAAGAACTGAAACGCACGTATAAGCCCAAGGAGGAAACGCGGGTGCGGCTCACCGAGGCGGCCCGTAACGAACGGCGGCTTCATTTCTTCTTCGATGAACTTCAACGCCGCGCCCCCAAGCAACTGGACTTACTGATGAAATACATCGAGCTTTCCGGCTGCCTGGGAGAAAGAGAAGTGAAAGAAGTGTCAAAGGCCGAGCTGTTGAAACAAAGCGGAGCTACACCGGCTGTATTTTCCGCCTTGGTCGGCCGAGGCGTATTCGAAGTCTACCATCGGGAGATAGGCCGCCTGGCAGACATAGAGCAAAACGTCTCCCCACTCAACGAACTGAACGTCCACCAGCAAAAAGCATACAACGCCATTCTTTCCTCTTTCCTGACGAAACAAGTCTGCCTCCTGCATGGCGTGACTGCCAGCGGAAAAACGGAGATTTACATCCACTTGATAGCCGATGCTTTGCACCAAGGCAAACAAGTGCTCTATCTGTTGCCCGAAATCGCGCTTACGGCCCAAATCACCGAACGGCTGCGCCGAGTGTTCGGAACGCATTTGGGCGTTTACCACTCCAAGTTTCCCGATGCTGAACGAGTGGAAGTATGGCAAAAACAACTTTCCGACCGACCCTATGACATCATCCTGGGAGTACGTTCCTCCGTCTTTCTGCCTTTTACCCGTCTGGGATTGGTCATTGTGGACGAGGAACATGAAAATACGTACAAACAGCAAGACCCTGCTCCACGCTATCATGCCCGTAACGCTGCCCTCGTGTTGGCATCGATGTACGATGCCAAGACAATTTTGGGAACGGCAACTCCCAGCGTGGAGAGCTGGTATAACGCCACCGAAGGAGGCAAATATGCCTTAGTAGAACTGAAAGAGCGGTACAAAGAAATGCAACTGCCCGAAATCATCCCCGTGGACATCAAAGAGCTGCAGCGGAAGAAGCGCATGAATGGCCCCTTCTCTCCCGCCCTATTGCAATACGTGCGACAGGCACTGGAACAAAAGGAACAAGTTATCCTGTTTCAAAACCGCCGGGGATTTGCCCCCATGATAGAATGCCACACTTGCGGTTGGGTGCCTAAATGCAAAAACTGCGATGTCAGCCTGACCTATCACAAGGGACTGAACATGCTGACGTGCCATTATTGCGGCTACACCATCCCTGTCCCCCGCAAATGCCCCGCCTGCGAGGGAATAGACTTGCGTAACCGCGGTTTCGGTACGGAGAAGATAGAAGACGACATAAAAGCCCTGTTTCCCTCTGCACGCGTAGCCCGTATGGACCTTGATACAACCCGCACACGAAGGGCCTACGAACGCATCATCGCAGACTTTGAGCAAGGCAAAACGGACATCCTCATCGGCACTCAAATGGTGTCGAAGGGCCTGGACTTCGACCGGGTGAGCGTTGTCGGTATCCTCAATGCCGATACAATGCTCAATTACCCCGACTTCCGGGCATACGAACGAGCTTTCCAGTTAATGGCACAGGTAGCAGGACGAGCCGGAAGGAAAAACAAACGGGGACGCGTCGTATTGCAGACAAAAAGCATCGACCACCCCATCATCGGACAAGTTATGCGGAACGATTTCGAAGGCATGGTAACCGGGCAGTTAGCCGAACGCCAGCAATTCCGCTATCCGCCCTATTATCGGCTAATATATGTCTACCTAAAACACCGCAAGGAAGACATACTCGAACAAGCCGCCGAACAAATGGCTGTCTATTTGAGGAATGGGTTAGGCAACCGAGTATTAGGGCCAGACAAACCTCCCGTTGCCCGTATCCAGACGTTATTTATCCGCAAGATAGTCATCAAGATAGAACAGAAAGCCACCATGGCCAAAGTACGAGAATATTTAGTGGAAGTGCAACGGACGCTGACGTCCGACGAACACTTCCGTACCTTGAACGTATATTATGATGTAGACCCTATGTAAACCGTAAACTTATGAAGATAGCATTAGACGTACACACACATACCCTTGCCAGCGGACACGCCTTCAGCACCCTGCAAGAAATGGCGCAGGCCGCTGCCCACAAAGGACTGAAACTCTTGGGCATCACCGACCACGCCCCCAGCATACCGGGGAGCAGTGATCCTATTTACTTCCGCAACCTCTATGTCGTTCCCCGACAAATGTATGGCATCGAACTGATGCTGGGAGCCGAAATCAACATCCTCAATACCGAAGGTGATCTGGATATGGACCAACACTACCTTCAAATGCTCGACCTGCGCATAGCAGGCATTCACTCACTCTGCTACCAACCCGGAACACGCGAAGAAAACACCGAAGGCCTGCTTCGCGTCATTGCAAACCCATACATCCACATCATCAGCCACCCTGGTGACGATACCGCCCAACTACAGTTCGAACCCATAGTACGCGCCGCCAAGGAACATCACACCCTACTGGAAATCAACAACAGTTCCCTCCGTCCCTGCCGACACAAAGAGGCAGCCCGTCCCAACAATCTAGAGATTTTGTACCTATGTAAGCAATACGAAGTCCCCGTCATCCTGGGAAGCGATGCCCATATTTCCTTCGACATCGCCCGCTACGACTATGCGCTCCAGCTACTCCACGAAACCGAGTTCCCCGAATCACTGATTATGAACACAGATGTAAACCAATTCAAAAAGTATTTAGGAATAACAACGGCATAAAAAACTTCCATAGGCATCTCCTCTCAACCAAAAGAAATCCCAGAAAGGAAAGTCCTCCAAACGAGGCTTCTCTTTCCGGGACTTCCCTTCATTAAAATCTTCGCCTGCCGACAACCGGACGATTACTTACGCAGGCCTAGCTCTTTCACGATGGCACGGTAGCGCTCGATGTCGCGATCCTTCAAGTAGTTCAGCAACGAACGGCGTTTGGCAACCAACATGGTTAAAGCTCTTTCTGTACTATAATCCTTTCTGTTGAGCTTCATGTGCTCAGTCAGACGAGCAATACGGTAGGAAAACAATGCCACCTGAGACTCAACCGATCCGGTGTCAGTGTTAGACTTTCCGTACTTGCTGAAGATTTCTTGCTTTTTAGCAGCGTCTAAATACATAATTGTTTTTGATAAAATTAAAAGGTTGATAAATATTCTCTCTTTTCGAGGGCGCAAAGGTAAGCATTATCTTTTAGATGACAATGCTTTGCATGAAAAATATTCCCCAGCATACCAATTTTATGCCAAATAACCGTTATCTTTGCACCCCGAAATAATAGGTATTTGTATGCAGAACATTAGAAACATTGCCATCATTGCCCACGTGGACCATGGCAAAACGACGCTTGTAGACAAAATGCTTCTGGCCGGACATTTGTTCCGCAACAACCAGAACGCAGGTGAATTGATGCTGGATAACAACGACTTGGAACGTGAACGAGGTATAACGATTCTCTCGAAAAACGTTTCTATCAACTATAAAGGTACTAAAATCAACATTATAGACACTCCGGGGCACAGCGACTTCGGCGGTGAGGTAGAACGCGTGCTCAACATGGCGGACGGCTGCCTACTGCTAGTAGACGCTTTCGAGGGTCCCATGCCTCAGACCCGCTTTGTCCTCCAAAAAGCTTTGCAGATAGGACTGAAACCTATCGTGGTAGTGAACAAGGTGGATAAGCCGAACTGCCGCCCCGAAGAAGTATATGAAATGGTATTCGACCTGATGTTCAGTTTGAACGCTACGGAAGAGCAACTGGATTTTCCGGTCATCTATGGCTCAGCTAAAAACAACTGGATGAGCACCGACTGGCAGAAGCCTACGGACAACATCACCCCCCTGCTGGATTGCATTCTGGAGAATATTCCCGCACCTCAACAGTTGGAAGGGACTCCGCAGATGCTGGTCACCTCACTGGACTATTCGTCTTATACCGGCCGTATCGCCGTAGGACGCGTACACCGCGGCACCCTACGAGAAGGCATGAACGTGTCGCTGGCCAAATGCGACGGTACTATTATCAAGTCGAAAATCAAAGAACTGCATACATTCGAAGGCATGGGCAGGGTACGTGTGCCTGAAGTCTCATCGGGCGATATTTGCGCCCTGGTAGGCATCGATGGCTTCGAGATTGGCGACACGATTTGCGACTACGAGAATCCAGAACCGTTGCCCCCCATCGCCATTGATGAGCCCACGATGAGCATGCTCTTCACCATCAACGACTCTCCCTTCTTCGGCAAAGAAGGGAAATATGTTACCTCACGTCACATCCATGACCGTCTGATGAAAGAGCTGGACAAAAACCTGGCCTTACGCGTACAGAAGAGCGAGGAGGATGGTAAATGGGTTGTATCGGGTCGTGGCGTACTCCATCTCTCCGTCCTCATCGAGACCATGCGTCGCGAGGGGTATGAACTTCAAGTAGGACAACCGCAAGTAATCTATAAGGAAATAGACGGCGTGCGTTGCGAGCCGGTGGAAGAACTGACGGTCAACGTGCCCGAAGAATACGCCAGCAAGATCATCGACATGGTAACCCGACGTAAGGGGGAGATGGTTAAGATGGAAACTGCCGGAGGAGACCGTGTCAATCTGGAGTTCGACATGCCTTCGCGCGGCATCATCGGCTTGCGCACCAACGTGCTGACCGCCAGTGCGGGCGAAGCTATCATGGCACATCGCTTCAAGGAATACCAACCTTATAAGGGCGAGATAGAACGCCGCACTAACGGATCCATGATAGCCATGGAGAGCGGAACGGCTTTTGCCTACGCTATAGATAAGCTGCAGGACCGCGGACGCTTCTTCATCTTCCCGCAAGAGGAAGTCTATGCCGGACAGGTGGTAGGCGAACACTCACACGAAAACGACTTGGTAGTAAACGTTACCAAGTCGAAGAAGCTGACCAACATGCGCGCCAGCGGTTCGGACGAAAAAGCGCGTCTTATCCCGCCCGTACAATTCTCCCTTGAGGAAGCCTTGGAGTACATCAAAGGTGATGAATACGTGGAGGTCACGCCCAAGTCGATGCGTATGCGCAAGATAATCCTCGATGAGATAGAACGTAAGCGAGCTAATAAGAAAGACTAAGTCTTACATAAAAAGGATATGAAAAACAGATGACTCAGATTCACCTTGATTTTACACCCCATGGTCATCTTGGTAAATCTAAGTCATTTGTGTGCCATTCAAAATCTCATTTACCTAACAAATTAGTGAGCCAAGAACTTGTTTTTTAATAAAAAGTGACGAAAAGAATGCTTTTAAGTCCTAAAGGGTGACCGGAATCCGCTTGAAAATGCTTTTCTTTGTTCTACCAACAAAGAAAATAAAAATTATGAAAGGAGAACAAGCCATGAATTTGAACCTAAACTTTATCAAGAGAAATAGCATGCAAGTGTACAACATCCTGTCGCACTACACGCGGTGCACCTTTGCTCAGTTGGAACAACTTTGCGATTTGGCCAGTACAGACCTATGCCTGGCATTAGCCCAATTGATGCGTGAAAACAAGATAGAACAATATACAGACTGTCAGTCCGTATATTACCGCCCCTTGTTACTGCCCGCTTGAAGAACTTAGAGGCTTCCTCATTTCTAAAACAAATGGATACTATAGACGAAAAAGAAGCCTTAAAACGTATGACCCACCTTTGCTCAATGGCCGAGCACTGCCGGGCGGAAATAGAAGAAAAACTCCGCAAATGGAGTCTATCAGGTGAGTCCATCAAACGGATAGTAAATACTTTGGAACAAGAAAGCTACGTGGATGAAGCGCGTTTCAGCCGCGCTTTCAGCCGCGACAAATATCGTTTTGACAAATGGGGCAAAGCCAAAATAGCTCAAGCCTTGAGAATCAAGCACATCCCAGAGACCACTTACATTCCCTTAATGAATGAAGTGGTGGATCAGGAAGAATATCTCTCCATCCTGCGTGCTTTACTGAACGCCAAACGTCGAAGCCTTCATGCGGAAAGCGAATACAAACTGAAAGAAAAACTGATCCGCTACGCATTAGGACGCGGCTTTGAAATGGACGATATAGCCCGCTGTATCGACCTCTCCGAAGAAAATGAATAAGTGCACATAAAAAAATGCGCACATCGTTTTTTTATTTCATTCTCTTTCCGTACTTTTGTATCTGAATTTATATAATCAAGAATTCACTATGAGAAATTTAGAAAAGTTATTCGCAGAGAAATTATTGAAAATCAAAGCAGTAAAAATCCAACCAGCCAATCCTTTCACATGGGCTTCCGGATGGAAATCTCCTTTCTATTGCGATAACCGCAAGACGCTTTCTTACCCTTCTCTCCGCAATTTTGTTAAGACAGAAATTACACGTCTGATTTTGGAACGTTTTGGTCAGGTAGACGCCATCGCCGGTGTCGCTACGGGTGCAATTCCCCAAGGCGCGCTGGTAGCCGATGCGCTGAACCTACCCTTTGTATATGTACGCTCTACGCCTAAAGACCACGGGCTGGAGAACTTGATTGAAGGAGAACTTCGTCCCGGCATGAAAGTGGTCGTCATTGAAGACCTCGTATCGACAGGTTCTAGTAGCCTGAAAGCCGTAGAGGCCATCCGACGTGACGGATGCGAAGTCATCGGTATGGTAGCCTCCTACACCTATGGCTTTCCTATTGCCGAAAAGGCGTTTAAGGACGCTAAAGTTCCCTTGGTCACACTGACCAACTATGCTGTCGTACTGGACGTAGCCTTGCGTACCGGTTATATTGAAGAAAATGACATCCCCACATTGGAGGAATGGAGAAAAGACCCCGCCAACTGGGATGCCGGAAAATAAAGAAAGTTTTCAATTTCATATTTAGTAAAGTTTTTGGTGAGTTAGAACTATCCGGACACCCTATTACCCGGATAGTTCTTTTTGTACCCCAGCTTATCTTTAAAAAGAACCATGTTATGACAAAATTTGAAAGCGACGTAAAGATTATAGCCGCTTCCCAAAGCGCAGTCTACGGAAAGTTGTCCGACTTGAGCAATTTAGAAAAAATCAAAGGGAGTTTGCCTGAGGAAAAAATCAAAAATCTGGCATTTACAGCAGATTCCTTGAGCGTAGAAGTTCCCCCTGTAGGCACAATCACACTAAACATAGTAGAACGTGAGCCTCAAAAAAGCATCAAATTTGCCACTACTGTATCGCCACTTCCATTTAATCTGTGGATTCAGATAGTCCCCATAAACGAATCGGAATGTAAGATGAAACTAACTATCGGCATGGATTTGAATCCATTTACTAAAATGATGATACAGAAGCCTCTGCAAAACGGGTTAAACAAAATGGCTGACTCATTGGCCATGATACAATATTAAACAAAGAATATTATCTCATAACAAGTATAAACTTCCTGCTTATGGCTCAGAAACTTTGGGAAAAATCGGTTCAAGTGAACCAAGAGATAGAGCGTTTCACTGTAGGACACGATCGTGAAATGGATCTTTATTTAGCCAAGCATGATATATTAGGCTCCATGGCCCACATAACCATGCTGGAAAGTATCGGCTTGCTCAAAACAGAGGAATTAAAATCCCTCTTGGCAGAGTTGAAACGAATCTATGCCTTGGCCGAACGCAATGAGTTTATTATCGAAGAAGGAGTGGAAGATGTCCATTCACAAGTGGAACTGATGCTGACACGTAAATTGGGTGATATAGGAAAAAAAATACATAGCGGACGTTCGCGCAATGATCAGGTATTGGTAGACCTCAAACTTTTCACCCGTACCCAAATCAAAGAAATAGCCGAAGAAGTGGAAGAGCTATTTCATGTCTTAATTGCACAAAGTGAACGATACAAAGAAGTACTGATGCCCGGCTATACCCATTTACAGATAGCCATGCCCTCCTCCTTCGGTCTTTGGTTTGGTGCATATGCAGAAAGTCTGGTGGACGACATGCTCTTCCTGCAAGCGGCATTTAAGATGTGTAACCGTAATCCGTTAGGCTCTGCCGCCGGCTATGGTTCGTCTTTCCCGCTGGACCGCACCATGACGACCCGCCTGCTTGGTTTCGATTCTATGAACTACAATGTAGTCTATGCACAAATGGGGCGTGGTAAGATGGAGCGCAATGTCGCTTTCGCTTTGGCCACTTTGGCAGGAACACTCGCCAAACTGGCCTATGACGCCTGTCTGTTCAATAGTCAGAATTTCGGTTTTATCAAACTCCCGGACGAGTGCACCACCGGTTCCAGTATCATGCCCCACAAGAAGAATCCTGATGTCTTCGAACTGATACGGGCTAAATGTAACAAAATCCAATCACTGCCACAACAAATTATGATGATAGCCAACAACCTTCCTTCTGGCTATTTCCGTGATCTGCAGATTATCAAGGAAGTCTTCCTTCCCGCTTTTCAGGAACTGAAAGACTGCCTGCTGATGACTACTTACATTGTAAACCGTATCCAAGTAAACGAGCACATTCTTGACGATGATAAGTACAGTTTGATATTCAGTGTAGAAGAGGTAAACCGTCTGGCACGCGAAGGAATGCCTTTCCGTGATGCCTACAAGAAAGTAGGACTGGACATCGAGGCCGGCCGTTTCACTCCCTCCAAACAAGTGCACCATACGCACGAAGGAAGCATCGGCAACCTATGCAATGAACGTATTTCCGAATTGATGCAACTAGTTATAGACGGTTTTAATTTTGTTCAGATAGAGCAAGCGGAAAGAAATTTATTGGGAAGAGAATAGGCATTTTTAAATCTTCTACAAGACATATATTCATCTGCCCGGAAGGCAAAAATAAAACGTATGGAAAACGACATCATCAGAACCGCATTTATAGGACTGGGATATAGAGGTATGCAGTTGTTCAACCTGTTGCAATGCATATCCGGTTTTCGAGTGGTTGCCTTTGCCGACCCGGGAAAGACAGACATCCCCCTTCCCCGTGTGAAAGCTTACACTCGGGACGAAACCGATTACCTGCGTATGCTACACGAGCAGAATCCTCAACTGGTATTTGTAGCCTCTCCCTGGAAATGTCATGTAGAACACGCCATGCGTTGTCTGGAACAAGGAGCAGATGTCGCTTTGGAAATCAAAGGAGGACTTTACGTAGACGAGTATCTCCCTTTACTGAAACTGGCGAAACAAACCGGGAGGAAAGTATATCCGTTGGAGAATACCCTCTTCATGCGCGAGGTCATGGCGATGTCCTGCTTAGTACAAGCCGGAGCATTAGGGGACATTGTATACATGCGCGGAGGATACCGGCACGACCTGCGCCATTTATTATTAGATGACAACGGGACATTGGGCAACCGAGCGAAAACAGAAAGCGTGTGGCGAAGCAGATTCTACCAAGAAGAGAACGGGGACCTCTACCCCACCCACGGTCTGGCTCCCTTATGCTTCATTGCCGGTATCGGACGTACGGACCACTTCAAGTGTCTGACCTCATTCGCCTCCCGCCCGGCCGGACTGATGCAACGCATCCGTGAATTGAACGGAAATACAGATGTCAAAATCACATTGGGCGATGTGGTAGTTACCCAACTGGAAACGGAGAAAGGCATCCTGTTATCACTGACCCATGACACTACCCTGCCTCGCCCCCGTAGCCTCGACTTCGAGATACAAGGCACCAAAGGCATCTGGCAAGGCGACCATCGTCTTATCTATATAGAAGGTGAAAGCCCTTACGAAACCTGGGAGCCAGACAACATGTACATCAGACGATACGAACACTGTTACTGGCAACAATGGGGAGAGACCGCACTGGAAGTGGACACCCACCATAAGGGAATGGATTATGTGATGCTAAAAGCGCTGGAAGAAGACATGCGGGGCGGAACACCCTACCCGGCCAACTTGCAAGACTTGGCACTATGGACATCCGTCACTCCGTGGTCTAAAGCCTCCATAGCCGATCGCAAGACAGTATCGTTATAGCTGCTGATATATTCCGACACACTCTCCTGATACCTCTACAACGATGGAATCAAAAGGCTATCGTGCCAATCCGATCTTCACGACCTGAATGGAGCAACCGTCCAACTGCCTTGCCGGAATGCGAACAGTCGTTTTGCCATCTTTGCAATCAAGTACCAATGGCATACCGGTTTCCAACATCTCCGCACGCTGCGCATCAGGCAAGTCCAGCGTCAACGATTCAACGGGTTGGGTCAGAAAGGCATAGACATACGTTCCGTCCTTATCCTCTTTCTGTGTCAGATAGCCCCCTTTAGGAGCCCTCACAGACACCGGACGTGTACCATATACACCTTCACCGTTAGCCAACAGCCAGGCACCCATCTCACGAAGCCGGCGGGTGGCCATAACCGGGAAGGTTCCATCGGCTTTCGGACCGATATTCAGCAGGTAATTTCCCCCTTTCGAAACGTTGCTTACCAAGTAAGAAAGCATCGTAGTTGCGGATTTCCAATTATAGTCTTTCGCATGATATCCCCATGAATGCTGCATGGTGGCAGGGGTCTGCCAAGGCTTTTCCAGTATTTCTTTCGGATAACTGTTATCATTCATCTCCAGGAAATCAATATTGTCACCCGGGTCGGAGTAACAGATGCGGCCGTTGATCAAGCATTTCGAACTGTATTTCCGAACCAAACGAATCAATTCGTCTCGGCGTTCGGGCGTGATGTGGCATTTCTCGTTCCACGTATCAAACCACAGCAAGTCCGGGTCATACTTCACAATCAATTCCTTGACCTGCGGAAGGCTTTTCTCTTGCCAGTACTTCTCAAACTCTTCTTCCGATCGAGTCGGCATCCAGTTGGGTAACGCGCCGCCCGGATATTCCCAATCTTGCCAATGGGAGTAGTAAAAGCCATATTTCATGCCGTATTTCTTACACGCTTTTACCAATTGGCCTATCAGGTCTTTCTTGTATGGAGTGTTCACAATATCAAAATCAGACACCTTGGAATTCCAAAGCGCAAAGCCTTCATGATGCTTCGAAGTGATGACCAGATAACAGGCACCGGCGTTCTTCACTTCCTGCACCCACTTTTCCGCATCGAAATTCACCGGATTAAACTGTTCCGCCAGCTTCTGATATTCTTCCGCCGGGATGTTGAAACGGGTCTGTATCCATTCCGCATACCAGCTGTTTCCCTGTGGAAACGACTTATCGGGCATGGTTTTCCCGTTGTAAGTACCTTCCAGCAGGGAGTACAGTCCCCAGTGGAAGAACACACCGAACTTAGCATCCTTGAACCATTGCAGGCTGTCGGGATGCTGCAACGCCAAGAGATTTCCATTCTGTGCTTTCACCGGAAGCAGGAAGAAAGCGCAAAGTAACATGATAAGAAGTTTTTTCATCGTAATAGTTTTAAAAACATGCTTATGATTGACAGATTAATTTCCATAAGGTAAAGGTAATGCTTTCGACCTAATTATTCACATCACTATAAAAAATCTTTTTTCAATTTAAGAAAGAGGCTTTCTTCTCCATATTATTATTTATACAAAAAGACCGAGGCCACCAATATTTGCCAATATTCATGATTTATCCTATTACATTTTCGTCACTCTCCGAAAGAAGTATTTCTGACAAGGCTTCAGGAATGTTAGAAACATTCGATACTTAAGTTTCTAACATTCCCTTCCTACGTTAGAAACATTCGGTGCCCGTATAATATCCACAGTCCCCATTCGTACTACTTGCAAAAGAAAAAAATGAAAAAGCAAACAAAAGCCTATTTTTCTTTTAAAATGTTTGGTGGTAAAAATGAAACTTTTTATCTTTGCACCCGTTCTACAAAAACATGCGGAAATAGCTCAGTTGGTAGAGCACAACCTTGCCAAGGTTGGGGTCGCGAGTTCGAGTCTCGTTTTCCGCTCATTAAGGTTCGCTCGAATGGTGGAATCGGTAGACACGAGGGACTTAAAATCCCTTGGCCAGTAATGGCTGTGCGGGTTCAAGTCCCGCTTCGAGTACGGATAGAATCGCCAACAGCTTATTACAAAGGATGTTGGCGATTTCTTTTTATAGCTCTGTGCTACTCCATATCACATCAGACAAGATACTTGGTCACTTATATTAAGATACTTGGCCATTTCTTTTAGGATACTTTGCCTTTTATCCTATAATACCTGACCATTTAATATGAATTGTTTGCAACCGGATTTTTTCAGACTGCCCCCAACAGAATTGTCAGGGACTTATGACCTATCAGTTTTTAAGAATTAATTTTCTGATATTTGTAAAAATATTGAGCGTCTTTCCAAAGAAAATGCTTATCTTTGTGGCGTACACTTAAATATAGTGTGCGGACATAATTATAGAAAGCGCATTTTCGCTTTATTCCGTTGATGTGAAACTTGGACACTTTCACAAAAAGTTAGTCGGAATAATGTAGGAAAGACGCTCTCTTGGTTTGTATTCGTATCTGTGCGAAATACATCCAAGTGGGGCTGTCATATTCTCCTTATTCAACTAACAAAGGGAGTCCAAGCCCTCACATCAATGAATGAGGCAGAATGATGGCCTCGCTTTTCTTTTTATGCCTTTTCAACCTTAATAATAATCGCATCGCAGGGCCATAGATGCCAAACATATTGGCAGTCATGGGAAAAATCTGTCATTTAATAATAGGACTTGTAACGGCGATAACTTTCGTCGCTTGTTCGCCCAAAATGTCTACACAGGAATTGGCAAACAAGGTCAAAGCGGAAATGACCGAAACGCTTGCCAATGACGGCACTTTTGACTTCCTGAATGAAATCATCGGGCAGATAGCCCCCTCTAAATCACTCCATGTGCAAATATTAGATGTACAGTTGGTGCATGAAGAAGGCAACAAATATGTCGGCTTTCTCACCGCTGAAATACAGCTTGGCGATTTTTTCGCTGAATATAAATATCCGCTTGATGTTGTCTATGACGGTACGGATATCCTTTGGGAAGTGGACAGCGATAATGCAAGTATCGAACATTTTAATTTCAATAACTATGGCTTTAATTAAATGTACTGAATGTGGGCAGATGGTGTCTGATAAGGCTTCAACATGCCCGAAATGTGGTGCTCCTATCGTAGTACCCGTAACGTGTAAGGAATGTGGGCAATCGGTTTCGCCCAATGCGGTAACGTGCCCGAATTGTGGCGCACCTCTCAAGGCAACCAAGAAATGTGGCGAATGTGGCAAGCAGATTCCTGAAGATGCAGAAACCTGCCCTTATTGCGGATATTCAGAAAGAATGTCTGTTGCTCCCAACGGTGAACAACCGAGACTGACTTTTGGCGAATCCTTGTCGGTATGCTTTGCAAAAAAGTATGCTACATTCACAGGCAGGGCACGCCGTTCCGAGTTTTGGTATTTTTACCTCTTCAATATGATAATCAGCTTTTCGCTGAATATTCTGATGTCGGCATTCATAGGGAGTTCCATGTATATGGTTATGATGGTCATACTATGCCTTTATTCCTTGGCCATATTAGTTCCAAACCTTGCCGTAACGGTTCGGAGATTGCATGACATCGGAAAAAGCGGATGGAATTTCTTATGGGTATTCTTGCCAATCATCGGATCGTTACTTCTTTTGATATGGCTTGTCAAGGATTCTTCCAAAGACGAAAACAAATATGGTGTATCGCCTAAGTATAACTAATTAACGCAAGGAATATGAAACTCACAAATATTTTTGTATGTATGGCAATGGTTGTCGGAGTCGCTGTTTGTTCTCTGACATTCTCAAGTTGCAACGGAAAGAATGAGGCGGCTGCATTTTTCAACAACGCCGTTAAAACAATCAAAGAAAATACCCCTCTTCCACAACAGACAGATGAGACTACGACATGGATAGATGTGAAGTATTATGAAAAAGAGAATGTTTATGAATACGTGTATGAAATAAACGCTCCTTTTACCGAGAAACTGCCTTCTTCACAAGTTCAGGAAATGAAAGAGGCAATGTTACCGATGTTTGCAATGGCCATTAAAGCCGATGGGGAGTTTTACGATAAAGTGAAACAGTACGGAACAGCCATCAGGTTTGTCTATCTTTCAAATGACGGGAAAGAGTTCTGCAAATTTGAAGTTCAGCCGTCCGAGTTGGATTAAGATATGGCTTTGATACAATGTCCTATATGTCATGACACGGTGTCGGACAGGGCGACCATCTGTCCGCACTGTGGCAATGCGATTGTGAAGCCCCAATACAGGGTGCGTTATCGGGATTATGTAAAAAGTCCCGTACCTGAGATCTTACGGCCTAAGTCCTATATGGTTCATTCCATCCTGTTGGGATTGGCTTCTTTCATCCTTTTTACCATTTGGTGTTTGCCTTTCGCCATTGCAAGTTTCATTTATGCGAACAAGGTTGACAACTTATGGAACAGGGGAGACATAGACGGTGCTATCTATGCCTCACAATCGGCCCGTAAATGGTATCTTGTAGGGCTTTGGCTTGGCATTGTATCTTGGCTGATAATTCTATTCATAGTATTTTGTATTATCATTGCGATAGCAGAAGAATGATTAATTATGACTTCAACAACGAATAATAACAAAGCAAAAAGGCAATCTAATCCGATTGTCAGTAGTGGATTTATTATCTTTGTCATAGCTGCCTTGCTGATAGACGGCACAGTGCTGTTTTTCTCCTCGCAGGATGATGAGGTATTGTTTACTATGTTAAACGATAACGATAATAGCGTTTCAAACGACCAACAGCAAGTGGAATCTTTAGAAATCATTGAAGGGCAGATTGCAATTACGGTTCATAGATATGAAAAATTAGGCAATTTCCACGAAGGGCTTGCCGCTGTCCAACGTAATGGTTTATGGGGGTATATAGATAAAGAAGGCAATGAAGTAATACCTTGCCAATATGAAAGTGCAGAAGGTTTTGCTAATTCATGTGCCGTTGTAAAAAAGGAAGGTATGTATGGCTGCATTGATACAAAAGGGCGTGAAGTCGTACCCATCGAATACTCTTGGATTAATCGCTATGTGGGTTATATGCTTGTTAATAAGGACGGTTGTGGCTGTCTTGATGACGATGGAAAAGAAATTGCCCCTTGCATATATTCGGCTATTTCTCCTTTTTCCAATGGTTTGTCACGAGTGCAAAAAGATGGTTTATATGGCTATATCGATAAGCAAGGAAAAGAAGTCATTCCTTGCAAATATGAATATGCGGATGTGTTTTCAGATGGATTAGCTTTAATTAGGAGGGAAGAATTATATGGTTTTATCGATAAAAAAGATAATGAAGTGATTCCCTGTCAATATGTATTCGCTCATTCTTTTTCGGAAGGTTTAGCTGCTGTTGAAAAGAACGATACTGATGGCTTGTTGAAAGGTGGTTACATTGATTCTGAGGGTAATGAAGTGATTCCTTGCATCTATAATGTGTCAGTTGGCATGTATTCGTTTAGTAATGGGATTGCTATTGTTATGGATGAACAGGGGAACTTAGGAGGCATTAACACAAAAGGCAAAGAAATATTGCCGTTTGTTTATGGTGACATACAAGTATTTGAAAATGTAATTGTCGCACGGGAAACGACTTCCCAATCATATAGATTGCTTGATAAGACAGGAATGGAAATCTCTACATCTATGTACGATGCTATATACCCATCAGAGAATGGCCTGATTATTGTTGTAAAAGATGGAAAATCGGGTTTTATAAATCAAGATGGGAAAGAAGTTATTCCTTTTATGTTTGACGCTCATTTTGATTATGATTCTGATGCTGGTTGGGTATCAGGATGCACTCCATTCAAAGAAGGAGTTTCTATTGTTAGATTAAATGGCAAGTATGGAGTAATAGACGAACAGGGAAATGAGATTGTTCCATGTATTTATGATGAAATTTGGGATTTCTCAGAAGGATTTGCTGTTGCTAAGATCGCAAATGAATGGGGATACATTGATATGAAAGGGAACAGTACTTTTCCACAAATAGATATATGACAACAACAGAAGATGATGAAGCAATTAAGAATTAGGTTGGCCAGCAACGACCAACCTTTTCTTTTTACCCATATTCCCCAAATGCCCACACATCATAAATGCTGACAACAAATGTGAGACATAACACTTCGTCCCGAGATGCAACGCACCGGATTTATCCGTTCTGACACGAAAGGCCGATTTCTCAGCACATTGATAATTAGCGACTTACAGAGCAATAAGAAAGAATAATCAGGGAGAACTCCTTAGATTAATTAATCACTGCTCATTGGGTTAATTAATCACTTCGCCTTGGATTAATTAACCTGGCGGTAAACGGCTAACTAATCTAAGGAGACAAGGATAATGGGAACTTTAAAGTCTGTTTCAAGCAACAAATATCTTTTACATGGATCCGCTGCTCCATCATCCGGCTTTTATACTGTCCTCCCGGATAAAACAAAAAAGACCGCCAAGTGTGGAAGCCACTCAACAGTCCTATACCTTTCGTTGTAGCGGGACCCGGGATTGAACCGGGGACCTCATGATTATGAATCATGCGCTCTAACCAGCTGAGCTATCCCGC
>CALUOV010000018.1 GCA_944322275.1 uncultured Bacteroides sp. | reverse complement strand
CAATATGAGAAATTGAAATTGGAGGATGTTCTCAACACGATTATCGAATTCTTCAGGAAGCATCCAACAGAAACAATTCTCATGCGCGTCAGTAACGAGGCTCAGGAGGATGAGTCAGAAAAAGAACAGGAAGCATTTGACGATTTATTCTACAACAACTATTGGACTCAGTACAAGAAATATTTTTGGGAATATAATGGAAACATAAATCCCTGTCTATCTGAAATCAGAGGAAAAATTGTTCTTTTAACGACCTTCCCTAGTGAACATACCTATGGCATTAGATGGAGGGCAAAAGGTATGCATATTCAGGATGAATATAAAGTGGAGGGCATCTGGAATCTGCCTAAGAAATGGGGTTCTGTAAAAGAATACCTTACTTATGCCAACAATAATAGGGATAAAGGCTACCTGTACGTTAATTTCCTTTCCGGGACAGAATGGGTCTTTCCTTATTTCGTGGCAAGCGGACAATCGAGTCACGAGACCGCTGCACCTTTGCTACTCGCCGGAATGCAAAACTCCGAGGAGTGGAGCGAATTCCCACGGGTACTTGGAAGCACCGCTTATGAAGGTACGAACAACCTGACAATAAACTATCTCCGCAACCATCCGGAAATCAAGCACGCAGGTATCATCATGTGCGACTTTCCGGGTCCGGATTTGATTAACACGATAATTGGC
This sequence comes from uncultured Bacteroides sp., assembly GCA_944322275.1. Taxonomy (GTDB): domain Bacteria; phylum Bacteroidota; class Bacteroidia; order Bacteroidales; family Bacteroidaceae; genus Bacteroides. The sequence goes on along the minus strand of CALUOV010000018.1, from coordinate 29,506 downwards.
CTGAACGAGTTCGTAAAATAAATACTTTAGGCTATATCATCTGGATACAGGCAGCCCCGTCCGCACTACCGGGCGGGGTGGCATCCCCCTTCGCCCCCGTCAGAAGTACCTGTAGGGGCGATTGACATGAGATTTACTAAAGGAAGGAGGCAACGATGTCCTTTTACAAAAAGTGTGTCGGAATGACGCAAAAAAGCCAACTGATTCGCAATGCCTCGGGCATGAATCAGTTGGCTCATGTTATTTACGGAGTGTACCTTCTCAGATAAACCAACGTACGTAGCAGAAGTCCTGACGATGGGGCAGATCAGGATTCTTCGGGAACATGCGGTAAGATACACGGAAGCTGCCCGAATTCTCAATTTCGTGCTTGGCCTCGAAAGTATAGAGTGTACCTTCTTTCTTCACTACCTGGAACGGTTCTACGGAGTAGACATGCTGCTTGCCATCCTCGGAGTTGTAGGTTGTTACCAGTTCAAGTCCGATGGCGTCATCCAAGCCCTTCTCATCGATAACGAATTGCACGGTATATTCCTTTCCGCTCTCGATAGAAGCCTTCTCCATGTCTTCGGGCTTCTTACAGGACACGACTTCAATGCTGTCCCACTTGGCGGCCACTTCTTCCTTCCAAGCCGCTATTTCTTTTGCCTTGGCATAATTGTCGGCTTCCAGCTCGTGGAAACGCTTGGCTTCCTTGCAGTAGAACTTGCTATAGTAATCATCCAACTGGCGCTTCATCGTGTAGTGGGGAGCTATCTGAGCGATAGAGTTCTTGATGGTACGCACCCAACCTTCGGAATACCCCTTCTTGTTACGTGCATAATATAGAGGCAAGATCTCCTGCTCCAGAATGCTATAGATAGTAGCGGCGTCAAGCTGGTCTTGGTGATCCTGATTCTGGTACGTACGCTTCTCGGTCAACGCCCAACCGGCGCCTTCGCGGTAGCCTTCGAGCCACCAGCCGTCCAGCACGGAGAAATTGATGACTCCGTTCATCAGTGCCTTTTCACCAGATGTACCGGATGCTTCGAGCGGACGGGTCGGCGTGTTCAGCCAAATATCTACACCGGAAATCAGGCGGCGGGCCAGCTGCATGTCATAATTCTCCAGGAAGATAATCTTACCCAGGAACTCCGGACGGCGTGAAATTTCCACAATCTGCTTGATGAGCCCCTGGCCTGCCCCGTCATGCGGATGGGCCTTGCCGGCAAAGAGGAACTGTACGGGATAGTCGGGGTTGTTTACAATCTTGGCCAAACGGTCGAGGTCGGTAAACAACAGATGAGCGCGTTTGTACGTAGCAAAACGACGGGCAAAACCGATGGTCAGCGCGTTGGGGTTAATCTTGTCGAGCAAGGACACGATGCGCGAAGGGTCGCCCTGGTTTTTCAACCAGCTTTCGCTGAACTGCTTGCGTATGTAGTCTATCAGCTTGTTCTTCAATCCCTGGCGGGTCTTCCAGATTTCCTCATCGGGCACATCGTAAATCGCTTTCCAGATGTTCTCGTTAGACTGATCATACCAGAAGTTCTCATCGAAATACTTGGCGTAGAGCTGTTTCCATTCCGTAGCGCTCCACGTGGGGAAGTGCACACCGTTGGTGACGTAACCCACATGATTCTCTTCGGGGAAATAGCCTTTCCAAATGGGTGAGAACATTTCCTGCGACACTTTTCCGTGCAGCCAGCTCACGCCGTTCACCTCCTGAGAAGTGTTGCAAGCGAAAATAGACATGCAGAAGCGCTCGCCCTTGTCACCCGGATTGTTACGGCCTAAATCCATCAGGTCATCCCAAGTGATGCCCATACGTGCGGGATAGCCGCCCATATACTTGCCGAACAAACCTTCATCGAAATAATCGTGGCCTGCAGGCACGGGAGTGTGCACCGTGTAGAGTGAAGAGGCACGAACCAGTTCAATGGCCTGGTCGTAGGTCAGTCCTTCTTCTACATAATCGCAAATACGTTGCACATTAATCAAAGCTGCATGGCCTTCATTACAGTGGTAAATATCCTTCTTGATGCCCAGTTTCTTCAGTGTCAGAATACCACCGATACCCAACAGGATTTCCTGTTTCAAGCGGTTTTCCCAGTCGCCTCCGTAGAGCTGGTGCGTAATGGAACGGTCGAACTCGCTATTCATCTCGTTATCCGTATCGAGCAAATAAAGAGAGACACGTCCTACGTTGACGCGCCAGATGAAAGCGTGTACGAAATAATTCAGATAGGGTACGTCTACTACCATATGATTGCCGTTCCCGTCCAGCACAGGCTCTATGGGCAGCTGTCCAAAGTTCTGAGCCTCGTAGTTGGCAATCTGCTGACCGTCCATAGACAAGGTCTGCGTGAAATAGCCATAACGATAGAGGAAACCTACGGCGCATAAGTCTACATTACTGTCCGAAGCTTCCTTCAGGTAGTCACCAGCCAGAATGCCCAAACCGCCCGAATATGTTTTAAGCACATGATTCAAACCATACTCCATGCTGAAATAAGCTACAGAGGGACGCTTCTTGTCGGGCTCCACATCCATGTATGTACGGAACTTGGAATACACATCTTCCATTCTCCGCAAAATCACCTTGTCAGTGGCCAACGCTTCGAGTTTCGCATAATTCATGCGTTCCAAGAGCAATACAGGATTCTGGCCCACTTTCTTCCACAAAGCCGGATCCAGATCTCTGAACAGCTCTGTAGCCTCGTAGTTCCACGACCACCACATGTTGCGCGACAATTCCGCCAATTTTTCCAACTCTGCAGGAATACGCGACCTTACGGTGATATTCCTCCAGTTCGGAGTGTTTACATTACTAACTTTAATCTTCATTATTTTATAACTTTAGATTGTTTAATAATCTCTTCTCTTGCTTAGATTACCCTACCAATCTTTTCATAGCGTTACGCAGGGCCACATCATAAGCCTCATAATAATATTGTATAAAATGCTTCCACAAAGCCTGCTCGGCCACAGCGGCCGCCCGCTTGCGAATGGCTTTTATTTCATTCGGTGTCTTTGAGGAGAGCAATGTCACGGTGTCCTTGATGCCGTCAGCTACTTCGGAGTAATTGTAATCCGAACGATGAATCACTTCCACTCCATCACAGATGCCGTGCTGGTTCTTCAACCCGTTTACCCACCGGCCGAAACCTGAGAGGTCTGTAGTGATAGTGGGCACACTAAAGGCCACACTTTCTAACGGTGTGTATCCCCACGGCTCATAATAGGAAGCGTAAACTCCCAGGTCGAGTCCCGGCACCAAATCGTAATATGTCTTATTGACAATACCATCATGCCCGTTCAGGTAACAGGGCACAAAGATCACTTTCACTTTATCCTCGGGGCGGTTACCCATGCCCAGATACTTCAACATGTCCAGCACCTGATCATGTGTCATATTGTGCAGCCAGTGTGTAATAAAAGGGCACTCCAAAGGCGTGGTGAACTTCGTCTCACGGTCTTTGAGACGCAGCAACAAGTCTTCACGAGCCTCTCCTACCCAACTGGGCACGCTCACCACGGCCAAAACATTCTTCTGCAGATTGCGGTCCCGGTTCAAGCGGTTCATGGCTTCCAAAAAGACATCCAGACCTTTATTCCGGAACTCATAGCGTCCGCTGGTGCCGATAATCATCGTGTTATCGTCCAGCTCCTGTCCCAACAGCTTATTGGCCACGTTCAGAATAAGTGAACGTGCACGCTTACGTTTACCCGTATATGTCGATCCCTTCGGTACAAAGTCATCCTCAAAGCCATTCAGCAAGATAACGTCCGCCGACTTGTCCAATAACTCTTTACATTCGTTATTGGTGATTTCGCTCACGGTAGTGAAGCAATCCACATAATGGGCTGTCTGCTTTTCAATGGAGTGTTTGGACTGCATGTTCAGTTCCTCGGCCATCTGGTCGCCATTATAAGCGAAGAGGTAATCATAGAGGGGCTTATTATTGCCCGCTATGGAACGTCCTATGGACGTGGCGTGTGTAGTAAAGATAGTCGCTATCTCGGGCACGTAGGCTTGCAGGTAGAGGGCGGCCATGCCTGTCATCCATTCATGAGCCTGAAAGACGACTTTATCCTGCTCGCTCAGATTGTAGCGGTAGAAGCTCTCCACCACCTTGCCTGTGGCATAGGCGAACATTGACGCTTCATCATAGTCTCCATAAGCGTGAAGCGAGTCCACCTGATAGCGGTTCCACATCTCGGTATAAATCTCATTTTTTTTAGCAAAGAACGGTTGGAAGTCAACCAAAACAACGATAGGCTCACCCGGAATATTCCAACGTCCCACACGTATTTGCAGACCGTCTTTTTCCATGGCTTGTTGCTTCCAGGCCGCACATAGATTTTCAGATTCGGTGAACAACGGATTCTCTTTTCCTTTCCAAAAGTCCGGCCCTATAAACAATACCCGGTCACGGAACTTCTCTTGTAGTGTTTTAGCTCGTGTCGACAATACAGTATAGATGCCTCCTACTTTATTGCACACCTCCCAGCTTGCCTCAAAAATGTAGTCGGGAGTAAGTAGTCCATTAATCATACGTAACTTTTATCTAATACTTTCTATTCTTCGGGCTGCAAAAATACGGATTATTCTTTGAAAAATAGCCATTTAATCGGAAAATATTGAATAAAAAAATCTCAAAACCGTCCTCCACATCATACAGAAGGCTTCTACATCTTCCGAGAGGCATTATCTCTGTCTTCGCGTTACAAAGGCTACGGCTTCGCCCAATTTACTCAAAGCACTCCGCATCCTGGAAAGCCACCCCGTCCGTATCTTTCGGGGAAAGCAACAGTTGCTCTTCGGCTATGGGCCAATCTATCCCGATCGTATCGTCATTATAGCGGATGGAGGCTTCGGCCTGAGGAGCATACACGTTGTCTACCTTGTAAGTGAAAATGGCTTCTTCACTCAACACCAAAAAGCCGTGGGCAAAGCCGCGGGGAATGAAAAACTGGCGTTTGTTGTCCTCGCTCAGTTCAATGCTGACATATCGCCCGAAGGTGGGAGACGAACGGCGCAGGTCGACCGCAACATCAAGCACCCGTCCCTTGATGACGCGTACCAACTTTGCCTGGCTGAACTCGCCTTTCTGATAATGCAGACCACGCAGCACACCGAATGATGATTTGGATTCATTGTCCTGCACAAAATGCACAGGGCCCACATTCCGACAAAACTCTTCTTCTTTGAAAGACTCCATAAAATAACCGCGGGCATCGTTGAACACCTTCGGCTCAATGACCCACACTCCGTCAATTTCTGTCTGAATATAATTCATAACTTAAATAATTTGGTTTATCATTCTCTAAAACGTTTTACGTATCATCATCTGAAAGCCAAGGTTGTCACCGTAAATTTCACCCGTGTCTGCTCCCAAGGACACATGGAATTGCCACCCCATCAGGCGGGTAGGTACATAGCGAAAGGCCACGTAAGCTGAGAAATTTTCCAGGATGTCCAGCGTGGGCATCAAGTATGTTCCCCACGTCCGGTTAAAGGTAAGCTTAGCCACATAATCCCATTCGCGGGCTACATATCCACTCCAACCCACGTGTAAGGCTTTCACCCGATTGTATATAAAAGTCATGTTGCCATCCTCGTTATAGAGCGGCGAGCGAAGCAGGGGATTTCCATTGGCCATGCCTGCATGCGCCCAGCCATGATACAGACCGTTGTTATAATAATTGTCCATACCGCCCACCTTGTGCACAGGGCCTTCGCCATCCTCGTGCAAGCCGTGTAGAGGACCACTTTGATTGGTGGTCTGTAAATATTCCAGTACGATGTTATGGATAGGACGAAAATCGTTAAACTTCATCTCGATACCCCACAGGCCGTCCCATCCGTTCTGCTTGCCCATGGCTGAGAAGTCCTCAAAATAATTGTCCAAATAAGCGCTTATCGAAAAATCCGTTCCCCGGTAAGTGCCCCGTATCTGCTCCGTGCCTACAAAGTTTCCCTGAAAATAAGCGGCGTCATTATAAGGCGAATCCTCCCCACCCGCTCCGGGTATGAAAGCACGGAAATAATCCTTCAGGCCATTTCCCAAATCGGTCTCTCCACTTGAGGACACCATTTTACCGCCGAACTGGGTGTCGAGCGTCATGCCTAAATCCAATTGCCAACGCCCCCCGGGCACACCAATGCGGATGAAACCCTCCTTGTGGTGATACTTAATGCCTTTAGTGTACCAAAATCCCCTATCCAGACGGGCATGATCCTCCAAATAACGTCTGTCCGTAAACCACCCGTAGGAAATCTCACCGCGGATGGCCAGGCGGGGCAAGATATACCAATAATCCGGAATGCCTATCATAACTTGCGGAATGGGGCGCGAATTTCCCGACCACGTCAGTTCGCCACTGCTCAGCACAGGATTTATCAAAGGAGCCGACATTTCCTTGCTTCCTACAAAAAAGCCCAGTTTTTTGTAACGGAAGTCGGCATAAGCCTGTTGTACACACGAGCTCATGCCCACAGCCAGCACCACGTCGAGGCCGGCGTCAACTTTCCATTTCCCCCATTGGTCCGTATAGAACACCCCCCCACGCAGGTAAGTATTATTATCCAGTGAGCCAAGTCCTTGTCTGTTACTGACTTGCCACAAAGGGGTATAATCACCCGTATGCACCGCGGCGCCATATTCCACAAACGGTCTCAGCACCTTTTCTTCCTGTTGAGCCTTTGCTATCCCCAGGAAGCTGCTTCCAAGCAGCAATCCCAGAGCGACAAAAATACGCATATATAAAACTCTCAAATCCATTAATTGAATGTCCGCATTCCGCCCAAATGACGTTCCGGCAACTTCAAGCGGCATAGAAGCCAGATGAAATGGCCGTGTAAGCTTGCTTTCTTCGCTTTTCATCCTATGCTTTGGCAAATTGCGGGCATTCATAATCCATTATTTACGCCGCAAAAGTAGAAAAAAGATAGAAATGTTCATATCTTGTGAAAAATAAAATAGACTGAAAGAACATTATATCCGATAAAAAATGTATTTTTGCACTATGATAGAATTGGCTCAACATATAGAAAAACTACTTTTGGACAACGACTGTGTCATTGTTCCCGGCTTGGGAGGTTTTGTCGCCCACTATAGCCCGTCCGTGCGTATAGAAGAGGACAATCTGTTCCTTCCCCCTATGCGGGTCATCGGATTCAATCCGCAAGTGAAGATGAACGACGGACTGCTTGTGCAATCCTATATGGAAACATACGGAACAAGCTTTGCCGATGCGACCCGTCTGGTGAACCAACAAGTAGAAGACCTCATCAAACACCTGAACGAAGAAGGCAAAGCGGACTTGCCCAACGTGGGCGAGCTGCATTGTTCCGTTCGCGGCACATACGAGTTTACTCCCTATAACGATAGAATTACCACTCCAAGTTTATACGGATTGACCAGTTTTGAGATGAAAGCCTTAGCGAGCCTCCGCACCAATCCACGCGAAAAGCTCCTACCCGACTATCTTCTCCCCAGCAAACGTCCGGGCCGGAGTATCAAGTTAGAAATCAACCTGAAGCCTTCTCATTGGCTCAATGCAGCCGCTATGATAGCTATAGTGATGCTTTTCTTCCTGCTCTCTACCCCCAGTATTGAGAATACGGAAGTGGTAAAGGGCAATTATGCCAGTTTGTTTCCGAACGATATGTTCAAAAACACAGGCAAACAATCCTTGGCATTCACACCCGTTACGAAGCACCTTGCCAGCTCCTCCGTGAAGCAAAGCCAGAAACATGTCACGCCAACTCCTCAAAAGAAGGACAAAGAAATGCAGGTTCCCGTAGTAGCGCGTGAAGTAAAAGTGAACACTCCTTCTCCGGCTCCAAAGGCCACTCAAGTCCAAACGGTTCAACCCGCTGCAAATGCAGCGAAAAAATATCACATCATTGTGGCAAGTGTTGGCACAGAAAGAGATGCACAACAGATGGTTCAGCAACTGATAGATAAAGGTTTCAAAGGAGCCTCGACAGTCATCGGAAGCGGGAAAAACCGTGTAAGTATCGAATCGTGTGTCACGTATGCCGAAGCCCAGCAGACTTTGAACGAGATTCGGAAGAACGAGATGTACAAAAGCGCGTGGATATTGAGACACTAAAGATCTTTTATAAGCATGAAACGTATACGATGCCCAAAATGTGAGAATTTCCTAACCTTTGACGAAACAAAGTACAGCGAAGGCCAATCACTGGTCTTCGTATGTGACCACTGCGGAAAGCAATTCAATATCCGTTTGGGAAAAACGAAAATGCAGGCTACCCGAAAAGAGGAAAAACTGGATGAAGCAGGCTTTAAGAATGCCTTTGGGAGCATTACAGTCATTGAGAATGTGTTCGGATTCAAACAGGTGTTACCTTTACGGGAGGGGGATAATATTATTGGCCGTCGATGCGTGGGGACAGAAGTGCAAGTCCCTATAGAAACCTCGGATATGAGTATGGATCGCCGGCATTGTATTATTAATGTGAAACGCAACAAGCAAGGCATACTCGTCTACACACTACGTGACGCCCCTAGCCTTACGGGTACTTTCCTTAATAATGAAATCTTAGGAGATAAAGACCGCATCCGCGTTGAGGACGGAGCCATAGTAACCATTGGAGCTACCACATTTATTCTCCGAACAGGAGAAAAAGAAACAGAATAAGCAAGACTTTCTTCGGCCAGTCAGAGCCCGATTCATGATACTCGAAGAAAGAAATGGCTGGTCAGCAAGTTATCTATATTAAAAGGTCAATTATTATAAGATAAATGGCCAAGTATCTTAAGATATATGGCCATTTATTATAGAATACTTTTTTTCAGACTGATTCCTGCTTGATCAAAAACAGGCTTTACCGATGGGAACTGCGCAAACGGTCGGCTGCCTTTACCATCACTTCATCCTTGTATATGCCACGGAAGGCTAAATAATCAAGAATAATACATATAGCAGGCAGACATAACGCCCATCCTAATTGAAAGCTTGATGCTTCTATTTTCCCCTTTAAAATAAAAATAAAAGCAACTACAGCAATGTAGTATCCCACAAGCAAAATACCGTTGAAGACAGTCATGCGTATCTGCAACATGCGGTTACGAAATAAAAAGATCGTAGCGAGAGCTATGACAGCGCTCAGCAGCAGGATGCAAAACAGGCCCCATGTGGATTGACTGGCTCCTGCAGCCAATGTTATTCCTAACGGGGTGAACTGATAGGCTGTTACGCCATCAGCAGCCACAAACTGTCCTACCGGCTGACACATAGCCACCACCAATAGGATAGTCACTACAAGTAAATAAACGGACTGAATACGTTGTATCATACTCTTTTCCGCTTTTATTATGAAAGTTGTTTGTCTTTATCCTTGGCAGGATTGCGATAGTATATTTTACCTTCAATATATTCTTGCGTAGCTATCAGCGTAGGTTTCGGCAGCTTTTCATAATAGCGCGAAATCTCTATTTGCTCACGATTCTCGAAAACTTCTTCCAAGTTGTCATTGTAGGAGGCAAACTCGGCCAGTTTCTTCGAAAGGTCGTTTTTAATCTCCACATTAATCTGGTTGGCACGTTTGCCGATAATGGCTACTGTCTCGTAGATGTTTCCCGTGTCTTCGCACAGCTTCATCAAGTCACGTGTTACGGTGGTAACAGGAGCATTCGTTTTTCTGTAATCCATTCTCTATTAGTTATAAAATTATAAATGATAAGCTATCAATATTCTTCAGTCATATCTTCCTCGTCCTCACTAGGGGTCTCACCCAATTCCTTCTGCGAGTTACGGAAAATGTTTTCAGCTTCCTTGGCATATTTGCTTTCGGGAAACTCGTTTACAAAGGCGTAATATTCATCTACCGCTTCACGATAGCGTTCGTGTTTTCTTTCCCACACACTGTATACAGCCAGTTCATATTTGGCCCGCAATATCAGAATGGACAAATCCTCGCGCAATTTAGTGTAAGGATAATCCTTCAATGCGTTCTGAGCGGTGATAACACACGAACGGTAATTGTTTCCCAAATAGTTACCTAAGTTAAAATACATTTTAGCGGCCAAATACTCTTTCTCCACCAGTTTGTCCTGCAGTTCCAGCACCATGTTCTGGGCTTCCTGAGCCAATGAACTTTGCGGATAGAACTCCAGAAACATCTGAAGTTCTTCAATGGCCTTATAGGTACTTGTCTGGTCCAAACGGGGATCGGGCGTATCAAGGAAAAGGGATTTGCCTGCATGATACCGTGCCAATTCCGTATAGACACCACGGGGATAAACCTGATAATACTGGATAAAACTTTGAGCCGCCGTCTGGTAATCCTCAGAGTTATAATAGCACATGCCCAACATGTAAAGCGACTCTTCAGCCTTGTCCGTACCTTTCATAATAGTTATCAATTCGTTCAGCAAGGTAGCGGCACGGGTATATTGGCCTTTGGCAAAATAACTTTTGGCTGCTTCGTACTTATATTCATAATCGGTACTCTTGAGCAACTTGTTATACTCTCCACACGATGTCATCGTCAGAGCAACCAAAAGAGCGATGAAGATGTATTTCTTTTTCATTCTTAATCACGCAAAATATGGTGCAAAGATAAAGCTTCGCATCGAAACACACAACGATACGAAGCTAAAATTTCAAAAAAGCAAGCTCCAAGCCTGCTTATAACTTACAACCGATACAAATCACTGGCGGCTAAAAGCTCTATCTGGTGTTCTTTCAGCACACGCAGGCAGCCATCTATGTCGCTGGGACGTATGACTACATGGGCATGATTACCGTTAGCAAAAGAATACATGTATTCTATAAATACCCCTTCGTCCGCCAGGTATTGCAAAACTTTGGCCAAGGCACCGGGAATGTTCGGACAACTGATGCCCACCACATCGGTGACGTTGACGGCAAAATGGTTAGCCTTCAGCAGGTCGTAGGCTTTCTCGGGTTCGGACACTACGGCACGCAAGATGCCAAAGTCGGCTGTCTCGGCTATGTACATGGCGGAGAGGTTCACACCACCTTCTGCCAATACACGGGTTACTTCCGTCAGCCTCCCGGACTTATTTTCCAGGAAAATGGATAATTGCTTTGCTATCATATCTATATCTATTTAAAGCCGTTTCTTCTTACAGTTTTCTCTTATCGATTACCCGCTTAGCCTTACCGGTGCTCCGCTCGATGCTGCGAGGTTCTACTAGACGCACATTGACGCTCAGGCCCAATACGCTTTGCAGGCGAGCGTAAAGACGTTTCTGCATGGCCATCATCTTGCTGATCTCGTCCGTATAATACTCGGGACGTACTTCTACTTGCAATTCCATGGTGTCGGTATTGTTCACACGGTCTACGATGAGCAGGTAATGGGGTTCGAACTCGGGCATTTCCAACATGACGGACTCTATCTGCGTGGGGAATACGTTGACGCCACGGATGATGAGCATGTCGTCACTACGTCCAAGCACACGATCCATCCGCACCAAAGTACGGCCACAGGGACAGGTGCCGTAGTGTAAAGAAGTCAGGTCCTTGGTGCGATAGCGCAACAATGGCATGCCTTCCTTCGTCAAGTGGGTCAGCACCAGCTCACCCGTCTCACCCTCCGGCAGAGGCTGTAAGGTATCGGGGTCGACAATCTCGGGGTAGAAATGGTCTTCGTTGAGGTGCGAGCCGTCTTGACATTCACACTCGAAAGCCACTCCGGGTCCGGCTATCTCGCTCAGGCCGTAGATGTTATACGCCTTGATGTGAAGTTTGCGCTCCAAGTCCTTGCGCATGTTCTCCGTCCAAGGCTCGGCTCCGAATACGCCCGCTTTCAGCTTGAATTCCTCCAGCGGATAGCCGGAGTCGCGTATAGCGTCGGCCAGGTAGAGCGCATAGGAAGGCGTGCAGCACAAGGCCGTAGCGCCGAAGTCGTGCATCAAGGTTATCTGCTTGGCCGTATTGCCGCTGGACATGGGAATGACTGAGGCTCCCACGTTCTCGGCCCCGTAATGGGCACCGAATCCACCAGTAAAAAGGCCATAACCATAGGACACTTGGAAGATGTCCGTATTGTCCAGCCCGTAAGCATAGATGGCGCGCGACATGCATTCGGCCCACATGGAGAGATCCTTGCGTGTATGTCCCACGACGGTAGGCTTGCCCGTAGTGCCCGACGAGGCGTGTATGCGCACAATCTGACTCATCGGTACGGTGAACATACCGAAGGGATAATTGTCCCGCAGGTCATATTTCGTAGTGAAAGGCAGTTTCACGATGTCATCGATGCCGTTGATATCATCGGGCGTAATGTCCAGTTCCTGCATTTTCTTTCGGTAGAAAGGGGAGTCATGGTAAACCCGCTCCACGGTCTGCTTCAGCCGGATGCCTTGCAGACGGCGCATGTCCTCGCGGCTCATACGCTCGATGTTCTCATTCCAGTATTTGTTTTTCATTGGTCCTTAGTGTTATCTTTCAAGTTGATTCGTATTATGAAGCACAAAGATACAGAATGTTTTCTGTTTTGCAAATATCTGGAGCAAAATATCACGCTGTACTCCGTCCCGCATAAGCCTCCTTCCTATTCGTCATGCAACGCCTCGGCGGGCTGCACCTTCATCGCCCGGCGGGCGGGATACCAGATGCCCAACACGATGATGACGGCCAGCAACAGACAGGACGCCATGAAGCAGCAGACAAAACGCAGGGGAGAAACATCGGCCAGCGTGTGCACCGTGAGATCGGCCAGTTGCAGATTGAATGCGATGAAGCATGCCGGAAGGGCTGCGAGGAAGAGCAGCGTCAAACCTTCTGTCAAGAAATAGCGCATCACGGCGCTCCGGTCGCTCCCCATGGCCATGCGTAGCGCTATCTCGCAACGGCGCTTGCGGGTGCGGTACCAGAAGGTGGCCAGCACGCACAGAAAGACGTTGAAGCCGAAGAAAGCCGCCACGGCATACACCGTGTTGAGGTAGTTCACCGTGCCCTGCTCCACATCGTAAGCCGCTTTCATGTCTTTGTAGGAACGGATGTGGTCCAAGTAGAAGATGCCCCGGTCGAACACCGGCTGCATGTCACGCCGGAAGCGTTCGGCAAAGCCAGCCACGTGGTCGGGAGAGACACGGACGGCTATATGCTGCCAGAACAAGGCTTTGTCCAAGGGCAGGTAGATGAACGGCTCGTAACGCTCGTAATCGTTCAGCTTATGTCGGGGCAATACGGCCGCCACCCGGTAGTTGGTCACCGGATTGTTTGTCTTCATCCAATAAGGATTGAAGCAAGTCTTGCCTACGGCATCGGCGTAAGCAGGCGCGTGGAATAGAGAGTCGGCCAGGTCGGCACTCATCAGCACGGGCATGGGATGTTCTCCTTGGGTCCAATGGTCTTCGTCCAGCTTTCCTGCCACCGGATTCAGCCGAAAGACATCAAAATAAGAAGCCGTGACGTAACGGATGTAGCAGTGTACCACGTGCGTGGAGTCGGTGTGCGGGGCATAACCCTCGAACTGCGTCTCATCGGAATAGGGCACACTGCCATAGTAGGCACACACGTCCTGTACGCCGGGATAGTCTTTGATGAGGTTATACAGGTAGGTGAAGTCCTCCCCCGCCCTGCGGTTGTCCGCATCGTTGATGACCTCGATGGGCTTGGTGCCCATCATGATGTCGAACACACAGTCCGTGTCGTAGCCCTTGGGCTGCAAGGCCGCGCCTTCGTAATTGTATACCAGGTCGACGCCATACCACAGGATGACCGTTACCAAGGCCAGTTCCACCCAAAGCCACGCATTGGCGCGACGTTGGTTCCACAGTTGATGAAATACTTGTCTCCACATAATCGTCATTCTCCTCCTACCAATGTAAAAGCTATGTTGCGGCGCACCGCCATCCAGACCGGAAGCAACGTAGACAATGCGTTAAACACCAAGCAAGCCAGCAGTACCGCTCCGAACAGGACCGGACGTAGCAGCAAATCACCGCCCAGCACAACGCCCGATGCCTGTACGCCTCCCGTACCGAACAGCCACGCACTGCCCGCCACAACCAGCAGGCACGAAAGCCCGTAACCTAATAAACCGCCTATGAGTGTCGTGCCCAGGCTCTCCAAGAACAAGCGCCCGATGATGTCGGCATTCGTCGCCCCGTAAGCCTTGCGGATGGCTATCTCGCTCAGGCGGCTTTGCATCTGAGCGTGTACCAGTCCCGATATGCCCACGGCAGGCACCACCAGCAGGATAACCAGCAGCAGCGCATAGACCAACCGCGCGTCAATGCTGCTTCCACGGAAGAAAGTGTACTCCGTGTGGGTATAGATTTGCGGGTCGCTCAAGACATATTCACCGCCTGCATGGTTCAGCCGTTCTAAGCGGCGCGCCACTTCGGCACGGATATGGTCCGGAGCGGCACCACGCCCCATGCGCATAACAGGATAGCGAAAGCCTGCCAGACCGCCCGTCTCACGGACAAGATAGGTCTCGCTCTCGTTCAGCAACGTGAAGGGTTCCCACACTTCGGCATACGCTGTCTGGAAGATGGAACTGACATCACGCACCACGCCGACTACCCGCACCGGCTGAAAATCCAACTGCATCTCCCCGCCTACGGCACGGTCGGCCTCGCCAAAGAGCTGACGCGCCAAACGTTCACTGATGACGACAAAACGCCGGGCCACCCCGTCTTCCAGGCTGCGAAAGCTCCGCCATTCGTCCTCCGCCTCTTGGAAAGCGGCACGTCCCGCGTCATACTCGGCTTGCGTAAAAGGCCTGCCCGCCACAAAGTCATACCGGAAGAAGCTGAACCAATTGGCCGCCACGGGACGCAGGAACACGGAATGGCGGTCTGAGGAAGCGGGAAGGGCGCAAAGGGCTTTCTGCAAACCACCGTGCCAAGTCAAGGTATCCACATCCGGCAAACCGCCGAACAATGCCTCAAAAGCCACAGGGCCTAAGCCCCGATAGCCCATCAGGTTGGTGCCGTTGACACGCATACATTGCGTCCCCGTGTTATACATCATCCGGCTACGCTCCGGTTCGGGAGCTACATCGGCTGTACGGAAGTCGTACACCATCACCACCACCATGACAAACGCCAAGGTGACAGCGGTGCCGACTATACAAGCTGCCGCATAAAAGCGGTGCTGTCCGATAAGATTCATTAGTTGCTTCATCTTCGTTCTTTTTTTATTCGTCATGCAACGCCTCGGCGGGCTGCAACATCATTGCCTTGCGGGCGGGATACCAGATGCCGATGATAATCATCAGCGCGATGCACACAAACGACAGGGCGGCGCAAACCAGCAACCGAGGCCACTCCAACGTAGTGCCGTTGTGCCAGCTGTTCAGTTCGGCGTTAGCCAATACAATGTCCACCGCCACAGCCGCGGGCGTGACAATCGCCAACAGCCACAATCCCTCGCTCATGAGGCGGGCGAAGACGTTACGGTTGGTGGCGCCGTTAATCTTGTGCAAGGCTATCTCGCTCCGGCGTTGCTGCGTGCGGAACCAGAAGGTGCCCAGCAGCCCGAAGAAGATGTTGAGCAAGAGGAAGCCCATGCCCGTACTGAGGAACTGCGTATCCTGGGTCCACGACTGCTGGAAGTTGCGACGGATGTCCGTAAAGCTACGGATGTCGGCTATGTAGACGTTGCCGATGCGGAACTGCTTTTCGCTGTCGGCTCGTAATTGGTCGATAAAGCCTTGGTCCTTATCAGCCTTGACACGTACGCACAGTTCGTTGAGCACATTGATAATGCCGGGATATTGGTTCATAAGAGAAGCCACGTTATAGCACACGGTGTAGCTCCAACAAGCCTGTTCGTAGTCATGATAGCGCACGGGGAACAAAGCGTCCACCGTATAAGACGTAAGGGTATCTCCATTGAAATGGAAACCGCTTCCGGCAATCTGCGTCATCGGTATTCCATAACGGCGCATAAACAGGTTGTCCGATGCCAACAGGTGCCCCTGCTCCAATAACTCTGCCAGTTGCTCCGGTGTCTCTCCCCGGGCGCCTTGGTAACGGAACACCCGCACGAAATCGGGGGTCATGTAGCGGCGCACTACAAAGCCGGAACTGCGAAGGGTGTCATACTCTAACGAGCATCCGCTGTTGTTGCCGTTATAGGGATGGGCGTTGTTCGACAGACTGACTGCCTCCACCTTCGGACGCCGCCGCAGACGCTCCACTATCTCCAACACATCATCACGGCGCTGCTCAATGCTCTCATTCGGATTGTAATCGGGACTCTTGTCCGTCAAAAAGCCTAAGTAAATGCGGTAACAATGTTCCGTGTTAAAGCCTCGTGGTTCCATATATATGGCGGCACGGGTGTAGAGCGTGTCAATGATGAACCACATCACCACGCTGACCACCAACAGTTCCAACGCTAACCACACATTGCCGCGCCACTCGTTTCGTATCTGAGTAAATAGTTTCTTTTGCATAGTCTTATTATAATTAATGGAGTCTTCCTCCAATGGATTCGACAATATTCATGCGTACCGCACGCCAGGCGGGAATGCCGGCGCTAAGCAGGTTGAGTACGAAACAGAACAGCAACGCCCATCCGAACGTAGAAGCGTGTATCAGGATGGAAGCGTCCACCATGGGTGGGTTCAGTGTGCGGCTGAAGCCCTGCGAGAAAAGCAACTCGTTGGCTGTAAAAGCGAATAGCAGGCTCAATGCAAAGCCGATAACACCCGCCAGCAAAGTCACAATGAAGTTCTCCGCCAATATCTGTCCGGCCAGTTCCATACGGGTACAGCCAAAGGCACGACGCACCCCGATCTCCGCCACCCGCTGCCGCAGCCGGCTCTGGGTCATGCTGCTGAGGTTGATGGCCGGAACAATGAGCAGGATGAGATAAACCATCAGGCGGCTGTTACGTGCGCCTTCCAAGTCCGGCTCGTTGTTGGAACTGCTGGCCAGGGCGTTCTTCTCCTGGTCGTAAGGACGGTTGCGCATGAATATCTCCCAACCTTCTTCCTTGCGAGCCTCATTATAGGCACGCACACTGCGGTCGCTTTCGGCGCGTATGGCGGGAAAGTCGGCACGGCTGCGAGCCAGCAGGGCACAACTGAAACTGCCCATGATGCCGCCCGCATCCACATCCTTGGGCGTGTCCGTGGAAGTATAGGGTATCCATACTTGCGCATAGGCCGTAGAAGCCAAAGTACTGACATCTTCCACTACACCCGACACCCGATAAGGAGCATGGTTCAGCAGGAACTCACGCCCCGCCACGTCACGGTCCGTACCAAAGAGAGAGCGCGACACGCTGCGGGTAATGACCGCCACGGGCAAGCCGGCGTCAAACGTAGCCTTGTCGTAGGGCTTACCATCGAGAAAACTAAAGTCGAACACCCGCCAAAAGACATCGTCCGTTTCCTTCAAATCGACGGAGAAAGTAGGCTGGCCGGGCACACTGACGGGCGTGGTCACATTCCAAGTAATGTACACCGTGCAGGCCTCCGGCGTAGTAAGGGTACGGAAACATTGGTCGGCCACCTGTACGCTCATACAACCGTTGCTGCTGTCATCGGCACCCCACATCTTTTCGTTACGCACACTGGTGTTTTTATAGTAGAGTATACGGTCGCGGTTACTCTCCGGAGCGAACGGTTCTACCTGCACCTGCTGCGTCATTACCACCAGCATGATGAGGAAGATGGCGAGCGCCGTACCCGTCACGTTCACCACGCTGATTATCGGATTCTGCCTGAGCTGTGCCCAGGCTTGCTGAAAGTATTGCTTAATCATATAATAACTTTTTTAATGATGAATGAAGAATGAAGAATTAAAAATTTTATTCTTCGTGCAACGCATCGGCGGGTTGTATCTTCATCGCCCGGCGGGCAGGGAACCAGATGCCGATAATCACCATCAGCGCCATCAGCAACCAAGCGCCCACGCAACCTGACAGGAAACGTACTCCCGACCATTCCACCGGCCATGTGGCGATAAGCGCCGTATGCCCCACGCTGGGCTCGGCTATCGCCACAGCATAGCACAGGAACATGGCAGGCAAGGCGGCCATCGTGAGTAACAGCAGTCCCTCCCCCATCAGTAAATAAAAGACATTGCGGCGCGTACTGCCCATGCTCATGCGCAAGCCTATCTCCGAACGGCGGCGGCGCGTACGGTACCAGAAAGTACCTATCAGCCCCAAGAACACGTTCACTAGGAGGAAGAACGCCACCAGCGTCTGTGTGTTCACCCGGTCCACATCGCCGTTCATCACCTCAAACAGATGTTGGTCCGTTGTGTAAGGCACGGCGTCCGCCACGAACACATTGTCCACGTCCAATCGGGGAGCTATCTCCCGGTTGAAGCGGGCACGGAAGTCCGGCGTATCGGCCGAGGGCTTCAGGCGGAAAGACAACTGAGCGGAGTTGTCTCCAAAGTTATCTTCACTGAAAGCACGGTCTATGCGGCGGAACACCCATGTTGCGTCATTCCCATACCGATACGTACGAAAAGGCCCTACCGTGCCAAACTGGGTAAAGACCTGCGAACTGTCCCTTCCGTCATAAAACTTCGTATCCAAGCTAAAGCCGGGCACATAAGGTTTGAGCTTATCAACGACTCCTTGTGTCAGCATGATGTGAAAGTAGTCTGTCGGCAACTGGGCTAAGGGACGGGCAGCGTCCTCCCGAATGCGGAACACCCGGCAATAATCCGATGTCACAAACATCATACGCATGTTCATCCCTATACTATCGTTCACCGCAAATCGGCTGTAGGAGTTCTGTCCGCTCATCGGCAGACTCCAATAAGACAAGGCGGCGCATTCCACTTCGGGCAGGGCTTGCAGTTTCTCCAACAGATTGAAGTACTTGTCCACCGTAGTCAGTGCGGTATCCTTGCTCTCGCCGCCTTGAATGGTGGAGAGCGTGTAGACGTGGCTGATGTCCATGCCCAACGGACGGTAGAAGGTGTACTTCAGGCAACCGAGGGAATCGCAGAGGTACCACATCACGAGGAACACTACAAAGAGTTCCGCCAGCACCCAACCGTTGCTACGGAAGCGGGCGCGTATCATGTGCAGATTGTGTAAGATGTATTTCATAAATCTGTCTCCTCCTTTCGTTTAATGGTCATACAGCGATTCTACAATGTTGCGGCGCGTAGCCATCCAGGCGGGCAGCCAGGCACTCAGCAGGTTGATAAGCACACAGAACAGAAACGCCAACAGGAACACGGTGGGGCTGAACAACGCGCCCATGCTCAGGCTGAACTCGCCCGACGTGCCTACGTTCTGGTTGTTGGTGAAGAGCCAATCACGCAGCACGTAGACACTGACGTAACTCAGTACTAATCCGACGATGCCGCCTACAATGCTCAGCACTAAGTTCTCGTTCAGCATCTGACGGATGAGCACGCCCCGTGTGGCTCCGAACGCCTTGCGCACACCCAATTCGGCGGTGCGTTGCTGCATACGACTGCTGCTCAGTCCGCAGAGGTTGAGCGAGGGCACCAGCAGGATGATAACCAACGCCAGGGCGTATTGCAGGTAAATCATCGACATGTCCGGACCCACATTGCTCCAGATATGATTGACGTGCGCCACGATGTCGTCCGGCTGCTCCATGATGGTCAGTTGCCATTCGCCCAATCCGGCATTCAGGTCTGCCAGGCGTTTGGCGATGCCTTCGCGTATCTGGGGGAAGTCCGCCTTGCTGTGAGCCAGGATGGCGACATGCTTGTCCGTAGCATAGTTGTTGATGTCATTTGCGGTCAGTTCGTCCTTGGGGTAGAGTGTCCATACTTGGGCGTAAGCGTCCTTGGCGGTGAGCGACACGTCTTTCACCACACCCGCTACACGGGCTTCCCGGCGGTTGAGCAGGATGTACTGGCCCACGGCATCGGTCGTGCCGAACAGGTGACGGGCCACCGAGGCGCACAACACCACCGACAGGCGGTTGCCGCCCCAATCGGCTTCGGTAAAGCCTGCCCCGCTTAGGAAGTCGAAGCGGAACACGTGCCAATAGGCGGGGTCTGTATAGCTGATGTCCGCCTTGACACGCTGCCCTCCATCGGAGAGGGAGACCAACGCATCGGTGGCCGGACTGAAGGCGGTGCAGGCTTCCACGCCGGGCACACCCTCTACACACCGCTTCATGAAGGCGG
Organism: uncultured Bacteroides sp.; assembly: GCA_944322275.1. Taxonomy (GTDB): domain Bacteria; phylum Bacteroidota; class Bacteroidia; order Bacteroidales; family Bacteroidaceae; genus Bacteroides. The sequence goes on along the minus strand of CALUOV010000018.1, from coordinate 9,422 downwards.
GTGAACAGCTGCTGTAGCCGCCGTAACCTTCATTGCCTTTCGGCTGAACCCCCACGGCGGAGATGTAGAGGCAACGCGAGCGGTTGACCTCCGGCGCCAGGTCGGCGTACTTGGTCTGCCACACGATGACTATCACCATAATCATCGTGATGGCAAAGGCTGTACCCAGCACCGAGATGCAGGTCAGCAACGGCTGATGGCGTACCAACTCCCAGACCTGAGAGAACAATTGCTTCCTCATCCGTCAGTCCTCCTCTATCTCCAACCGACGAGTACTCAGGCTGCCGATGCCACTCTTGTTGATGTCCGCCGTGCCGGTCTTGCCGCTGAGAGTAACGGAACCTACGCCTTCCATCGCAGCATCTACATGATCAGCATGGACATTCACGTCGGCATTGCCTACGCCTTCCAGACGCAAGGTCAATGTCTTGCATTGCAGGTCGCGAACATCCAGTGAGCCTACGCCCTCCACATCGAAACGGATGTCGTCGGCCTTCAGCGTCTCCTTGCAGTTGAAGCTGCCTACGCCGGTAAACTCCACACCCTCCAACGTAGGGGCGGTGAGGTAAATCGTCACGCCGTTCTTGCTCCCCTTGCGGTTGCGATTATTGTCCTTATAACCGATTGCCAACACACCGTCACGCACCTCGCTGGTGATGTTCTTCACGTGCTTTTCCTTCCCCTCGATGCGGAACGACACTTCGGGTGATTGCGTGAAATAGACTTGACCGACTGCTGTAAACTCCACACGGGTGAAGTCCGCCACCTTGCGGGTCTGGTTGACACGGTCGTTATCGCCGGCACAAGCCGTAGTAGCGAAGGCCAGCATAGCCATCATGGCTAAGAAGATGTATATACGTTTCATAATTTCTATTATTTAAATTCCCATTTAGCTAATCTGCCGTCCGTCGAAGAACTTCACGATGCGCTTGGTCTGCTTGGCCTGGTCTTCGTTGTGCGTCACCATGACGATGGTGCGGCCGTCGTCCTGATTGAGTTGCTGCAAGATTTGCATCACCTCGGCACCCATCTTCGAGTCCAGGTTACCCGTAGGCTCGTCGGCGAGGATGATTTCGGGATTGCCGATGATGGCACGGGCGATGGCCACACGCTGGCACTGACCACCGGAAAGCTGCGTAGGCATGTGACGCATACGGTGGGTCATGCCGACCTTGGCCAATACTTCCTCGGCCAGGCGATGGCGTTCCTTGGCTGAAATCTTACGGTAGAGCAAGGGAAGCTCCACGTTGTCGATGACGTTCAGCGTGTTAATCAGGTGGAAGGACTGGAACACAAAGCCCAGGTTGTGGTTGCGGAAAGCGGCCAGTTGTTTGTCCTTCATGCCCGTGGTGTCCGTGCCGGCTATCTCTACCGTGCCGCTCGTGGGCGTGTCCAGCAGGCCCATGATGTTCAGCAGCGTGGACTTACCGCAACCGGAGGGTCCCATGATGCTGAGGAAATCGCCTTTTTCTACACTCAGGTTCACGTTCTCTAATGCTTGTGTCTCAATCTCGTCGGTGCGATAGATTTTGTTCACACCCGTCAGTTTAATCATTTCCATACTCATATTCTTTTTTTGTTGTTATTGTTCGTTTTTAAATAGAGAGGCGTATAAAGGAAGCCTCTGTTCCTAATGGTCAAATTCCGTGCCAAAGAGCACAACCGCTGATTATCAGCGGATAATACAAAACCGGAGTGTCCGATAATGAACACTGTGTCCGCTTTTACTCATCCCGTAGCGCCTCGGTGGGCTGTATGCGGCTGATGTGGCGGGCAGGCAGGTAAACACCGACGGACACCACCATGAGCAGAATGGCATAGACAATGAGCGACACGATGAGGAAGTGTTGCCCGAAGAAGTCTGTCCAATACTCCTGCCGCAGGTTATCGAAATAGGCCATGCCTTTGGAAAGCCCCTCGCTCAAGGCGTATTGCAGGTAGACGAAGCAGCCTGCCAGCGTAGCCACCGTGGTGAGCACCATACCCTCGCCCAGCAGCAGGCGGACAATGTGGCCGGGCGTACCGCCAAAGGACAGCATCACGCCTATCTCCTCCCTGCGGGTACGGGTCTGCAACCAGAAAGTGCCCGCCACGCCTAAGCAGAGGTTGATAAGGAAGAACACCGCCACCAGCAGGTTGCGCCGATAGAGCGAAGCGGAACCGGAGAACTCCGTTTCGTCAATGTTCTGGCGGTAGGTCTTCAGGTCGCAGGCATAGAGGTTTCCGGCACGCAGGTTCTGGAGCATCCAAGGCTTGAAGTCGTGCAGGAAGCGGTCCATGCTGACACCTTCCTTCACACGTATCAGTATCCGGGCATCCTCGGGGATATACCCCATCGCCAACTCTTCATTCATAGGAACAAAGGACACGGCCATCGGACGCAACTCACTGCTATATTTGATGGTGCCTACCGTACCTGCGATAGTAATACGGGTGGTATCTCCCCCATCGTAGCTCCAGAAGCGTTTGCCACGGGGGTCGTCCGTGTGGAAGTAATAGTCCAGCGTGTTCTCGTCCAGCACCAGTTCGGTGGGAACGTACGGACGGTCGGACAACTCGGCGGGCGTCAGGCCCTTCGCGCCGGGACGGAAGCCGTAGGTCTCGAAGAAGTTGGTGTGGGGCAGGTAGAAAGTGTGGAATACGCTGGTGTTGTTTTCCGTCGTGTCGCCATCCACTTTATACGTGCTGGTGCTGCTGCCCTGCGAACCGGGATAGCTGAAGCCCAGCAAGGCGGTGGCCTGCTCCACATCGGGATGCTGGCGGGCCTGACGCATCAGGTGCAGGTAACTGTTCATCTTCGCCTCGCCCTTGGAGGCCAGGGAATCGTAGCCGGGCACCGAGGGCTGCAACATGTCGAGGGACACCATGCAGAGGCGGTCGGCATCGTAACCAAGGGGAATCATGCGGTCGTGTGTCACCACAATGACGGGGTCGAAGATGACCCACGACAGGATGCACACCAGTATCAGTTCGGCCAGCAGCCAGGCGTTGCGCTTGCGGCGGGTCCACAGGGTTTTCAATATCAGTCTGAACATAACTTACCTCCTTTCATACAGTGAATTGACAATGGGTTTGCGCAGCGACAGCCAGGCGGGCGCCAGGGCCGACAGCAGGTTGAGCACCACGCACAGCAACAAGGCGCAGGCGAATACCGCCGGAGCGAACAGCATCTCGCCGCTGACGTAGGCATTGGCGCCTTGGGGAACAGCATCCGGATAGTCGTCCAGCAGGGTGAACACCCACTCGCGGCCCACGTAGATGAAAAGCCAGGCGACAATAAGCCCCAACAATCCGCCCAAGAGCGTAAGCAGCAGGTTCTCCCACATCACTTGCCCCAACAGCTTGCCGCGCCCCGCACCGAACGACTTGCGTACGCCCATCTCCGCCAGGCGGCTCTCCATGCGGCTGCTTATCATGCCCATCAGGTTGAGGGCGGGCACGAGGAGGAGCACCAGCAGCATCAGCCCGAAGTAGCGCACCTTCGCCCAAAAGCTGAAATCCTGCGCAGGATAGTCCTGGAAAGCGCTGAGGGCGTGCGTGCGGGGCTGTTCCCACAGTTCCATCTTCCATTGGCCCTCGTGCTCTAAGTTCAGTCGGCGGGTCACGTCTTTTACCTCGGCCTTCAGTGCCCGTGCCTGCGCGTCATCCTTTACTAAGAAAGTCAGCTGAAAGCTACCAATGTAGTGGAACGGGTCTCTCACCCTGCGATAGTCGGGCGCAAGAGTGTATGGCAGATAAACCTGCGCATAGGACCTTGGGGTGAGGTAACTGCCGCCCTGCACCACGCCGCACACTCGGTAGTGTACGTAGCTCAGGCTGAACGACTGCCCTACCGCACCTTCCACCGTGCCGAACAGCCGTCGTGCCAGGTCATCGCTGATGACCGCCGTGCGGATGCCGCTCTGTAGGTCAGCCTCCGTAAACGGGTTGCCCTCTAAGAAGCGGAAGGTGTAGATACGAAAAAAGGCGGGGTCCACCATCTTTATAATCGGATGGAAGTCACCGCTACGGTCGGCGGGCTGGATGTAGCTGTTCTCGTTCAGCCCCCAAGAGGAATATTGGGCGGAGATGACCTCGGCGTTCTCCAAGTGCAACGCCCAGTCCTGCAAGGCAGTGTAGGACAAGGCTGATTGCCACGTCTGCCCGCCGTTGTTGAACTGCGCCGACTCCAGATACAGCGTGCGTCCCCGGTTCTCCTCCGGGTAGACGGGCGCCAGCTTCACGTAGTAAATCATCGCCACAATCATGGTCATGCCGATGGCAAGACCCGTGCCGGTGATGTAGAGCGTGCTGAACAGCGGATTCTGCCTCAGCAACGCCCACGCTTGTTTAAAATACTGTTTCAACATAAACTATTGATTATTAAATTAATATTATTATCCCATCCACATTTGTCCCTTTCTTTTTCCCGTATTCTTTGCAAGAACAGGCTTTCACACCGCCGACGTGAACGTGTAACATCCGCACTGTGAAACCTTCACGTCGGCGACGTGACAGTGTAACATCCGTACTGTGAAGCCTTCACACTTCTGACGTGAGCAGGTGTGAATACTATCACAGGTAATTTATCTTACGTCTTACACCTTCACACAGCCTTATGTGAAAGCACTGCCCTTACTCATCGCGCAACGCCTCCACGGGTGAAATCCGCGATGCCCGACGCACCGGGATGTAGGTGCCAATCAACGCCGTCAGCATCAACAATGCGTAACTCACTAATGATATGGCAAGGAAACGTCCCCCGATGTGGTTCTGCCAGTACATCGGGTCGGGCACCAGGCGGCCGGTGACGAAGTTCTGGAGCGGCTCGGTGAAGCCATTCACCAGCACATAGTTCAACGCCACAAAGAGCGACAACACATAGGCCACCGTGACCAGTGCCGCCGCCTCGGCCAGGAACCTGCGGACGATGCGTCCACGGGATGCGCCCATACTGCGCATGATGCCCACTTCCTCACGCCGGGCGTTGGCACGTATCCAGAACGTACCCACCATGCCGAGAAAGATACACAGCAGGGCGAAACCGCCCAAGGCGTAGTGCAGGCGCAGCTTGTTGGTGACGCCGGATGACAGAGCCATCTGCCGGCTCTCATCGCTGAAGGTCACCAGTGAGTCGAAGAAGAAGTTGCCTGCCGACAGCCGGGGAGCCGTCTCCTGCCGGAAGCGTTCCTCGAATGCGTCGGCGTCCACGCCCTTCTTCAGACGGAAGACGATGGTGTACATGAAATCCATATAAGGTGACTCGTTCAAACCCTCCTCCGCCATCACCGCCATGGGGTACGGCTGCTGGTAGTTGTAGTGCTTGTAGTCGCGGAAGACTACGGCCACCTCGTGCGGATATTGTAGGTCAGTCGTCTCATAAACGGTACGCCCCGCCACATCCGTCGTGCCGAACAGCCGCAAGGCAGCTTGTTCGGAGAGGGCTATTTTACCCCGTAGGGCGAAGTCGGCAGGCAACTCTACGGGCTTCCCCGTGTGGGCATCCGTCATGCCATATGTTTTGAGCAGATTGCCTTCCCCGACGGGTACAAACCGGTATTGTTGCACGTGCACCATCAGCGTGTCTTCGTTGAAAAGCTGCATGCCACTCCACGACTTGCTGTTAGGATAGCTGCCATAGGCTGATATGCAGAGGTCCTCCACCTCGGGCAGAGTGCGCACAGTGCGGATGATGTTGATGTAGTTGGCAGCCATGCGCCCGGCGGAGTCCTGCGCCGCGTCGTAGAAGATTCCGAAGCTGGCGTTATATTGCCCCAGTTTCAGTACATACACGCCCCGTGGGTCACTGCCCGAGGGGATGAAGCGGTCTGCCGTGAGTTTCACAATGGGGTCAGTAACCATCCATAGAAAGACTCCGGCGATGAACAGTTCGATGAATATCCACAGGTTCTGCCTGCGTTGGTTCCAAAGTTGATGTATAAGTATCATTGTATTTCTTGTTTTTAAATGATAATTTATCTGTTTGTGTACTTTTTCTTTCGCTTGTCCGAAAGAAAAAGATACCAAAAAGAAAGGACCCCGTCTGCACTTCCGGGGCTACTCCGGACGTCTTTCAGCCTAAAGGGCAAAAACTCACTGCGCTACGCTTCGTTCAGACAAGTTTGCCCTTTTTAACGGCTGAAAGTCATCCTCCGCTTCACGCCCCTACTGTGAGGCCGGAAAAACCTGCGGCATATTTTCGCAAACACCCCGCGCCTAAGCGGAGGGACGTTAAGCGCAGAGGCTGTTTTTGCGTGAAGAACGGCACTCTGTCTGAGCGAAGCGAGTTTTGTGCCGTTTAGCAAAAACTGACTCGGAGTAGGACCGGAGATTCTGCGCTTGATTTTTTCTTTTGGTAGCTTTTCTTTTGCATCAAGGCAAAAGAAAAGTACATAAATTCCCATTTACCTCTTCGTATAAAGTTCCTGCACAATGGTATGCCGCAGTCCTAACCAGGCGGGGATGAGCGCCGACACTACGTTCAGCAACAGACACACCCCGAAGGCGGAGAGGAATACCCACGGATTGAACAACATCTCGAACGTGAGGAAAGGCGCGGGAAGATCCGTATTCACTTCCGCATCGAACAAGGTCAGTATCCAACTGCTGGACGTGACGACTATCACGTAGCAGAACACCAGTCCCGCCAAGCCACCCAAGAAGGTGAGCAACAAGTTCTCCCACAACAGCTGTGACACTAATCCTTGCCGGGTCGCCCCGTAGGTTTTGCGGATACCCAACTCCGCCGTGCGTTGGTCCATGCGGCTGGCTATCATGCCGCTGAGGTTCATGGCCGGGATAAAGAGCAACGCCACCACGATGAAGAGCAATCCGCGGATGATGCCGCCCATGTCCGGGGCATTCACGAAGTCCGTGCGGCAAGAAGACGTGAAACTATCGTCCGGCTGCCCCATGAGATCGTTGACATACGTCCCCGCCGAGTCGTGCCGACGGAAAGCGTCACGCACCTCCTCCTTCAGCGCCTCCTTGTCGGAGGAGGTAGGAGCCGTCAAGTAATATTGCAGGTTACCACGCAAGATATTCGGCTCGCGCCAATAGGCATAGGTAGAGAGGGAAAGCGGAAGCCATACATCCGCCGCCGGGACGGGCGTGGCCGACGACACATCCTGCACGACACCCGCCACTTGATACTCCGTGCCCTTGTACTGGAAACGTTGCCCTATTACGTCCGTCGAGGCAAAGAGGCGGCGTGCCGTGCTCTCACTGAGGATGGCTACCCGACTCCGTGCCTCCACCTCCTCACGGGTGAAAGCCTTCCCCTCCAAGAAACGGAAGGTGAATACATCCCAAAAGCCATCGTTGACAAAGAGCGGGTGTACCTTGAACACTTGCTTCTGTCCCGGCAGACCCACAAAGCTAAACATATCCCCACTGCAAATAATGCCCATGGCGTTCAGATGGGGCAAGCTATCCAGCAAGGAAGCCACTTCATCGTTCAGCAGCCCCGCATTATAGTTGTTCTCCTGCCCCTTGGGGTAACACTTTACCGCTTTCAACACTACCATCCGGTCGCGGTTGTACTCCGGATAGATGGGTGCCAGCTTCACGTAGAAGATGATGAACATCGTCATGGTGAGGGCGATGGACAGGCCCGTACCTATAATATATATAGCAGAGAACAGCCGATTCTGCCGCAGCAATTCCCAGGCTTGTTTTAAGTATACGCGTATCATTTTTTTAGTTTCAGGCTGTTCTTGTTCTTATAGTTGCTCATGTCGCTCACCACCACTTGGTCGCCCGGCTGCAAGCCGCTTACTACCTCCACGTACTCGAAGTTACTGTCGCCCAACTGTACCTTGCGCTTGGTCAGTTCATCGTCAGCGGTGCGGACAAAGAGGTCGTACTCGCCACGGCCCACGTAGTAGGAGGCGTTGGCGATGCGCATCACGTCTTCCTTCACGGCGTTCATCACGTAGACATCGGTCTTCAGTCCCGAGCGCAGGCGGCGGTGGTTATCGTCCTTCAGTTGTACGGTGAAGCTGATGACACCGTTCTGCGACAACGGGGTGACGCTGCTCACCGTGCCTTCCAGCTTCTCGCTGCCTATCTTCACCACAGCCTTCCCGCCGGCAGCCACACGGTCGCCGTACGTGTCGGCTATCTCGCCCTCCACCTTGAAGTGGCTCAGGTCGGAGATGATGGCAATCTGCGTGCCCTGCGTCACCTGCTGGCCTATCTGGTCGTTAATGTAAGTCAGGATGGCCTTGCGGGGCGAACGTACCTGGGCGTCGTCCAGCGTGCGCTTCATCTCGGCGAGGCTCTTGCGGAAGATGCTCAGGTCCAGTTCCTGCACCTTGTATTCGGCTTCCATCACCTCCTGCTCGTTGGTGTACTGCTGACGGAGCTGCTCCAGTTCCAATTGGGCCACGTTGACGCTCAGTTCCGCCTGACGCACCTTGTCCGTAGTGCCGGACCCGATGCTGTCGAGGTATTGCTCGTTGCGCAACTCCACCTTCATACGGTTGAGGTTCATCTCCTTCACCTTAATCTGCATGGCCAGGTCCTTGAGCTTGGTCTCGTTGTTCACCTTCAGCTGTTGTAACTGGTAGTTCTTCATCTGTTCCTCGTCAAGCAGTTTGTTGTATTCGGTTTCGGTGCTTTGCAGGTCCAGTTTCAGGATGGGCGTGCCCACATCCACGCTATCACCCCCTTTGCGATACACTTCGAGGATGCGGGTGTTGATGGGCGAGTTGATGATTTCCTCAAACGCCGGCACCACTTTGCCCGACGCGCTGACGCTGACCTCGATGGTTCCACGGTCTACGGTGGAGAAGACAAGGTCGCGCTCCTTCACTCCCGTCCGCATCAGCGAAATCAGCACGCTGATAACCACTACCCCTGCCACGGCCACGATGCCGTAACGAATCAGTTTCTTGTTGCGCTCCTTGCGGCGCACCTCTTTCGGAATTTCTCTATCCATATCGTTCTTATTTTTATGTTTCACCATATTTTATATAAGGAGTCTGCCCCACCCCGTTTGCCAAAAACGGACAATACGCACAAACTCCACCCTATTATCAGCGAAATCTGTGCCAAAAAATTAAACTGCTGAAACACAATGAATAAACGAAATTCAAAGTGTCCGATATCGAACACTGTGTGCGGTTTTGAACGACTTCCCGAAAGGCCATCGGCCGCTTTCATCGGGAATCTCCGTATGCCACGGCCTAAAGCTGACTTATGGATGAATTCAACGGCTGCAAACGGTTAAAAATGCATACATTCCAAAGAATTTTGTATAATATTGATTATCAACGCCTTATATACCTCACTAAAAACGGTTAAGCGTTTTGCGAGAAATAGTTAAGTGTTTCGCGGATTTTAGTTAACTGTTTTGCGGCTTTTAGTTAAGCGTTTCCCTTAGAAAAACGATAGTTTAGTAAAAGCATAGGACAAGCTATAAAATTGCCACTTTCCTTTGT
>CALUOV010000017.1 GCA_944322275.1 uncultured Bacteroides sp. | reverse complement strand
GCAGAGCCTGTCCTGTATTTTATACTAAGTTCCGTCTTTCTCCTATTTGATTAATAATGAATCAGTTATCGGAATATTAAGTTCTGCGAAAACACTGATTATCAGCTATGTGGGTATGGAAGAGCAGAAGGTGACTATTAAACCCAACCTGAAAGTGTATTTGAAACCTAATTCGGAATTGCTGGATGAGGTTGTGATTACTGGTTATGGTTCAGGAAAGAAACTGGGTAGCGTGGTTGGGTCAGTCACGGCTGTAAGCAATGAAAAGTTGGAAAATAATACGGTAGCCAATGTTGGGGATGCACTGCAAGGACAGGTAGCCGGTTTGCAAGTATTTACTTCTTCCGGTGAACCAAGTGAAGGTGTTTCTATGCGTTTGCGTGGTATTGGTTCTATTAACAGTAGTTCTGAACCTTTGTTTATCCTTGATGGATCTCCTATCTCTTCGGGAGCTTTTACAGCATTGAATCCTAACTACATAGAAAGCATGACGGTGTTGAAGGATGCTTCTTCTACCGCTATTTATGGTTCACGTGCGGCGAATGGTGTTGTGATTCTGACCTCCAAAAAGGGTAAGAGGGGTGAGAAGGCCCACATTACGTTAAGTGCTCAGTATGGTATTTCTAAATTGGCGGGTGATAATGTTACAATGATGAACGCTGAGCAGTGGTTAGATTTCCAGACCTTACTTGATCCTAGTCTGCTGAATAATTCCTCTTGGGTAAGTGAACGCGACTTCTACGTAAACAACGGAATCTCGACCAATTGGAGAGATGTTTTCTTTGGTGACAGTGCTCCTACGCAACAATATGACCTGAGCGTAACGGGTGGTACGGAATCTATCAACTATTATTTTTCTTTCGGCCACTACGATACTGAAGGTATTATGGACGACTCAGACCTCCGCCGCGAGACATTGCGCTCTAATTTGGAAGCTAACATCACCAGCTGGTTGAAGGCGGGCGTCAACTTGAACCTCTCATTCCAGAAATATGGAACCTCTTTATTCGGAACGACCGGTAACAGTTTGTACAACAAAGCTTTTGCGGCACGTGTATATCGTCCGGATCAGTCTTATTATGAAATTTTGAGGGATGAGGCCGGTAATTTCATTGGTTATGGTGACCGTCTTGATTACTTAGAAAAGGTAAACGGTGGTTTGTGGAATCCTTATTATCTATCTGAACTTCAGCCTCGAACTTCGGATATGGTTCGCATTAACGGTAACACGTTTGTGAATATTAATCCTATCAAGGGTCTGAACATTCGTGCAGCACAGGCAGTGGAAGCTTTTGATTATCGCTACTCCGGCAAGGCTTTACCTACAGAAGGTGGTCCGTTCGAAGGTGCCGGTACGGCAAATGAACAATTCCAGCGTTATTATCAGTTTACGTACACCAATACGGCTGAATATAAATTTACCGCATGGAATGACCATGACTTCACGTTTTTGATAGGTCAGGAATCCATCATCTCGAAGAATCAAAGATTTACGGCCAGTGTCACCGGCCTTACGGACGAACGCTTGATGCTGATGAGTGCCGCAGCTTCGGCAGATCTGCCTGTGCACGAAATTGCGGAAGATGTGTTCAACTCTTATTTCGCAACAATGAGTTATAACTACGATGACAGATATTTCTTTGACGCTTCTTACCGTCGTGACGGTTCTTCCTTGTTCGGTCTCAACAACCAGTGGGGTAATTTCTGGTCGGTTGGCGCAATGTGGAATATGAAGAAAGAATCTTTCCTTGCGGATGTAGATTGGTTGAATGATTTGCAGTTGAAAGTCAGCTATGGTTCAGTAGGTAACTCTTCCGGTCTGTCCGCTTACCAAGCATACGGTCTGATTGGTTCCGGTCCGTTATATGGAGGTACTCCCGGTGTGGCAATCAGTAATCCTGCCAATCCTGACCTGACTTGGGAAACCGTAAAGTCCACCAATGTAGCATTGAGCACCCGCTTGTTTGACCGTGTCAACTTGGATGTAGAATTCTATAACCGCCTGACGGAAGACATGTTGATGGAAATTCCTTATTCTTATACAACAGGTTTCGATAGTGGCTGGGGTAACGTGGCCAGCATGCGCAACCGCGGTTTCGATGTGACGGCCAATGTACAGATTCTGAAAAACGTAGGTGGTGTGAACTGGAGTATCAGTGCCAACGCCAATTACAATAAGAACGAAATCATTGAGTTGTTCAATGGTCTGGACGAATATGTATTGGGTACAACTGGTCTGAAAATGCAGGTTGGCAAGCCATGGGGTGAGTTCTACTACGTAAAATGGGCCGGCGTTGATCCGCGTGACGGTTACCAGATGTGGTATGACAAGAACGGTAACCTGACAAAGACTTTCTCGGAAGACGATGCGGTATTCACAGGTAAGCAACGTTATGCACCATGGTCGGGCGGTTTCGGGACACGTATTGATTGGAAAGGTCTTACCGTATCGGCAGACTTCTCGTTCATGGCAGGCCAGTATCTGTTGAACAATGAACTTTACTTTACGGAAAATCCAGCGCAAGCTACTATCGTGAACCAGACGACCGACATGCTGAATATGTGGCAGAAGCCCGGTGACGTAACGGACATCGCACGTCCTGAGTCTACACGTCAGTTTGACGAGCACTTGCTGGAGAACGCTTCGTTCATGCGTTTGAAGAACCTGACGGTAGCCTATTCTTTACCTAAGAAATGGATGCTGAAGACAGGTTTTGTAGAAGGATGCAAGGTGTTCTTCGTAGGACGTAACCTCTTGACTGTAACTTCTTACAAGGGATATGACCCCGAAGTGGATACCAACATCTCACTGGGTAACTATCCGAACACCAAGCAGATAACTTTTGGTCTTGAACTTTCATTCTAAAACAGTATCATTAATATAGAAGATTATTTCGTATGAAAAATAGATATATCATATTTGCGGCATTGCTTGCCACGGCAGGGCTTTCTTCTTGTGATATGGAAAAATATCCCTACGATGCCATCGAAGAAAGTCAATACATGCAGAAGCTGAGTGACTACACCAGTGCTCGCGTGGGACTTTATTCCAAATTTCCCCAAATGACTACCGGTGACTATCTCCTTACTTCGGAGTTTCAGTGTGACGATTTCCTGGCGTCCGCCAACTACACCAATACTTACGGTAGCCAGTACCGTTGGGATTTTCAGTCGTCTGACACCTATATCGAAAACTATTGGAAAGAATACTACAACATCATCTCCCGTTGTAACTATTATATAGACTCGTATGCAAAGGTAGAGAACGGTTCCGTCCAGATGGACGAGGCTGATGTGGCTGTGGCTAATGCTTATGTGGGCGAGGCTTACTTTATACGCGCTTACTGCTACTTCCAGTTGGCCACCCTGTTCTGCCAGCCCTATGATGAGACTACAGCTGAAAGCAATATGGGCTTGCCTTTGCAGTTGGTTTACAATCCGACATCGGACGCTTCACAGTACATGGGACGCTCATCGCTGAAGGCAACATTCGACCAAATTTTGTCCGATTTAAGTGAAGCAACGAATCGCGTAGATGCAAGTCTGACAGTAAATACAGCGAATCAAGCCCTTGTGAACTATATCACTCAGGATGTGGTAACTGCATTTAAGTCCCGCTTAGCTCTTTACATGAAGGACTACGGCACGGCTATTACTTGCGCCACCAGCCTGATTTCATCTAACCAGTATCCGCTGATTTCCGATGCTGCGACTTTCAGAGATATGTGGGTACACGACATGGGGTCAGAGGTGATTTGGCAGATTTATATGAACAAGGACGCTTATGGATCGCCTACAGGAGTAAGTTTCTGGGGTCAGCATCAGCCAGATGTTACAACGCAAAGTATGGACTTTATTCCCGCCCAGTCGCTGTTGGACTTGTATGCAACTAATGATATCCGGTTCGATGCTTTCTATGAGCCGTTTGTATTCAATGCTTCCAACGGTGCGTCAGGTTCCATTTACGTGTTTGACAAGTATCCCGGCAACCCCGACTTGCAACCCGAAATCAGCACAAATGACTGGTACACCAACAAATCGAAACCTTTCCGTATCTCGGAGCAATACTTGATTGCCGCTGAGGCTTATTGCGAAAGCAATGATGTGACTAACGGTGCCAGCTATCTGAACCAACTGAGAGCCAGCCGTATTGCAGGATATACCAATCAGAATTTTGCCGGATCGAACGATTTGCGTATTGCCATCCAGAATGAACGCCGCAAAGAATTGGTTGGTGAAGGTTTCCGCTTTGTAGACCTGAAACGTTGGGGATTGGGCGTTGATCGCGGTAATTCATACCAAGACGCAAACTTGGTGTTGCAGCCGGGCAATGCGCAAACTACCGCTCTGGCAAGAGAGGCCGGAGACTACCGTTTCGTATGGCCTATCCCGAAAACGGAAATCGATGTAAATCCGCAAATCAGTGGGCAACAGAATCCCGGTTATTAATCACTAACTTATAAAAGAACAAACATATGAAATATAGAAAATTACTGGCAATGTGCCTGCTTCCCCTGGCTTTTGTCGCTTGTAGTGATGACGATGCGTCCTATAATACAGGTGAGGCGACTATAGAATTCTCACAGGCGACATTGGAAATCAAGGAAAGCATCGCAAGTATCAATTTGCCTATCGTAGTGACCGGAACACACGATGGTTTGATAAAGTTATCGGCTACCATGACCGACAGTAATGGCAGCAATCTGGAAATAGACAAGAACGTCATCATCACTACAGAAACGCTGAACATGCCGGTCGGTACGGAGACGGTCAATCTGGAAGTACGCCTGGAAGGCGTTACCAATGATGAGATAGAGAACGGACGTTATATCGTGTTCGAGATTACGAATGTAGAAGGTGCTACATTGGGAGCCAATGCGACATGTACTGTGAATATTGTGGAGAACAACCCCTTAGAAGGCATTTACCTTATGGGCGGCGTTGATGCAGCAGGCGCAGGATACCTGACTGCTAACCTTACACAGGATGTAGATGACCCGACCAAAGCTTATCTGGATTTCGGAACGGGCGGTCTGCTAGAAGTGCACTTGGAAGAAGTGGAACCGCTGGTACGGTATAATGTGACGATCCCTGGAGGACAGGTTATCGGTCAGACGAGTTATGGTGACCTGTATTTTGCACTCGGTGATGTTAACTACAACGCAGACACAAGTGCCGGTTTCACCGGTACATGGGAAAACGGTGTCATCACACTGGATGTGGAGCTTAATACAGGTATCATTTTCGTGGATACTACGTATCTGTACTATCTTTATGTCTCAGCCTTGGACGCTGATGGTAACGTGATTCCACTTACGCTGACGAAACAGTAACAGAGGCATACCATAACTATATCATAAAGGAGAGGGTATTCTTCGTGGAAGGATACCCTCTTTTGCTATTATCCAGAATTTAAATTATCTATTATAACCATGAAATTCAAAATTTCATATCAATTCATCTTTCTGCTGTGGATGTGTGCCTTTGCCGCATGCTCCGATGAAGAGACCATTCAGCCTTCTATAACCATCCAAGAAGATGTAGAGGCACTCACTTTGGAGGCTGAAAAAGATTTCCGGATAAATATCCATTTTACTTCCACCTGCCCATGGAAAGCTTCCGCTACCATGCCTTGGCTACAGGTTAGCCCGACCTCTGGAGAAGCGGGAGAAGCCTCATTGGCGCTTTTGACCCGTGAGAACAACAATACGGGAGATGTACGCAGTGGCACTGTCGTGATAGCTTCCGAAGGTGTCACTCGGGAAATTATAATCCGCCAAGAGGCCATGGATGTGCTGAACATGGACAAGCTGAAGTATGACGTATCAGCCGATGCGCAAGAGCTGGAAATTGCTTTCACTACCAATTTGGACGGTTATAAAATACAGATAGCCAACGTGACGGCGGCAGACATGTCGTGGGTACAGTTAAAAGAAACACAGACAAAGGCGTTGCAGGAAGGCAAGATTGTTGTAAACGTATCTCAGAATGTACGTATGAGAAGCCGAACGGTCACTTTCGTATTGCAAGGTGTTGATCTTGTTACGGGTGAGGTATTGGTACAGTCGGCCGCTGTAAGCATTACCCAGGCATCGGTCCCCATTGGAACCTCATCAGACTATAGTGGTGACAAGAAAGCAATCGAATTGCAACATCACACCGAGGGCAATGGCATCCCACTTATATTTATGGGAGACGGTTTCCTGGACAAGGATGTCAATAGCGGATACTACCTGCAAGTGATGCAAAAGGCGATGGAATGCTTTTTCACCGAAGAACCGGTGAAGTCGCTACGTCCTTATTTTGATGTATGGGCCGTAACTGCCGTGTCAGTGAACAATGCGTTTGGTAGCCAATATACGACCCGTTTCAGTTGTTGGCTGGAGGGAAGTGGCAGTACCGGTGTAGGCGGCAATCATGACACGGTGGCGGAATATGCGTCGGTCGTTCCTCTTTTTCAGGACAATCCCGATTTGTTTGATGAAGCCACTTGCATTGTTATCCTCAATACAGAAGAATATGCAGGCACGTGTTATTTCCGTTTTGTGGACGAGCAACAACAGATTATCAACCTTGCTATCGGTTATTGCCCGATGATAAACGGTATGGAAGATGATTATTTCCGCAAAGTCATCACTCACGAATGTATCGGGCATGGCTTTACCAAGCTGCTGGATGAGTATTCCTACCAAGAAATGGGGCGTATTTCCGAAGAGGAAATTGCCAAGAACCGTACCATGCAGGCAATGGGCTGGGCAGCCAATGTTGACTTTACCGGTGACCGGAACAAAGTGCTTTGGAGCAGATTCCTGCAAGACAGTCGTTATCAAAATGCGGACAATTACGGAGAAACCTTAGGTGTCTATGAAGGGGCATGTACGTATTGGAACGGAGCTTATCGGCCTACCGTTGAAAGTATGATGCGCAGCAACATACATGGTTTCAACGCCCCATCGCGCGAAGCTATTTATAAACGTGTCATGCGGCTGGCTTATGGTGAGAATTGGAGTTATGACTATGAGACATTCGTTGCATTTGACCGAGACCATTTGCCCACACCGTCTGAAGCAGAAACTCGTGGTATGGAGGAGAAAAAGCCTCTCAAACCATTCGCGCCCCCAGTCTATACGGACGTGGTTATTTCTCTTCACAAGTAGTACTATCTTCCATAGAACCGTGACACTTATCACAGGAACATTATTTGAGAATGGAAAACTCCGAAAAATGACATAGAATTCGTTTTCTCGGGTATTATTGGTTATTAGCCTAAATATTATTGAGTACTTTTTTATTTATCTACATTAGTGTCCCATTTTGACGGGACACTAATGAGATTTTTATATGTTTTATACCCAAGAGGGTGTAAAGTAGGAATAAATGACTGTGCTTGTACCCTAAAGGGTATAATTGTGTCAGTTGTATGCTATTAAGAAAGAGATTTTCGAACAGGGCTTGTCCGATATATCTTTTGTCCGCACATAGTTTGCCCTTTATGTTCTTATATCGAATCCATGTTAACTATAGACTTCTGTTGTAAATCCACCGGGAAAAGAACGGGTCATCTATTTCGTAACTCTCATTCTTTATCACGTAGCCTTGGCGGGACAAACGTTTCAGGGCACTGAATACGGTACTGGTAGGTATTCCTCTTTGGGCGTTAAAAGGTGATTTCCCTTTTTGTGTCAAAAGCATAAGTATGTGGCGGTCTGTCTTGTTCATGGCCATCCACATGCGTTCATAATCGAAATCATGCAATTGGGTTAATTCTTCTACGGCATGTTGCACGATGTTTGCTTCAGGCTCTTGCCGCTCCAGCATGTTCCATACTTGGAAAGCTAATTGTTGGGTATAATAAGGGTGGCAGGAGGTGAATGAAAGAATATCTTGTACGGTTGGTTCCAATAACGAAGGACACAGGGGCGTAAAGCGTTCGGTTAGATATCGGGTAAAATCCTCGTAAGGGATTTTCGGGAGTCTCATCAAAATCCCGAAATGATAGAAAGGGGATTTCTTTTTCTCAAAAATCTCTTCCATCATGGATTCCTGGCTTCCCAGAAAGATGTAGTTGACATGACGTTGCATTTGCATGATGGAACGTAAGTGTTTATCCAAATCTTTTTCCAAACTGATGATTTCCTGAAACTCGTCCAGCACGACAATGAATCTGTTCCTTTCTCCTAATTTCTCTATCAACGTCAGCACATCTTCCAGTACGATGTTATTGTCGCACCCAGGCTGGAAGGAAATCTCTATACCCTCTGTCATGGGATTTACGGAAAAGGTGGGAATGAAACGGAAATGGTTCATCACATGTTTCAGCTTTTCAAACGGGTATAGTTTGAATAAGCGTTTCAGTAGCAAAGCAGCCAGTTCGGTGGTGTTCGTCACGGACTGAAGGTTTATCATGATAACAGGTCTGGACAATCCTTTTAAAGCTTTGCACACCAGACTTGTTTTCCCGAATCGCCTAGGACTGATTAGCACTAAATGGTTTTCGCTGTTTATCGTTTGCGCCAACATTTGCAATTCTTTCTCCCTATCTGTGAAAAATTCCCCTTCCACAACAGTCCCGAATTTGAATGGATTCTTCATATTGCGATTTTTTTCGTTGCGAACTTTTTCGCAAAGATACGAAAAACATTCAATTATGGTTGAAGCTATTAGCTTTATTTCCATTTTAATCTTGGCATAAAATCCTAAAATCACAACAAAATGACCGCAATAACCCGTGCAATGTAAAGAATATTAAACAAAAAGTGAGCAAGAACTCTTTTCTTTAGGTCACAAGACGATATTTGGAGATAATTTTTTACATTATGCATTCTGATTACCATATAAGAGGAACCCTGCTTTTTTCCGAAGCCTCAACATTTCTTTTTCACTACTTACCCCTTAGAAGGGTGCTTGTTTCGCAACAGAGTAGAAAACTGGTAGAAATAAACCTTGCACAATAGTTGTTTAAGCCACTGTCTAATAACAAGATAAGATAAAAGGAAAGTGGAAATAGGGTAGAAAGATTCCTTTATCGCCATTGTCACAGGGCATTGCAGGGAATCTTCCGCACTATGGATTGAGTTCTATAGCTTTTCGTAAGGAGTTAATAATGAGCAAATTAGCAGAATATCAAGTTCTGCGAAAACGCTGATTATCAGCTATGTGGGTATGCAGGAGCAACGTGTTGGTATTAAGCCGGATGTGCGTGTGGCATTGAAAGCGGATACGGAGTTATTGGATGAGGTTGTGGTAGTAGGTTACGGTAGTGCCAAAAAGGTGGGCACCGTAATTGGTTCTATCAGTACGGTTACTTCTGAAAAGATTGCCGAGCGACCGGTATCTAACGTAATGGATGCTCTGCAAGGTCAGGTGGCCGGTTTGCAGGTGTTTACCAATTCCGGTGACCCGGGTGACAAGAGTATGATGCCAACGTCCTATTTGCGTGGTGTTGGTTCGCTTACCGCTGGGAATGAGCCTTTGTATGTCTTGGATGGATCGCCTGTGAGCTCGGAGATTATGAACATGATGAATCCGAATGACTTTGCTAGTGTAACAGTACTGAAAGATGCTTCCGCTACTTCTATTTACGGTTCGCGTGCTGCCAACGGTGTCATCTACATTACAACGAAACGTGGGCGAGCCGGAGAAAGAGCTTTGGTAACGGTATCCGGTCATTATGGTTGGTCATCACTAGCACGAGATGTGGCCACTCCCATGAACTCCAGTCAGTTATTGGGGTATCAGTTGGAGCATGGTATCATTGATCAGGATACTTATGATTATTATCTGGGAAGAGGTGTGGACACGAATTGGCAGGACTATTTCTTCCAGAAGAATGTCCCGACTTACCAGGGTAATATTTCTGTTCAAGGCGGTGGTGAGAAAAGTATGTACTACTTGTCTGCATCATATTATAATCAGGAAGGTGTGGTATATGGTTCTGAATACGAACGTTACACCATTCGTGCCAATGTGGAAACCCAAGTGAACAATTGGTTGCGCATGGGTGCGAATCTGGTCGGTGCTTACGATGAATCGCAGGCATCACTTTATACTTACCAAGGTTCATCTTATACGGCAGGAGGTATTTTTGGTACCATTTTGAATCAGCCATACTTTAATCCGTATGATGAAAACGGCAATCGTTTGGAGGCTATTACGGAATTAGGTAGTTATGACCCAAATTATCTGACGGATAAGATGCCCAATAAAAGTAATCAGGCTCAGTTTAACGGAAGTGCTTTTATTCAATTGACGCCGGTTGAAGGACTGACCTTGCGTTCACAACTGGGTGTAGAGGCTTACGATTGGCGAAACACCGGCAAACGTATGCCGTCTTATCCCGGACAGGAAGGTAACGGTTATACCCGTGAACGTTTTGCGCGTAACGCTCAGTTTACTATTACCAATACGGCAGAGTATAAGTTTGACATTAACAGCGATAACCATTTTACGGTATTACTTGGTCAGGAAGGAATCAAGACCGACTATAGCAGTTTCGGTTCGCAGACGAACGGGCAGAGCGATGACCGTCTGACAATGATTCAGCACGGTACCAACGCCCAATTAATGGACGCAAGTTACAATGAGGCTTATTCATATGCTTACCTGTCATTCTTCGGTCGTGCAGACTATTCTTGGAAGGACAAGTATTTTGCTGACTTCTCGGTACGTAACGATGCTTCTTCCCGTTTCGGTGCAGACAATCGTTCGGCTACGTTCTTCTCAGGCGGTTTGATGTGGAACATGAAAAAAGAAGCCTTTCTGGAAGATGTAAACTTCCTAACCGACTTGCGCGTGAAAGCCAGTGTAGGTTCTACCGGTAACTCGGACATCGGCAATTACGACCACTTGGCTTTGGTAGGAACCAACAACTATGCCGGACAGAACGGCTGGTATATTTCCGCTCCGGGTAATGAGGAATTGGGTTGGGAAACACAGGTGTTGACCAACGTGGGTGTGTCCGCTACATTCTTCGACCGTATACGTGCCGAAATCACTTGGTACAATCGTGCGACTAAGAACATGCTGATGGATGTCCCCGTACCTTATACTTCCGGTTTCTCTTCCATCATGCAGAACATTGGTTCGATGAAAAATACGGGTTGGGAACTGAATTTTGGCTTCGACATCATCAAGACGAGAGATATGTTGCTGCAATTCAACGTGAACTACGCTTATAACAGGAACGAGATAACCGAATTGTTCTATGGTTATGATGAATGGCCGATGGACAGTTACTCTCTTATTTATAAGGTGGGCGAGCCGGTGCAATTTTACATGCCGGTCTTTGCCGGTGTCGATCCGGAAGACGGTCTGCAGATGTGGTATATCCCCGGTACGAATGAGACAACGAAAGACACAGATTTAGCTGATAGCGGTGCATTGAGCCAAGCTACAGGCAAGACACTTTACGCTCCGCACAACGGTGGTTTCAACCTCAATTTCAGCTGGAAAGGACTTTCTGTCGGTGCGGACTTCGCTTGGGTATTGGGCAAACACATGGTGAACAACGACCGTTATTTCAGCGAAAACCCTGCTGGTTTTGCCGGTCGCAACCAGTCGGTAGATGTACTGAACGAATGGAAGGAACCCGGTGACGTAACCAATATTCCGAGATTCGGTGAAGTGATGATTTTCGATACCCACTTGCTGGAGAACGCTTCGTTCCTGCGTATGAAAAACTTGTCCGTCAGCTACCAGTTACCGGAAAGCTGGATGCAGAAGACCAAGTTTATCCGCAGCTGCAAGTTTACGGCAGCGGCCCGCAACCTTTTTACCATTACGAAATACAAAGGAGCTGATCCGGAAATTGATACCAACCTGACGTATGGTGCTTACCCCAGCACGCGTCAGTTTACCATCGGGGCAGAACTTACATTCTAAACCAATATAATATAAATATGAAGATGAAAAAATTACTTATAGGAACACTTTGTTCGGCATTGGCTCTGTTTGCTTCTTGCGACTTGGTCAAGTATCCCACCGATAGTATTGCGCAAGGTGAGGCTTGGCAGAGTCTGACAGATGCCCAAAACTTCAGAATTGGAATCTATTCGTATTTGCAAGTCATCAGCGGCGGACGGAATGTGTATCCGCAGGAATTTCAGTCAGACTTGTATAATGCTTTGGCCGGATTTGGAAACCGTGGCGGTGATATGCACCGTTGGGATTTTACCAGTTCGCAGTATGACATCGAATATATCTGGCAATATAACTACGTGTGCATCAATAATTGCAATAACATCATTAATAATATAGACAATATTACGGTTGAAAGCGAGGACGAGCAGGCGGAAGCCAATAACATCAAAGGTGAAGCCTACTTGTTGCGTGCCTATTGCTATCATACGCTGGCTGTACGTTTTGCTAAAGACTACGACCCCTCTACCGCTGCTTCCAATTTAGGCTTGCCTTTGGTTACAGTTGGTGATGTCAACGCAAAACCCAGTCGCTCCACATTGGAAGAGACGTATCAACTGATTAAGGATGACATTGCTCAGGCACGTCAATTGATGAATGCGGCAGGCGAAGCCAATTCATATTACCTCACGACAGATGTAATCGATGCTTTGGAAGCTCGTGTAGACTTGTATATGCACAACTACAGTGAAGCCGTAACCTTGTCGCAATCCATCATCGGCAAGTATCCATTGGAAACTACAGCGTCCGGTTTGGAAAACATGTTCTTGAATGATGAAGGTTCCGAGGTGCTGATGCGTGTGCAAATTTCGACTGATGATTATAGTGATAACTGCGAAAATGCGGGGTATCTGAACTGGAGCTCTTCATACGGGACCTGGAGCCCTGATTTCGTTCCTTCGCAGTGGGTCATCGATCTGTATGAGGATAGTGACATACGCAAACAAGCTTATTTCCTGCAGGATACTTTGATAACCAATAATATTCAAGGAAATGACATCTACATGTTGAATAAATTCCCCGGCAATCCGTCATTTGAAACCATCGGTGCCAATCTGTATTATAACATGTGGAAGCCGTTCCGTGCCGCTGAATTCTATCTGATAGCTGCCGAAGCTTCTTATCAGAATAATGACGAAACAACTGCTTTAAGTATGTTAAACGACTTACGCACGCAGCGTGGCGCATCGGCTTTGAGTGTCAGTGGTGACGCATTGTTTGAAAGCATCAAGGAAGAGTGGATTCGTGAGTATATTGGCGAAGGCCAGCGTTTGGACGGATTGAAACGCTGGGGAGACGGCTTTACCCGCCATGATCCGCAGAATACAAGCATTCTTTCGTCCGGTACAGGCATGGAAAGCCTCAGCATTACGGGTGACAACATCCGTTTCGTATGGGAAATCCCGGCCAATGACCAAAATGCCAACGAGAATATGGAGCCGAACTGGAATTAATATGACTATTCTGGATAATTAAAGAGTAGTTTACCTTTATATTAAAAGCCCAAGCATGAGAAAAATACTTCGTATGCTTGGGCTTTTTTAGTGAAAACAAACCGGTTTCTTTTGTCCGGAATCCAATTTACACTATCTTTGTCCGAACTCTAAAGATAATACGTTATATATGATTCTGATAGTCGATGATGATAGTGCGGTACGTTCTTCACTCAGTTTTATGTTGAAGCGTGCCAGGTACGAGGTCAAGGCAGCGGCAGGACCGCGGGAAGCCATAGAAATCGTGCGTGCCGAGTCGCCCGCATTAATATTGATGGATATGAATTTCACGCTTTCCACAACGGGCGAGGAAGGACTTACGTTGCTGAAACAAGTCAAGATATTCCGCCCTCATGTGCCCGTCATCCTGATGACGGCATGGGGAAGCATCGAGTTGGCTGTACAAGGGATGCAGGCGGGCGCTTTCGACTTCGTTACCAAACCTTGGAATAACGCGGCTCTCCTCCAAAGAATAGAGACGGCTTTGCAGCTCTTTGCCCCGGCAGATGCGCCAAGCGGGGAAGGGCAGGAACTGAAACGGGGAAACATCATCGGTCAGTCGAAAGGACTGATGGAAGTGCTGAGCACCGTTGGAAGAGTGGCATGCACCAATGCTTCGGTCCTGATAACCGGGGAGAGCGGTACGGGTAAGGAATTGATAGCTGAGGCCATCCATATCAATAGCCAGCGTGCCAAGCAACCTTTTGTGAAGGTCAATCTGGGGGGCATTTCCCAAAGCTTGTTTGAAAGCGAGATGTTCGGCCACAAGAAAGGGGCCTTTACTGATGCCTCGTCTGACCGTGTGGGACGTTTTGAACTGGCTGATAAGGGCACTATCTTTTTGGATGAGATTGGCGACCTGAATTTTCCCTGTCAGGTGAAATTGCTTCGTGTATTGCAAGACCAGACGTTCGAGGTGCTGGGTGATAGCCGTCCGCGTAAAGTGGACGTGCGGGTCGTGTCTGCCACGAATGCCGATTTGCGCAAGATGGTCTCTGAACATACTTTCCGTGAAGACTTGTTTTACCGCATCAATCTGATAACCGTCAAGTTACCTCCCTTGCGTGAACGTCGGGACGATATTCCTCTGTTAGTACGTCATTTTGCCGATCTGCAGGCCAGACAGAACAACTTGCCTCGTACGGAATTCTCGGCTGATGCCATGAATTTCCTCGTTCGTCTGCCCTATCCGGGCAATATCCGTGAGTTGAAGAATCTGGTAGAACGCGCGGTGCTGGTCAGCGGGAAACGCTTGTTGGACGCTTCAGACTTCGAGCATCAATATCATCAGGAGGACGGGACGGAGAAGGCTGGCGAGGGGACTTCGTTGGCCGGCATGACATTGGACGAAATCGAACGGCGTACTATTTTGCAAACCTTGGATCAGTGTAAAGGGAATCTGAGTCAGGCTGCCATTTCTTTGGGTATCAGCCGGGCGGCGCTTTATCGTCGGCTTGAAAAATATGGCATTTCTGTAGGAGGATGATAGAAAAGCTGTCTGGACAGAAAGTTTTTCCGTATGGAGCAAAAATGAAACAGATGCAGCATTTGCTGTAACGCTTTGATGTCAATGAATAATGAATAGAATCATTTAGTGAAGTAGAATCGGGATGAGTCTGAAAGCCTATTTTTACGTGTGGGCCTTGTTGCTGATAGCTTTGGGCGCAGGGCTTGTTTTCTTGCCGATGGACAAGGCGGCGTATCATGTCTATATCGTCATGGCCTATATCCTGTGTGTGCTTATCTATTTGGTGGTGTTCTATCATAAGATTATAAAACCCATGCATACTATAGGGAACGGCATGGAATTGCTTCGCGAGCAGGACTTCAGCAGTCGTCTGAGTCCTGTTGGGCAGTATGAGGCCGACCGTATTGTGAACATCTTCAACCGCATGATGGATCAGCTGAAGCAGGAGCGGCTCCGTTTACGCGAACAGAATATGTTTCTCGATTTGCTTATCAAGGCTTCGCCAATGGGGGTGGTCATATTGGATCTATCTGATAATGTCTCTCAACTGAACCCAATGGCTATCCGTATGTTGGACTTGCCGGAAGATAAAGTCGTGGGGAGGCATTTGGAGGAAGTGCGTTGCCCTTTGGCCCATGAACTGTCTCTCGTTAAGCCAAACCAGACAGCAGTCGTACGGCTCAACGATGCCAATATTTATAAATGTACCCGTTCTTCTTTTGTAGATTGTGGTTTTCCTCATCCGTTCTTCTTGATAGAGCGCATGACGGACGAATTGATGCGGGCTGAGCGTAAGGCATACGAAAAAGTGATTCGTATGATAGCTCATGAGGTGAACAATACCACTGCCGGTATTACTTCCACACTTGACACCGTCCATCAGGCTTTGGCCGAAGAATCCGGTATGGAAGACATTTGCGAGGTCATGCGTGTTTGTATCGAGCGATGCTATTCCATGAGCCGATTCATCACCCGTTTTGCCGATGTGGTGAAAATCCCTGACCCGAATCTGGTAGAGTGCAGTTTGAACGAAGTGGTCATGAACTGTGTTCGTTTTATGGAAGGCATGTGCGAGGAGCGGGGCGTCACACTTCATTGGGCATGCGATTCTGAGATGAGCAAAGTCTGCCTGGATGAGGCTCTCTTCGAGCAAGTATTGGTCAATATCATTAAAAATGCTGTGGAAAGCATTGTGTCCAGGCATGAAGCAGGGGATGAGGCCCCCGGTGAAATATGGGTTCGTACACAGGCTCCTAAAGACGTGGAGGTCGTAGACAATGGTGCGGGCATCAGTCCGGAGACCGAGTCGAAACTCTTCAGTCCTTTCTTCTCCACCAAGCCTAACGGACAAGGTATCGGGCTGGTGTTTATCCGCGAGGTGCTGACCCGTCATAAATGCACCTTCTCTTTGCGTACTTACGAGGATGGATTAACTCATTTCCGCATCCGCTTCTGATTTTTGTACGTGAGGAATCATTTTGTGCTCTTTTTTATGCATTTTTTTGCCTTCTATAGCTTAAATCTTACTAACGGGACACTAAAACGGGCGAATATAACAGCGGTAAATGAATATTAAGTCTTAAATTTGGGGCAATTTTTTAAACTCTAAATAAAATAATGGCAATGAAAGAAAATTTAAAACCGGCAACAGGCCGATTAGGCGTGTTGGTGGTTGGGGTAGGGGGAGCTGTGGCCACTACCTTGATTACGGGTGTTCTGGCAGCCCGCAAAGGGTTGGCAAAACCCATAGGTTCTATCACACAAATGGCAACCATGCGTGTGCAGAGCGGTGAGGAAAAAAAGATAAAGGACATTGTGCCGTTGGCGGACTTAAACGACATCGTGTTTGGTGGGTGGGATATCTTCCCGGATAACGCTTACGAAGCCGCCCTGTATGCCGAGGTTCTGAAAGAGAAAGACTTGAATCTGGTAAAGGAGGAATTGCAGGCCATCTGTCCGATGCCGGCCGCTTTTGACCACTACTTTGCCAAGCGTCTGAACGGAACACATATTAAAAAAGCTGCCACACGTTGGGACTTGATGGAACAACTGCGGGCAGATATCCGCGACTTCAAGACGGTCAATGCGTGCGACCGTATCGTGGTGCTGTGGGCAGCCAGTACGGAAATTTACGTACCACTCAGCGATGAGCACATGTCGCTGGAGGCATTGGAAACGGCGATGAAGGACAACAACACGGAGGTAATCTCTCCCAGCATGTGCTATGCGTATGCCGCTATTGCAGAAGGTGCTCCGTTTGTGATGGGGGCTCCTAATCTTTGTGTGGACATACCCGCCATGTGGGAATTCTCGAAGAAGATGAATGTACCCATCGCCGGAAAGGACTTCAAGAGCGGACAGACGCTGATGAAGACAGTGCTGGCCCCGATGTTCAAGACACGTATGCTTGGCGTAAGCGGATGGTTCTCTACGAATATCTTGGGCAACCGCGATGGCGAGGTGTTGGACCAGCCGGAGAACTTCAAGACGAAGGAAGTGAGCAAGCTGTCCGTAATAGACAACATCTTTGAACCGGAGAAATTCCCCGACCTGTATGGCGATGTATATCATAAGGTGCGTATCAATTACTATCCGCCCCGCAAGGACAATAAGGAAGCATGGGATAACATCGACATCTTCGGCTGGATGGGTTACCCGATGGAAATCAAGGTGAACTTCCTGTGCCGGGACTCTATCCTGGCTGCTCCCATCGCTTTGGATTTGGTGTTGTTTAGCGATTTGGCCATGCGTGCCGGATGGAGTGGCATTCAGACGTGGCTATCCTTCTTCTGCAAGAGCCCGATGCACGACTTTGAGCACCAGCCCGTACACGACTTGTTCCAGCAGTGGCGTATGGTGAAACAGGCAATCCGCACGATGATAGGCGAGAAAGAGCCTGACTATTTGGACTAAACAGTTGTCCTGTTTGTCACAAAATGTACATAAACTATAGGAAAGGTTGCGCCAAAGACAATTTTTTATTGTAACTTTGGCGCGACTTTTTTTGAATGACCGAATAGAATGAACAAACCGCCTTTCCTGCCGATGCTGATAGGCACAGGATTTGGCTCCGGATTTTCACCGGTAGCCCCGGGTACTGCGGGGGCCTTGCTGGCCTTCGCAGTGTGGTATGTTTTGTCCTTCTTGGTATCGGCGTCCGCTTTGCTGTGGCTGACGGTGCTACTGGTGTTGGCGTTTACTGTAGCAGGCGTATGGGCGGCCAACCGTTTGGAACAAGCGTGGGGCGAGGATCCTTCGCGTGTAGTGGTAGACGAGATGGTGGGTTGCTGGATTACGCTGCTGGCCGCTCCTGCAGGGCATTTTTGGTATGGACTGGCCGCTTTCGGATTGTTCCGACTGTTCGATATATGGAAGCCGCTGGGGATACGGCGGATGGAGAACTTGCCGGGAGGCATAGGGGTGATGATGGACGATGTGCTGTCCGGAGTTTATGGCTTTATCATACTTATTGGTGCAAGATGGCTGATAGCGTGAAGAAAGGAGGGCGGAAATCGTACTGGCGCCGGACGGTGTGGATGTTTGTCAAAGCACAGTTGTCTGCCCAGTTTGCCAGTCTGGTGGATTTCGTGATAACCATTCTCTTGGTGAAGCTGTTCGATGTGTTCTACTTGTATGCCACGTTTACGGGTTCGGTCGTAGGTGGCATGGTGAATTGTTCGGTCAACTACGGATGGGTGTTCAAGGCTGCCGGAGTGAAGAAAATGCACGTGGCGGTGAAGTACCTCTTCGTATGGGGCGGAAGCATCATGCTCAATACGTGGGGAACCTTCGCGCTGACGGAGTGGCTGACGGACATGAAGTGGGTCAACGGACTGTTGGGATACTATGTGGACAATGTCTTCATCCTTTCTAAGATTGTAATGGCTGTACTGGTGGCTTTCGTGTGGAATTATCAGTTGCAGCGCGTCTTTGTGTACCGTGACCTGCACTTTCGCGATTTCTTGAAACAACGTTTTGATACTAATAGATATAGAGATGAATTATAGAGATTGGTTGCAACAGTTGATTTACAAAATCATAAATCCTGTTGTGCATGGCATGATTAAGGTGGGCATCACGCCCAATATCATTACGACTACGGGGCTGGTGCTGAATATTGTGGCGGCTGTCGTGTTTGTGTACGCCGCGGTGACTGACTGGGATACGGCCCTGACCTACGCCGGATGGGCGGGCGGACTGGTGCTGTTCGCCGGATTGTTCGACATGATGGACGGGCGGGTGGCCCGTGTGGGAAGCATGACTTCCACGTTCGGGGCGCTGTACGACTCCGTGCTCGACCGTTATAGCGAATTGGTTACTCTCTTCGGACTCCTCTATTTCCTGTTGTTTCAAGGCTACCTCTGGGGCTCGGTCATCACCGGCCTGGCCATTATCGGCTCGCTCATGGTGAGTTACGTGCGGGCACGTGCCGAGGGACTGGGACTGGAGTGCAAGGTGGGGCTGATGCAGCGACCCGAGCGTGTGGTGCTGACAGCCTTGGGCGCCATCTTTGCCAGCGTATTCCAGCGTGTCGAGCTATTCGACCCCATGTATATCCTCATCGCGCCACTGGCCATTATCGCCGTGCTGGCCAACTGGACGGCCTTTGTACGCATCGGCCATTGTCATAAACTCTTGAAGCAACAAGCGAAATGAGCCGTTTGTCCTTGCCTTCCCTGCGCGAGACGGTGTGGGTGCTCGTGCTGTCCGCCCTGTTTCTGACGCTGACGGGGCTGTACGTCGGTCTGCGCATAGACCATTTCCTCATCCTTGCCCTCTACTGGGTGCTGTTCTTCGCCAGCGGCATTACCCGCCGCTTGGCCGTGGCGCTGCTGCCGTTCGTTGTGTTCGCCGTGTCCTACGACTGGATGCGCGTGTGGCCCAATTATGAAGTCAATCCCGTCGACGTGCGCGGGCTGTACGAGGCCGAGAAGTCGCTCTTCGGCATCACCGCGGGCGGCGAGACGCTGATTCCCTGCGAGTACTTCGCACGCCACCATTGGCCCGTGGCCGACTTCATGGCAGGTCTCTTCTACCTCTGCTGGGTGCCCGTCCCCATCGCCTTTGGCGTGTGGCTCTACCTGAAGGGCAAGCGCGATGTCTACCTGCGTTTCGCCATGGTGTTCCTGCTGGTCAACCTTATCGGCTTTGCCGGATATTACATCCATCCCGCCGCCCCGCCCTGGTATGCCATGAACTACGGCTTCGAGCCCGTCCTCGGCACGCCGGGCAACACGGCCGGACTGGGGCGCTTCGACCAAATGCTGGGCATCACCGTCTTCGAGGGCATCTACGGGCGCAACGCCAATGTCTTCGCCGCCGTGCCCTCGCTCCATGCGGCCTATATGGTGGTGGCGTTGGCCTACGCGCTGATGGCCCGCTGCCGGAGGTGGCTCGTCGGGCTGTTCGCCTTCATCATGGTGGGCATCTGGTGCACGGCCGTCTATAGCGGACACCATTACATCATAGACGTCATCTTGGGCATCGGCTGCGCCCTGCTGGGCATAGCGGTCTTCGAGTGGGGGCTGATGCGATGGGGGGCGTTCCGCCGGTTCTTCGGGCGATACGCCGCTTATCTGAGAGGCTGACGTATATCGGTATCTGTACTGACTCCCGTATCGCGCATCGAGCGTGGTACGGGATTTTTTTGTGCCCTTCTGCTTGCATTTATGCGGAAAAGCTGTATATTTGTAAAGTCAAAAGGTATATACCTTACATATTAAAAGGTATATACTTTATGACCTATAAGGTATATACCTTTCTACCCATAAGGTATATACCTTTTGACTTAGGAGATACGTATATAATCATTTATGAGATACTACAATGGCAAGATACAAGTTAAGGAGAAAGCGGAATGGCATCAGCCGTGAAAAGAGTGACCTCTGGTATGCCGAGCCTTCGCCCGCTCAGCGCATGTCGGCAAGGGAGTTGTGCCGTTTCGCCACGCAGCATACGACGATGGGCGGCATGGAGCTTATGATGGCATTGGAGATATTGGCCCAGTATCTGCCCGGGGTGCTTGCGCAGGGGACGATTGTGGAGCTGGGGAGGCTGGGCACATTGCAGATTGCGTATGGCAGCGAGGGGGTGGAGGAGCCGGAGGATTTCAACTATCACCTCATCCGGCAGCCGCGCGTCGTGTTCCGCCCTTCGCGTGAACTGACGCGTGAGGTGGAGCGACTCATCTCGTTCCAGTTGGACGGGATTGTGTCGGGGCCATATTCGTTCCCTACGGTGGAGGGCTACCGCCAGTGGCTGAAGGGGCGTGAGGACGAGGAGTGACGGGATGTATATATTCTTATTAATGAACAGATAGCGTATGGAGAATTTCGTATTTTACAGTCCCACGGAGTTTGTCTTCGGGCGGGACACGGAGAGGCAGGTGGGTGTGCTGGCCGTGAAGCACGGGGCGAACCGGGTTATGATTGTGTATGGCGGCGGCTCGGCGGTGCGCAGCGGGCTGTTGGACCGTGTGAGGCTGACCTTGCACGAGGCGGGACTGACGTTCTGCGAATTGGGCGGTGTGCAGCCTAATCCGACGGACGCGAAGGTGTATGAGGGCATCGGCCTTTGCAGGCGTGAGGGGGCGGACTTGCTGCTGGCTGTGGGCGGCGGTTCGGTCATCGATACGGCGAAGGCCATTGCGGCGGGCGTGCCTTACGAGGGCGATTTCTGGGATTTCTACATTGGCCGCGCACAGGTGACGAGGGCGCTGAAGGTGGCTGTGGTGCTGACTATTCCGGCTGCGGGCAGCGAGGGCTCGGGCAATACGGTCATCACGAAGTCGGCCACGTTGCAGAAGATGAGTCTGCGTGCGCCGATGTATCTGCGTCCGGTGTTTTCCGTCATGAATCCGGAGCTGACTTATACGCTCCCTGCGTTTCAGACGGCCTGCGGCGTGTGCGACATGATGATACACATCTTCGAGCGGTATTTCACGAACACGACTGATGTGGAGGTGAGCGACCGCATGTGTGAGGGTGTGCTGACGGCCATCGTGAAGGAGGCTTACCGGGTAAGGCAGAACCCGCAGGATTATGGCGCGCGGGCTAACCTGATGTGGGCCGGCATGGTGGCGCACAACGGTACGTGTGGTGTGGGATGTGAGGAGGATTGGGCTTCGCATTTCATGGAGCATGAGGTGAGTGCGCTTTACGGTGTGGCGCATGGTGCGGGGTTGGCGGTCGTTGTTCCGGCGTGGATGACGTTCATGGCGGAGCGTCATCCGGAGAAGGTGGCCCAGCTGGGCGAGCGCGTGTTCGGCGTGCCTGTGCAGGATGATTTGCAGGAGATGGCTTTGGGCTGTGTGTCGCGTCTGAAACACTTCTTCCGCTACATGGGGCTTCCGGTCAGCTTCAAGGAGCTGGGTGTTGAGAGTCCGGACATTCCTTTGTTGGTGCGTAAGTTGCATGAGAACAAGGGGCCGTTTGTGGGGAATTATGTGAGGCTGACCCCGAAGGACACTGAGGAGATTTACCGGCTGGCGTTGTAGGAAAAAAGCAGGAGGGACTGGACAGAGTGTAATCTGTTGTTCCTCCTGTTCTTTTTACGTTTACCGTGTTACTTGATTTCGATTTCTTCCTTCATGTCTATTTCTTCTCCTTTGGAGTCATAGAACACGTATTGCAGAAACGCGAGGCTCTGATTGGGAATAATCTTGATGCCCAGTCCGTATCTCATCTGCCATTTCCGCTTGAGGGACATGATGCCTTGGTTGACGTAGGCGGCGATATACGGGTGGATGTGTAACGAGAATTTCTTTATCTTCAGTTTGTTTACTAGGTAGTCAATCTTGCTTTCCAGCATGTCTGTGAAGAGGATGGACGGTTTGATTTCTCCTTTTCCGAAACAGGTCGGGCAGGTTTCTGCCGTATTGACGTCCATGGCAGGCCGCACACGCTGACGGGTAATCTGCATCAATCCGAATTTGCTGAGGGGCAGAATGTTGTGTCGTGCACGGTCCTTTTGCATGTTCTGGCACATACGTTCGTAAAGCTTTTGTCGGTTTTCGGCCTCGTTCATGTCGATGAAGTCCACCACGATGATGCCACCCATATCGCGCAGGCGCAGTTGGCGGGCCAGCTCATCGGCGGCTCCCAGGTTTACTTCCAGAGCGTTGGCTTCCTGCCCGTTGGCGTTCTTGGTGCGGTTTCCGCTGTTGACATCTACCACGTGCAGTGCTTCGGTGTGCTCGATGATGAGGTAAGCGCCGCTTTTGTAAGAGACGGTCTTGCCGAACGATGACTTGATTTGTTTAGTGATGCCGAAGTTGTCGTAGATGGGAAGCTGGCCTTTGTACAGCTTCACAATTCCTGCCCGTTCAGGGGCTATGAGTGTTACGTAATCCTTTATTTCGTGGTACACGACTTCATTGTTGACGTAAATGTTCTCGAAGGAAGGATTAAACAAGTCCCGCAGCAATCCTACGGCGCGGCTGGTCTCTTCGTAAATCAGTGTGGGGAATTTGGTCGCTTTCTGAATCTTGACGGTGGCGTCTTCCCAATGTTTCAACAATACTTTAAGCTCTCCGTCTAGTTCGGCTACACGCTTCCCCTCGGCTACGGTGCGCACAATGACACCGAAATTCTTAGGTTTGATGCTCATCAGCAGTTGTTTGAGGCGTGCGCGCTCTTCACCGGACTTGATTTTTTGTGAGACTGATACCTTATCGTTAAAGGGTATCAGTACGAGGTAACGCCCGGCAAATGACAGTTCGGACGTCAGTCGCGGGCCCTTGGTTGAGATGGGCTCCTTGACGATTTGCACCACTACTTCTTGTCCTACCTTGAGTGTGTTGGATACCGTTCCGTCTTTTTCAAGGTCGGGAAGCAGGGTCGCTTTGCTTATCGGATTGAGTTTTTTGCGGTCGCTTAAAGTTTGCTTTACGTATTTCTCCAGTGAGTTGAATTGAGGACCGAGGTCCTGGTAATGAAGAAAAGCGTCTTTCTCGTAACCTACGTCCACGAAGCAGGCATTCAGGCCAGGCATCAGTTTTCTGACGCGGCCCAGGTATATGTTGCCCACGGAGAAGGAGATGTTTCTTCCTTCGCTTTGAAGTTCCACCAGTTGCTTATCTTCCAGCAGGGCGATGGATACTTCCTTGGGCTTTACGTCTACTACGAGTTCGCTTGTCACTATGAAAATACTTTTTGGTTACTCATTAAAAAAACAAATTGCTTGATTAAACAAAGAACAAACTCGCGAGGGGTTTTCGTTCACAAGTTTGTTCTTTGTTATGTCGTTCAGACTAGAAAAAATCATTTTTTGCTTTTATGTCTGTTCTTTCTCAGTCTTTTTTTCCGCTTGTGCGTAGACATTTTATGTCTTTTTTTCTTCTTACCGCTTGGCATAGTCGTTTAATTTTTTATGGTTAATACTCTTGTTTATTATTTCTTCACTGCAAGTGTGAACGTTTTTGCGGGCTTAAATGCCGGGATATTATGCTCGGGTATGATGATGGTCGTATTCTTGGAGATGTTGCGAGCTGTCTTTTGTGCTCTCTTCTTCACAATAAAACTGCCAAATCCGCGGAGGTAGACATTCTCATCCTTGGCCAAAGATGCTTTGACGGCATCCATGAACGCCTCAACCGTTGTAAGTACTGTTGTCTTATCAATCCCGGTGCTCTTTGTGATCTCGTTTACAATATCAGCTTTAGTCATTTTTCTTTAAAAAAAATATTGTTAGTATTGTTCTCTTAATTTTTTGGACTGCAAATATATAGCTTTTCCCCGTCTTTGAAAAATATATTTCGGACATTTTTTAGAAAAAGTCTTTCTATTAAGGTTTGTTACACCGAAATGCATTACTTTTGTGGCATTGAAAACGAGGATTTTTATGGATACATTTGCAGCAAGGCTCATTGAGTGGTATGGAGTGAACAAGCGTGATTTGCCCTGGAGGGAAACGAAAGATCCTTACCGGATATGGATTTCGGAGGTTATCTTGCAGCAGACGCGGGTGACGCAGGGATATGATTATTTCATGCGTTTCATTCGGCGTTTCCCTGATGTGGGTGCGTTGGCAGAGGCTGAAGAGGACGAAGTGATGCGCTATTGGCAGGGGTTGGGCTATTATTCAAGAGCGCGAAACCTCCACGAGGCGGCACGGAGTATGAACGGTGTCTTTCCGGATACATATGCCGGAGTGCGTGCCTTGAAGGGAGTGGGGGACTATACGGCGGCTGCTATCTGCTCCATTGCTTACGGGATGCCTTACGCAGTGGTGGATGGAAATGTCTACCGGGTGCTTTCACGTTATTTCGACTTGGATGTCCCTATCGACTCGGGTGAGGGCAAGAAGGCTTTCGCTGCCTTGGCTCAAGAGGAGCTTGACAAGCGGCGTCCCGCCATTTATAACCAGGCTATAATGGACTTCGGAGCCTTACAGTGTGTGCCCCAGTCACCCGACTGCCCTTCATGCCCTTTGGCCGATGCGTGTCTGGCTTATGCCCGTGGACGAGTGGCCGATTTGCCGGTGAAGCGGCATAAGACGAAGGTCACGGATCGCTATTTCATATATATATATGTCTGCTCGGGCGGGGAGATGTTGCTTCGTAAGCGTACGGCGGATGACATTTGGCGCAACCTCTACGAGCTGCCCTTGCTGGAGGTTGAACGTCCGTTGGAGGAGACAGATGTGTGGCGTTTGCTTCAGGAGAGGGGGTGGGTGACAATGTTTGGTGAAAACGTTGCCTTTACTTCACTGAGGCGCGGCGTCCGCCATGTCTTGTCTCACCGCATCATTCATGCCGATTTTTATGGTCTGGTCATGCCGGCTTTCCCTGCCGCCCTGTCGGATTATCTGCGTGTGCCTGCCGACGGATGGGAGCGCTATGCTTTGCCCCGTCTGATACACGCCTTCTTAGAGAAAAAACAAGATTAAATGTAGGTAGGTGGAAAGAAAATAGTATCTTTGCGGCCTGATTTTTTCCATAGAAAAAAGATGAATCTGATTATTGATATAGGGAATACTGTGGCGAAGATAGCCTTGTTTGAGGGTGACACGTTGGTGGAGGTTGTGCATGACTTCAATCAGACGTTGGAACGCCTGCCTGAGGTTTGTTCCCGTTATGAAGTGGAACGTGCCATAATGGTGTCGGTGGTGGATTTGACCGATGAGGTGGAGACCCGTTTGGCCGGTCTGCCCTGTCCGTTGCTCCGGTTGGGGGCGGATACGCCTTTGCCGGTAGAGAATCTTTATGAGACTCCGCGGACGTTGGGTTACGACCGTATGGCAGCCGTGGTAGGTGCCTGCACGCGTTTTCCCGGGCGGGACATATTGGTGATAGATGCGGGCACGTGTATCACGTTCGAGTTTGTAGACGCTTGCGGCCGTTATCATGGGGGGAATATTTCTCCCGGTCTGCAGATGCGTTTTAAGGCTTTGCACCAGTTTACAGGACATCTGCCGTTAGTGGAGTGCGAAGGCCGCTCTCTGCCCATCGGCAAAGATACCGATACGGCTATCCGCGCAGGCGTGTTGCGCGGCGTAGAATACGAAATTGAGGGCTATATCCACTCAATGAGAACTAAATATCCTGAACTTTTGGTTTTTTTAACGGGCGGCAATGAATTTTCTTTTGATACAAACTTAAAAAGTATCATCTTTGCAGACAGATTTTTAGTATTGAAAGGTTTAAACCGAATATTAGTATATAATTATAATAATGATAGGATATAAACAAGCGCTCTTGGTGTTTTTGCTTGTGACGTTGTCGGTAGCAGCTTTAGCTCAGAACAATACAAACTCGCCTTATACGAGGTATGGGTATGGCCAACTGTCTGATATCGGTTCTAGCAATAGTAAGGCAATGGGAGGCGTAGCGTATGGTTTGCGGGATGGCTCGCAAGTGAATTTTGCCAATCCGGCTTCATACACGGCGGTCGACTCTCTTACTTTTATATTCGATGGCGCAGTATCGTTGCAAAATACAAACTTCAGCAACGGTGCGTTGAAGCAGAATGCTAAGAATTCCAGTTTCGACTATGTGACCATGCAGTTCCGCGTGGCTCCGTGGTGTGGAATGAGTTTTGGTCTTGTGCCATACTCCAACGTTGGTTATAGCATGTCGGAGTATCGTCGGGATGAGGCTTATCCTGAAAGTTCCAGCTCTGTCACTTACTCGGGCGATGGCGGTTTGCACCAATTATATGTAGGCGCAGGGTTTAAAATATTTAAAAATTTTTCGGTTGGTGCAAATTTTTCGTATCTTTGGGGTGATATCTCGCATGCGGTGTC
Organism: uncultured Bacteroides sp.; assembly: GCA_944322275.1. Lineage (GTDB taxonomy): Bacteria > Bacteroidota > Bacteroidia > Bacteroidales > Bacteroidaceae > Bacteroides. Next base: position 3,425 of record CALUOV010000017.1, on the reverse strand, counting down.
TTTGACATTCCCTTCGGATGCTAACCAATTGCCATTCTTGCGGTCGACTAATGCCAAATTGAAGAGCTATAAGTTGGACTTCGGAATGCAATACACGCAGATGGTGGGCAAGAAGCATGCATTGACGTTGGGTGCGGTTGTGTCGCCAGGGCATGATATAGATAACCGGACGAGTGTTGAGACACAAGTTGGCAATTCGACAACGGGAGCCACAGTGAATGCGCGCGACAGCTTGGCTACGTATGGCATACCTTTGAGCGTAGGAGTCGGATTGGCTTATGTGTACGACAGCCGCTTGACTGTAGGTGCCGATTTCTTGTTTCAACAATGGAACAAGACGAGTTATATGAATGCGGGGGATGCCTTTTGTTCGCGTACTCGTATAGGAGTGGGAGCGGAATATATCCCGAACCCGATGGGGCGGAGCTATTTGGCTCATATCAAATACCGCATTGGTGCCTATTATTCGCAACCCTATTATAAGATAAACGGTTTGCGTGCGGCCGATGAATATGGAGTGTCCGGCGGTTTTGCTTTCCCGTTGATGCGTAGTCGCTCGTTGCTGAGCGTTACAGCCCAGTATGTGAGGACAAAAGGAAAGCATCCTTCGTTTTTGGACGAGAATACGTTGCGTGTCAGCATTGGTATCACTTTCAACGAGCGATGGTTCTTCAAGAGCCGGGTAGAGTAAGCGTAATAGTTGTTGTGTAGAAGATAAATAGACAATATATTATAACTAAAATTTAAATACAATGAAAATTAAGACGCTCGTAGCGGTATTGCTCCTTTCGGGGGGAGCGACTTGTGCATTTGCACAAAACAACTGTACTTCCAACAGTAGTATTTCCCACGAGGCTGTAAAGGCCGGTAATTTTAAGGACGCTTATGCTCCTTGTATGGCGGTGTTGAAAGAATGTCCTACACTGCGTTTCTATACTTATACGGATGCAAAAGACATTCTGGAAAGTTTTTTGAAAGGAATCAAAGACCGTAACTCGGCCGATTATCAGAGATATTTCAATGAGTTGATGGGTGTGTTCGATCAAGAAATGAAGTACATCCCTGATTTTTTGGCCAAGGGTACAAAATTGAACTATGGCGTAGAGGGAGCGAAAGGTCGTAAAGCGGTAGCATATCTGCAATATGCTCCGAAGCCGGATCTGAAGCAGGCTTACGAGTGGCTGAAAGCATCTGTTGATGCAGAGAAGCAGGAATCTCCGGGTAGCATTCTGTTCTATTTTATGGATTGCTCCATGCGTCTGGTGAAGGCTGATCCTTCTCATACAGAACAATTCTTTACGGACTATCTGAATTCTACTAAGTATGCTGATGAGGCGATAGCCGCTGCAACTAAAGAATCTACCAAGAAGAGCATGACTCAAATCCGTGAGAATCTGGTTGCCATCTTCATCAATAGCGGTGTAGCCGACTGTGAATCTTTGCAGAATATCTATGGCCCGCAGGTGGAGGCTAACAAGAGCGATTCGACCTTCCTGAAGAAAGCGATCAATGTGCTGAAAATGATGAAATGTACAGAAAGCGATGCTTATTTCCAGGCTTCTTATTATATGTATATGATTAATCCTACTGCAGACGCAGCTGTAGGTTGTGCATATCAAGCTTATAAGAAAGGCGATTATGATACATCGGTGAAATACTTTGAGGAAGCTTTGAATTTGGAAACCGATAATGCCAAGAAGGCTGAAATGGCTTATGCTGCCGCAGGTGCTATGTTTGGCGCAAAGAAATATTCGCAGGTGAAGAGCTATTGTTACAAAGCGTTGGAGTTCAACCCTGAGTATGGCAATGCTTACCTTCTGTTAGCTCAAGCATATGGTTCAAACCCACGTTGGAGTGATGAAGGCGCTTTGAATAGATGTACTTATTATGTAGTTTTGGATAAACTTCAGAGAGCAAAATCGGTAGATCCTTCTTTGGCAGATCAAGCTAACGAACTGATTCGTACTTATTCCGCTCACCTGCCCGAAAGTCAAGATCTCTTTATGTTAGGTTATAAGAAAGGTGACCGTATCACCATTGGTGGTTGGATTGGTGAGTCTACGACTATCAGATAAGTAGTGAACGTATGATTCTACAACCTAATAGAAAGGTTCAATCTAATAAAACAAGCATAACCATTGCCATGACGGTGATGGTTATGCTTGTTTTAATTCCGGCTTGTTCTGGCAGAACCAATGAGATGGGTGAAGCCATTACCGAACGCGATTCTTTGCCTGTCATGGACACACGGGGAGTGACGACGTTGGTGTCTGATTCAGGTGTGATACGCTATCGTATCAATGCAGAAGAATGGCAGGTGTATGATCGTAAGTCTCCTTCTTATTGGGCTTTCGAGAAAGGAGTCTATGTGGAGAAGTTTGACTCTTTGTTTCAAGTAGAAGCTAGTATAGAAGCCGATACGGCTTATTATTATGACAAACAACGTCTTTGGAAGCTGATGAGCAATGTTCATATTCAAAATTTGAAAGGAGAGAAGTTTGATACAGAGTTGTTATATTGGGATCAGAATAAGAAACGTGTCTATTCGGATAAACAAGTGCGTATAGAACAGCCTGATCAGATAATCTATGCCGTAGGTTTTGAGTCGAACGAACAAATGACACGCTATAAATTTTATAAGACGAATGGTATCTTTTATATCGATGAGGAAAGTGCGGCTGCTCCTTCCGATACGTTGCAAACAGATACCCTTGGTTAGGGAGAGGAGATGGAATTAGTTGGATATTTGTTGATTGCCTTAGCGTTTTGTGCTTTCTTTTCGGGGGCAGAAGCTGCTTTTGTTGCAGTGGATAAGTTGCGTTTTGAGATGGATCGTAAGAAGGGATTTTCTTATAAAATCCTAACTTATTTCTTTCGCAATCCGAACGATTTTATTTCTATTATGCTGGTCAGTAATACACTCGCTTTAGTGGTGTATGGCATTTTGACGGCTTCTTTGATAGAATCTTATTTGCCGGACGAGCTTACGGATACTTATTGGGGAGTTATTATATTACAGATTCTCATCGTTGCTTTTTTTGCACTGATCGTAACCGAGTTCCTAGCGAAGAATTTGTTTAAGATTCACCCAAACGGAATTTTGCGTGCTTGTGCTGTTCCTTTATTCTTATGTTATATTGTACTGTTTCCCGTGTCTAAGCTCGTTTCTCTTTTTTCCTGGCTTTGCTTACGCTTGTTTGGCGTGAAGATAAACAGGGAAGCTTCGGCTAGAGCATTTGGAAAAGTCGATTTGGACTATTTCGTACAGTCGGGTATTGAAAATGCCAAAGACGAGGAGGAATTGGATACAGAGGTAAAAATCTTCCAGAATGCACTTGATTTTTCATCTATTAAAGTGCGTGATTGTATAGTGCCTCGCCCGGAGGTTGTGGCAGTGGACACTTCTACGCCACTTGCCGACCTGA
>CALUOV010000016.1 GCA_944322275.1 uncultured Bacteroides sp. | reverse complement strand
TTTTTCATCTATTAAAGTGCGTGATTGTATAGTGCCTCGCCCGGAGGTTGTGGCAGTGGACACTTCTACGCCACTTACCGACCTGAAAGCATTGTTCGTTGAATCAGGATTATCCAAAATTATTGTCTACGAGGGAAATATTGATAATGTGGTGGGTTATATTCATTCTTCCGAAATGTTTCGCACTGATGAAAAATGGCGAAGCCATGTAAAGAACGTCCCTATTGTGCCCGAGACGATGCCCGCTCATAAGTTGATGAAGCTCTTTATGCAACAGAAGAAAACCTTGGCAGTGGTGGTCGATGAGTTTGGCGGAACATCGGGCATTGTTTCGCTGGAGGATTTGGTGGAAGAAATTTTTGGAGACATCGAAGATGAACACGACAATACGACATACGTGTGTAAGCAGGTGGGTGAGCACGAATATGTGCTTTCAGCCCGTTTGGAGATTGAAAAAGTGAATGAGACGTTTGACCTGCATCTTCCCGAGTCTGATGATTACGTTACAATTGGAGGTTTGATATTGAATGCTTACCAGAGTTTCCCAAAATTGAACGAGGTCATCAAAGTGGGTGTGTTTCAGTTCAGAATCATCAAAATGAGTGCTACGAAAATTGAATTAGTACGCCTGAAAGTCATGGAATAGTACATAAATCATAAATTTTTAGCCAATTACATCGATGCATATTTGCATTTTTTGTATCTTCGTGCGCTAAAATAAATAAGGAAGAAAAATCGTAAACAAATAAATAAATCAAAAAGAAATGGCAACATTACAAAACATTCGGTCCAAGGGACCATTATTGGTGATTGTTGTAGGTTTGGCCCTGTTTGCTTTCATTGCAGGCGATGCCTGGCAGGTGCTCCAGCCACACCAGTCACAAGATGTAGGTGAGGTGAATGGGGAGACGCTTTCCGTTCAGGATTATCAGACGCTGGTGAATGAATATACCGAAGTGGTAAAAATGATGCGTGGTGTGAATTCTTTGAACGATGTGCAGACTAACCAACTGCAAGATGAGGTGTGGCAGACGTTCGTTAACAATCAGCTGATCGGGGCTGAGGCTGAAAAGTTGGGTTTAAAGGTTTCTGACGAGGAACTTAAATCCATCATCAACGAAGGTCGTCACCCAATGTTGGCTAGTACACCTTTTGTCAATCCCCAAACGGGCGTTTTTGACAAGGATATGCTGATGAAATTTTTGGCAGACTATGCTCATTTGAACCGCAGCCAGATGCCTGCTGAGTATGTAGATTCTTACGACTCCATGTATCGGGTTTGGAAATTTATCGAAAAGACTATCGTTCAGACTCGTTTGCAGGAAAAATATGCGGCGTTGGTTTCTAAGTCTTTGCTTTCCAATCCGGTAGAGGCTCAAGCTGCTTTCGATGCTCGTGTTAATCAGACGGATCTGTTGTTGGCTGCTATTCCTTATTCTTCTATTGTGGACTCCACTATCGTCATCAAAGATGCAGATTTACAGGCAGCTTATGATGCAAAGAAGGAACAATACCGTCAGTATGTGGAGACTCGCAACATTAAGTATATTGACGTTGCGATAACGGCGAGCGATGAGGACAAGGCAGCTCTGCGCAAGGAGATGGAAGAATATACGGCACAGTTGGCTTCCGCTACATCAGATTATACAACGCTTGTTCGTTATGCTAAGTCAGAGCGTCCTTATGTTGATTTGTTCTACACGACTCGCGCTTTGCCTCGTGATGTCGTTGCGCGCCTTGACTCTGTGGCTATGGGCGATGTGTTTGGTCCTTACTATTATGCCGGAGACAACACCATGACTTCATTCAAGAAATTGGCTAAGGCTTCTATGCCCGATTCCATCCAATATCGTCAGATTCAGGTTGTAGCTGAAAACGCTGACAAAACCAAGACTCTGGCCGATAGTATTTACAATGCAATTAAGGGCGGAGCCAGCTTTGAAGAGGTCGCTAAAAAATATGGCCAGACCGGTGAACCTGTGTGGGTTTCCTCTATCAATTACGAAGGTGCGGATTTGGAAGGAGATAATTTGAAATATGTGACCGCTATTACTACTGCAGAAAAGAATGATTTGCAGAATCTGGCATTGGCTCAAGCTAATGTCATTCTTCAGGTGACCGACCGCAAAGCTGTAAAAGACAAGTACAAAGTAGCTATAGTGAAGCGTACGGTAAACTTCAGTTCCGAAACACGCAGCAAAGTGTACAATGATTTTAGTGAGTTTATTGCCGCCAACAATACGATGGAGAAATTAATGGCTAATGCGGAAGACGCAGGTTATCGCTTGCTTGATCGTAGAGACCTTTCTAGCGCTGAGCATACGATTGGTGGTGTAAGAAATACAAAGGAAGCACTCCGTTGGGTCTTCTCTGCTAAACCGGGTGAGGTATCTGAACTTTACGACTGTGGTGAGGCAAACGATCATATATTGGCTGTAGGTTTGGTATCTATAGTGCCTGAAGGTTATCGTCCGATGGCTTTGGTTCGTAATGATTTGCGTGCTGAAGTGTTGCGTGACAAGAAGGCAGAGAAGATTATGACGGATATGAAAGCTGTTGGAGCTACTTCTTTCGACCAATATAAAGGCATGGCCAATGCGGTTATGGATTCTGTTAAGCATGTTACCTTTGGAGCTCCCGCATTTATTTCAGCTTTACGTTCTAGTGAACCTTTGGTTAGTGCATATGCTTCAGTGGGCGAAGTTAACAAGCTGAGTGCTCCTATCAAAGGTGTTGGTGGTGTATATGTTCTCCAACCCTATGCTGAAGAAAAGTCAAACGAGACTTTTGATCAAGCTGCGGAGGTTGATAAGTTGGAAGGTATGTATGTCAACATCGCAATGCGCCAATTTATTAACGATCTTTATCTGAAAGCTGACGTGCAAGACAATCGTTACCTGTTCTAAGCGTTTGATTTCTATTGGTTAAATAAGAAGGGAGACTGAATCCTGTGGGCAGGATTCAGTCTCCTTTCTTAATTTTGGACACTCGGCTATTTATTGGGATAGGAGGTGATTGGAAATTCGAGAAAATCAGTAGCTGAAGTATCTTAGATGAAATGGCCAGATATCTTAAGACAAATGACCAAGAAATATATAATACTTGGGCTAGTAACCTAAGATACCTGAGAATTTTACTTTTATTTATACCCTCCAGCCTTTGCAATCCGTTTGGGAATGTCCGTATTGTCCATTTTCCCCATGAACAGTTCCGAACCGGCCCCTACGGCATATACCGGAACGTATTCAGCCGTATGGCTGCCGCTGGTCCAGCCTAAATGTGCAATCTGGGATATCACCTCATTGGCGGCTACCGCCAGAGGCTCCGTCTTGGAGTATAGTGTTTCCTTGAACTCCACTTTGTGCTTGACAAAAGACGTCTCGTAAGCGTTGCGCAACGCTTTTTCCTGTTCCCAACTCAAAGGTAGTTTCGTCCAGAAGCCCATCTTGTCGGCAAGCAGTGCTTTTACCTGCTCCCAGGAGGTATCCTGTTTCCGTAAGTCGGTTATCATGCGCGACAAGGCATCCAAGGACTGTTCTTGGCAGTCCAATGCTTTCAAGTTCAGCGTGTATGTTCCTGTGCCCAATCCTAAGCCTCCCGTTTCGTGGTCGGCAGAAACGACAATCAGCGTCTCTTTGGGATGTTTCTTGTAAAATTCATAGGCTACGCTGATTGCCTGGTCCAAATCCACGGTTTCAGTGAAGGCTGTGGCCGGGTCATTGTTATGGCAGGCCCAGTCAATCTTTCCTCCTTCCACCATGAGAAAGAATCCCTTCTTATTATCTTTTATCAGGAATTCGATGGCGCTTTCGGTAATCTGCTTCAACGTCAGGTCATCCTCTTTGCGGTCGATTGCATAGGGAAGGCAGTCGGAAGCGCACCCTTCTTCCTGAATCAACACCATTTTGTCCGCTTCCTCCGACTTCTCCTCATACTCATCCAGACCGCGTGCAATGGTGTATCCGCCTTTCTCTATCAGCTCATAAACAGGCGTAGCTTCCCGCTTGTCTGCCGTAGTGGCAGGCTTCAGGAATCCCGCTCCGGCAAAGAAGTCGAACCCGCTCTGAGGCAGTTCGCAAGCTATCTCGTAATAGTAGTTACGGTTTTCCTGATGGGCATAGAAGGCAGCCGGTGTGGCGTGGTCAACGCTCACACTTGTGGCGATTCCCACTTTCTTTCCGCTTGCTTGGGCGCGGTAGGCCACGCTGCGTAGTGCCTGTTTGTTGAGATCCACCCCAATAGCGCCGTTATAAGTTTTAGATCCGGTAGCCAAGGCCGTACCTCCGGCTGAAGAGTCGGTGATGGAATTGGATGCAGAGAAGGATGTGGCGATACCCGCTACCGGGAAAGAACCGAACAGTAGTTTTCGTGTGCCAATCCGTCCTTCTTCCTTCTCTGCCAGGTACATTTCGGTTCCATTCACCTGATTTACTCCCATGCCGTCGCCGATAAAGAAAAACACATATTTCGCTTTCTGGGCGTATGCCATGCCCGCAAGCAAAATGAATACGAATAAGTAGGTCAAACGTTTCATTGTAATGAAATATTCTTTTGATATTTACAAAATTGATCTTATAAAAAACAAACTTTTTAAGAAAGAATGATTATGGTAAATGAGGGTATGATTTATAAATTCAATTCTTGATCTATTGCATTTTTAATCAATTTTTCCATTATCATATAGCCATCGAGTGTAGGATGTACTCCATCTTTAGTGTATGCAGGATTGAGTTCCTTACCATCGTTCCCAATCATTTCAGTGTAATAGTCGACATATAATATATGATGTTTTTGGGCATAGTGAGCTATTCGCATATTTAGTTTCGCAATTTTGGAAGCTACCTCTTCGATAGTAGGATTCCATTTGAAACAGGTTGCTGGTAATACGGAAGTTAGAATTACCTTGATATGATTTGCTTGTGCTAATTCAACCATGGAAACGATATTTCCAAAAGTATAATCTTCATGATAAGTTCCTGTGTTCTCTGCTATATCATTGGTTCCTGCATTGATAACAACCAATTTTGGGCGTAATTGAATAACATCTTCTCGAAAACGTAGTAAAAACTGATAAGAAGTCTGTCCGCCAATCCCACGTCCTACATAACCATTATTCTTAAAAAACTCTGGATGAAACCGAACCCAATTTTCGGTAATGGAGTTTCCCATAAAAACAACTTGGCGGGTTTGTAAAGTTTGTTGTAAAAGAGTCTCATTGGCTTTAACATAGCGAGTTAAATTCGCCCAATCTCCATTTTGGGCGTGCAGGCTCATACGACCTATTACGCCTATTAAGATTATGATGATTTTAAGAACTTTCATGAATTCTACGATTTTAGATTATGACTAATATGTTGCATTCATAAGAAAGTAATCACATCTAGTACAAATTAAATGTGATTACTTTCTTTCTATATTTTATTTAATATTTATTTTATATCGATTTTCACCAGCCAGGGTTTTGACTCAGATTAGGATTAATATTTATAACGGCCTGTGGGATTGGGTACAAATACATATTTTCATTCCATTTTCGAGAAGGCATGTTATACGAATAAATATATCCACCTTTTGGATCGTCCACTATTTTTTTTGCAGTTTGTATATCGCTTAATGTCACCATAATTGAAGCATACTCTCCAGAATAATCAGACACTGTATTGAAGTACACATCAAATATACCATCTTCATTTATATCTAGAGGCGTATTTAAAGCCGGAATATATATACCATCCCATGGTAATTCTTCCCATAGCTTGCCACATGCCCAACGTTTTAAATCTAATAATCGAACACCTTCCAAACATAATTCTATCCCTCTTTCACGTCGTATCTCTAATATTATTGGATCGGAGATCTCTTTGAAAAAAGTATTTTGAAAATAGGGATCGACTTTTGTTGGCAGTTTATTAAGATCACCACCGGTGATACCAGCTCGTTGTCGTAAAGCTCCTATCGTTTTTGCCCAGTCTTCATCTGAAATTATTCCTAACTCAGCTTTGGCCTCAGCATAATTCAGCAATATTTCTGCATAACGGAAGATGGGAATGTCATTGTCATTATTTCTTCCATCATCATAAGACACGTCGTCCATTACGTATTTAGTAAATTGATAACCGGTAAGTGTATGTCCTGTAAAATTGGCAGCAGTAGGTACATATTCTCCATTCGCATCTCTACAAGTATAGTCATATCCTCTTATAGTTTGATTTAAACGCATATCACGTCCTGTCGTTTCTTCTGCAAATGTCTTATATGTCCCATCGCTATTTTTTTCATTGTAAAAACTTCCGTCAAGGTTCAAATAGCTTTTTGCGAAAGCTCTTGTCATACAGAGATGGGGACCATAAGTCGAAGAATTGTACCACCAGTTTTGTTCTCCTAATTGTAGAGCCTTATCAGTAGAACAAGCTAACATTACCTCTTCTGTTACAGTGTTATCACTGATAAAGAGTTCTCTATATGCCCCTCTTCCATTTTCATAACCAGTCCCATTGTACAAATTGTATACCTGGCTGTTTATCACATACTGCGCAGCTTCTGCTGCTTGTGAGAAAAGCTCTTCTGAAGGAATTTCACATCCTTCTACAAGGTCTGTACCTTTATGATATTTACGCCAAGAAGCCTCAAATAAACAAGCTCTTGATTTCAAAAAAGCTGCACACCACTTATTTATTACATTGGAATTACCTGTCGTTCCAGACTCTGAGATATTCTCAAACGCATAATTTAAATCTTCTATTATATTGCTTATAATCACATCCCGTGTGTCGCGTTTTGAGTAAAGTTTCTCAGTATCATTACTTTCTATCAATTCATCGATCCATGGAACTTCCCCATAAGTTACTAATTTGTCAAAATAGAAATATGCTCTAAAGAAGCGCGCTATACCGTTATAATTATTGCGAGTTTTTTCACTAACTCCTTCACCTGTATTATATTTGATGAAATAGTTAATATTTCTTAGGGCAGTCCAGTCCCATGTCGTAGCAGTATTTGTGGTATAAGAGCCACTTTCATAAGTGCCCAACTGGTTTTTAGCCGCATAATCAGCGGCTGTTGCATCTAATTTAAAAGCTGTATTATAATCTGGTAATTCATTATAAAAAGAATAACTGTATGCTTCTAGTCCTGATTCAGTGTCAAAAATCATAGAACGTCCTGCTGTAGCTCTTTGTTCTTCAGTTAAATCACAACTTGTCCAAATTGCAATCGAAAATACCATTATCATGGGTTGATATAAAATTTTTCTCATAAGTCGTCTGTGTTAAAATGTTAAATTCACTCCAACGCTAAAACTCTTCATGGTTGGATAATTATTACCATCACCTATATTATTGCTGGATAAATCTTCATCGGAACCGTAAATATTAGCGACATCAAGATTATTGCAATATTTGTAGAATGGTGACCATGTAAAAAGATTTTCTCCTGAAAAGAAAATACTGGCTGCTGTCAGCTTCAATGGTTTTATCCATTTGGAAGGGAGATTATATCCGATTTGGATATTCTTCAAACGAAGATAGGCGACATTTTGCAAGTATCTTGTATTAGCCGCATAATCTCCTTTATGTGCGGGGTAATAATAACCCGCATATCTTGGAAGATAAGCATCTCTATTATCTTCAGTCCAATAATTATTTAAATGCCATTTTAACATTTGGTTATAGGGACGATTGTACTGTCCCCAAAACGCACCACTTTCATTACTAGGATACCAATCTTGTTTCCCTACTCCTTGGAAAAATGCGCTAATGAAGAAATTGTTCCACTCAGCTCCAAGGTTGAAGCTATAAATATATCTTGGCTCTCTATTACCGATAATTCTGCGATCACCTGGATCGTCTACAGTGCCAGCACCTTGATCTATATAGCCGTTTCCATTCAAATCTTCAAACTTTACATCTCCTGGCTCTAACTTTTGATCAACTGCTGTTAATATTCCTGGCATATAATAGCTTTGTCCAGCCGCTACTGCACCGGCTTCTGCGGCATCAATATCAGATTGATATTGCCATAATCCGTTACATACATATCCCCATATTTCACCAATTTTCATACCTTCATAATATTGGGGATAATTGGTTGTTCCTAATGTTTTTTTCTCATTGTTATATTTGTCAATAGTAGATTGATAATCAGCCAATGAGGCTTTTATATTGTAACGGAATGGTTTGCCAGCTAATGATATCTCATCATTCCATGATATTGATATCTCAAAACCTTTGGTGCTCATGTCTGCATAATTCCCCTTTGGAGAAGCTGCTCCAAAAATATCAGGTAAAGTTGGACCTGCTGTATACATATCTTTAGTCCAGCGTATATAGTAATCAGCGGTTAAAGTCAATCGATTGTTAAATAGTGACAAGTCTACTCCGACATCAAAAGTCTCTGAAGTTTCCCACGTTAATGAACTGGGAATTTCTACAGGTATAGAAGTCGATAGAGGTTTTATCCCGTTGAATATACGCCCACTTGTTTGTATTACGAACGATTCATCGTAAGAATAAGGTGCTACATTTCCATTCCCTAAGGTACCATAAGAACCTCTGATTTTTAGATTTGATAATATATTAGTATTAATTTTAAACCAAGGTTCTTCGCTGACACGCCAACCAGCTGATACGGAAGGGAAGAAAGCCCATCGTTGATAAGTGGGAAATTTAGATGAGCCATCATAACGTCCGTTCACTTCCAATAAATAACGATTGTCATAACTATAATTTATACGAAAGAAAGAGCCCACCATACGCCATTTGTTCCATGAGGATGTAATGGATCTATTATCTGTTCCCATGGCTAAATTTATATCTTCAACATCTTCTGTTAATAAGGCATCGTTGTAAGCATATAGTTGTTTTAGTTGGTATTGCTCATAATTATATCCAATCATTCCCTTGAAATAGTGTTTATCTAAAAAAGTATCTTCAAACTCACCATAAATGTTGGTTGTCAGATAATTATTATTTTGATTCGTTTCACTCATATAAGATTGAGTGCCTGAAATTGTTTCTTCTACTCCCGCAGTTTTAGAGAATTTGCTTCTTATTCTTTTAATTTGTTGGTTAAAGTTTTTATCGCTATAAGTAAAATCTGCATTAAAATGTAATCTATTATCTAAAAAACTAGCAGATAAAGCAACAGTGGTTCTTACGAGCTTGTTTTTCCCATTCCTTCCACTATTTCCATAAAGAAAATCACCTAAAGAATAGGCTCCTGTATAGGTCATTGTACCATCTGGATTAAACAATGGAGAGGACGGGAAACCTTCGGCTTGTAAGTTGGACCAGATATTGCCAGGTCCTTCTGAATATGTCATAGGATTGTAATAGTTATCATAACTAATTTCTGTATTATTAGTAATTTTCAACCAAGGATAAATTTGATATCCAATTTTAGAACGCATATTCATTTTTGTATATTTGTCGGTTTGAGAATTACTATTAAATAGTCCATTATAATGATAATATCTACCCGATAAGAAATAGTTGAATTTTTTCTCAGAGCCAGATATGGAAATGTTATGTGTTTGGGCAAACACATTATTCTTATATAACAATCCATAGATATCAGTTTCATCATTAAAATATACGTATCTCCCGGCAGTAGTTCCCCATGAGCCATCACTTATAACAGTTCCTAAATTCCCATTCTTTTTTCTTTCTTTGTATTCCTCTAACCAAGCCAAAGAAAATTGTTGTGTTTTATTTATCCCGGATGGATTAGAGTGCCGATATCCGTAGTAGGATTTGTAAAAGTGCTCGGCCCACGTATAACCGTCTGTTATAATATCTGGTATAAAAGTAGGACGTTGTAAGGTGAGATTGGTTGAGTAGTTTATTTTTGTTTTACCTTTCTTCGAATTTTTTGTAGTGATTAACACAACTCCAAATGATGCTCTTGCTCCGTATATGGAAGCTGATGCTGCATCTTTCAATACAGAAATGCTTTCTATGTCATTAGGATTAAGCATGTCTAAAGAACCCTCTACTCCGTCTATCAATACTAGTGCGTTTCCTCCTTGTCCAATAGAAGTCGTTCCTCGAATATTTAAGTTCGCGGATCTATTTGGCTTTCCATCGGATAAGTTAATATTTAGGTTAGGAACAGCTCCCATCAACATTTGAGCAGCATTTGCAGTTGGACGTCCTTCAAAAACTTCGCTTGTAACTTGTTCCACAGCACCTGTAAGATTCGCTTTCTTTTGTGTACCATATCCTACTACTACTATTTCATCTATTTTTTGTGTGTCTTCCTTTAATATTATAGATAGAACATGATTTCCTTTTACTTGTATTTCTTGAGTTACATAGCCAATATAGGAAACTATTAGTATGGCATTAGGACTTACATTTTGAAGAATTGCTTTACCGTTTACGTCGGTGATAGTTCCCATATTTGTTCCTTTTATTACAACGTTAGCCCCTATAATTGGTTCATTAGATCCAGTAACATAACACGTTACCGTATATTCGTTTTGTTCAGAACCCTTGCTACACTCTGTCGCATAAGAAGTAAAAGAAAAAAGACACAACAATATATTTGTTGTAATAAAATATACCCATTTCATATTTTCTATTTTTAATTAATATGTCATTTATAATCAGTAAGTGTGAAATTGTGTAATTTATTGTGCGATCTGAGCATCTATAAAAACAGGGAAGTGATCAGAAGGATAAAACCCATTAGGGTAACATATATCATCCACATCATAATTAGAAACCACAACCTTTTCATTGACAAAGATATAATCGATGCGAACAGGACGTACTTGTCCAAAGTTGTGAGCAGTTCCTAGAACTCCATTAACTTTTTTTGCTATTTTACGAGAGTCTTTATAATGTTTTGTGTACGTTTTATATGCGTCCGTTGTATCCAAGCTATTCATATCTCCGCATACAAACAAAGCCGATTCTCCAGCATATTTTTTAGCCTGTTCACATACTAGTTGAGCCCCCTTATGCTGGGCAATTTTCCCTTTATGATCTAAGTGAGTATTAAACACATAGAAAATTTTTCCATCTTTTCGATCTCTAAATTTAGCCCACACACAATATCGGTCATACATTCCATCCCATCCTTTAGAAAAAAGCGACATTGTTTCTGATAGCCAAAAGACTTCATTATGTAACAATTCAAAACGTTCTGCTTTATAAAAAATCGGATTATAAAGTCCTCGAATACCTACAAATTCATAATGAATATTTTCTTCTATATCCTCGAGTTGATTAGCTAAGACTTCTTGCATGCATATGATATCAAAGTCATGTTGGCGAATGATTTTGCATAAGGAATCCTTACGATATTTCCATGAATTTATACCGTCATTAGGTAAGTCTCCTCTAATGTTATATGAACAAAGGCGTATTTCATTTTTAGTACTTTCTTTCTGTGCGGACTTTATACCTGTAGATATCGTAAGGAGTAGAATGATTGTAATTAGTAAATTTCGTTTCATAGCAGTTATTGTTTAATATTTATATTTTCTAATATTTTCCAGCACTGATAAAGCCCTCTTGGTACATGGAAGCATCCTTTCCATTTCCCGCCTTTTAAGGGTAGCAGGACTTCACCTTGACGATTAAGATAACCATACCACTCCGGATATTCGGGGTCTTTAAAATGATTCCATGTATAGTTGTGTACACGTTCAAACCATTCCAGACATTTTGGATCTCCGGTAAGCTGATAGCCTTTTAATGTTGATATCAACGATTCTATATGTACCCACCAAAGCTTTTGATCCCATTCTAACTGTTGTGGTGGAAATCCTTGGCGATCCATGAAATAGAATATTCCACCATTTTGCTTGTCCCAGCCGTAATCCAGCATTGTAAGTGTAATGTTTTTGGCTTTTTCAATCAAGTCTGGGCGGTTTAAACGTACGCCTAAATCCATGATAAACCACATGGCTTCGATGGCGTGTCCTGGCGTTATTTGTCTGCCTTCAAATGAATCTGATAAGCTTCCGTCTTTCAATACATTCTCGACAATAATTCCTCCTAACTCTGGCCGATAAAATACGTCCATTACTTCATGAATGCAGCATTCTATAGTTTTTGATAAAACATCTTTGTTAAGTAGATGCTCAATTTCTAATGCTAAATTGCAAAGAATCATTGGCAGACTAAAGCCTTTCAAATCGCGGGTGCCAATATGTATTTTGTTCCATATTCCTTTAGGATTGGCTACTTTGGATAGAATGACATCAAACGTGTTCTTGGCAATATCTGCATATTCTTGGCTGCTTGTGGCTAGACTGAGCTGTCCGAAGGCCATTGTGGCAAATGTATAGGAGAAGATATTATAAGGCTCTACCAACGCCTGCCCTGTACGGTCGAGCGAGAAATACCAATTGTAGTGCCCGTCATGGCCATACTTTTTCAGAAACTCTCCACCTTGAACTGCACAGTCCAGCCATTCCTGTCGTTCCTCCACTTTATTATATAGCATGGAAAATAGCCAAACTTCACGCCCTTGTAGCCAGATAAATTTATCTGTGTCAAATACATCACCATTACGTTTCAAACAAGTATAGTACCCCCCATATTCACGATCCTGTGAATGGGTTAGCCAAAAGGGAATCACGTTATACAGCAATTCCTCTTTGTACTGTTTTGATAAAAGTTTAATGTCCATACGAATTGCATTTAGATTTTTATATATTGTTACCTATTGAGTTTGCGATTGTATATGTTTAGTAATCATTTCCCGCTTTTCATCCAATAACGCTCAATCTCTTCTAAGGATTTTCCCGTTGTCTCAGGTATAAGCCTCCATACAATTAGGATATAGGGGATGCACATGAGAGCGAAACAAAGAAATGTACCGGCCGGTGTCAAATGCAGCAACATCCAAGGTGTTAATTGTCCAATGAGGTAAGTACCGACCCAAAGAGCGAATCCGGCAATGGACATGGCTATTCCCCGAATACGTGTGGGGTACATTTCTGAAAGTAATACGAAGATGACTGCGCTGATAGAAATGGCACAGCAAAAAACATAAAACAAGAAAAAGAACAGCAAAAATGAGTTGGGCAATTTCCAAGAGCCGGCATATTGGAAGTAAACGCTTATAAGCAACAGAGAAAGCACCATGCCTGAAACACCGTAGTAAACTAGCTTTTTACGTCCTATCTTGTCTATTATGAAAATAGCGATAATGGTAGTCAGAACATTGACAATTCCTACTAAAACTTGGCTGAACAAAGCATCTCCGTTGGAAAGTCCGGCATTCTCAAAAATGGAAGGCCCATAATAGAGTACGGCATTCACGCCCATAAACTGACCTAAAATAGCTATGGCCGCACCTATGGAGACTGCTTTCAATATATTGGGTTGTAACAGTAGTTTCCAGTTTGATTTTGTCTCGGATTGAATGACTTGTTCTGTTTTCTGAAGTTCTTCAAAACCTTTTTGTCTGGACAGATAGATATGCTGTAATATTTCTAAGGCAGGAATCTTGTTCTCTTTCAATATCAGCCAACGCGGACTTTCCGGTATTGCAAAAAGAATAATAAGAAAACATAAAGACGGGATGGCGGAAAAACCCAACATGCCCCGCCATACTTCCGATACAAAGATGGTTTGCAGCCATTCCATGTTTAGTGCGATATTGCTTTGGGATAAATGAAGCAATTGGAAATTGGTCAGATAGGCGCCTAAGAAGCCAATGGTTACGGCTAGCTGATATAGGGATACCAGTCTCCCTCGGTATTTTGCTATCGAAATTTCTGATATATAAAGAGGTGAAACAATAGAAACTATTCCTATTCCAATGCCGCCCAATATGCGGGTGAACACAAGTTGTTCAAAGCTGTCTACAAAAGTACATCCTATGCCGGAGGCTGAGAAAAATATGGCGGCAATTAACATCGTGAATTTTCGTCCTAGACAATCGCTTAGTTTTCCTGCAAACAGGACACCGATGATAGAGCCGATTAAAGCGCATCCTACAAACCAACCGACTTGTACTTCATTCAGATGAAATTGTTCTGTAACTTGAGTGATAGTGCCTGATATTACTGCCGCATCATATCCAAATAAGAAACCGCCTAAGGCAGCTGCAACAGATAGAAATATTATGTATCGGAAGTTTACGTTATTTTTCATCTTTATTCCTATTTGATATTAGACTTTTTATTATAATTATCGTATTGGTTGCTGCAAATATAAAATTGATTTATTATATTTGCAACAATTAATAAAGAATTTAATTAATATATCCTCAATAAATAACATTTATTAAGGTATATATTGCAAATATATTTCAAATATTGTCGATTTATATCGCTTTGTAAGTCGGATTTGCCTTTGATTATATTAATTTTACGATTATATAAAAGATGTATATTAAAAATATGAAGAAATGGAGCATGAATTACTAAAAGAATTAGCATCGGGCAATAAGAGTGCGCTTTTGAAAAAAAAGATAATAGCTCATTATATATATAATGGCAGTTCTACAATAACGGATTTAGCCAAAGAACTGGATTTGAGTGTGCCGACAGTAACCAAGTTTATTAATGAAATGTGCGAAGAGAATTATATCAATGATTATGGTAAATTGGAAACAAGTAGTGGGCGACACCCGAATCTGTATGGACTAAATCCAGAGTCAGGCTATTTTATTGGAGTGGATATTAAAAAATTTAGTATAAATATCGGTTTGATTAATTTTAAGGGAGATTTGGTGGAGATGAAGATGGATATACCCTATAAATTTGAAAATTCTCCAGAGGCATTAGAAGTGCTGTGTGAACTTGTCCGCAATTTTATAAAGGAAATAGGGGTAAATGGGAAAAAAATATTGAATGTTTGTATCAATATTTCAGGGCGTGTAAATCCGGAGTCGGGATATAGTTTTAGTCGATTTAATTTCTCAGAACGGCCTTTGGCTGAGATTCTGGCTGAGAAGATAGGTTATTCGGTGTGTATAGACAATGATACCCGTGCAATGACGTATGGAGAACATCTAAAGGGATGTGTCAAGGGGGAAAAAGATATTATTTTTGTGAATATCAGTTGGGGGATAGGTATAGGTATCATTATTGACGGTAAGGTTTATATGGGGAAATCAGGCTTTTCCGGAGAATTTGGGCATGTAAATGTTTTTGACAACGAGATCCTTTGCCATTGTGGTAAGAAAGGTTGTTTGGAAACGGAAGCATCCGGGTCGGCGTTGCACCGTATTTTATTGGAGCGGATAGCCAATGGGGAGAGTTCTATATTATCTGAACGGATAAAAATGAAAAAAGAAGCATTGACGTTGGATGAAATAATAGCAGCAGTGAACAAGGAAGATTTACTATGTATAGAGATCGTGGAAGAAATTGGCCAAAAGTTGGGAAGACAAATTGCTGGCCTTATCAGTATTTTTAATCCAGAATTGGTTATAATTGGAGGAACTTTGTCGTTGACGGGAGATTACATTATTCAGCCAATTAAAACAGCCATTAGAAAGTATTCTTTGAACTTAATAAATAAGGATGCTACTATTGCGATATCTAAGTTAAAGGATAAGGCTGGTGTTATTGGCGCGTGTATGTTGGCGCGGAGCAGAATGTTCGAAAGCTAAATAAATAGAATGGGGGTGGTCCCCCTGTTCTATTTATACCCTCCAGCCTTTGCAATCCGTTTGGGAATGTCCGTATTGTCCATTTTCCCCATGAACAGTTCCGAACCGGCCCCTACGGCATATACCGGAACGTATTCAGCCGTATGGCTGCCGCTGGTCCAGCCTAAATGTGCAATCTGGGATATCACCTCATTGGCGGCTACCGCCAGAGGCTCCGTCTTGGAGTATAGTGTTTCCTTGAACTCCACTTTGTGCTTGACAAAAGACGTCTCGTAAGCGTTGCGCAACGCTTTTTCCTGTTCCCAACTCAAAGGTAGTTTCGTCCAGAAGCCCATCTTGTCGGCAAGCAGTGCTTTTACCTGCTCCCAGGAGGTATCCTGTTTCCGTAAGTCGGTTATCATGCGCGACAAGGCATCCAAGGACTGTTCTTGGCAGTCCAATGCTTTCAAGTTCAGCGTGTATGTTCCTGTGCCCAATCCTAAGCCTCCCGTTTCGTGGTCGGCAGAAACGACAATCAGCGTCTCTTTGGGATGTTTCTTGTAAAATTCATAGGCTACGCTGATTGCCTGGTCCAAATCCACGGTTTCAGTGAAGGCTGTGGCCGGGTCATTGTTATGGCAGGCCCAGTCAATCTTTCCTCCTTCCACCATGAGAAAGAATCCCTTCTTATTATCTTTTATCAGGAATTCGATGGCGCTTTCGGTAATCTGCTTCAACGTCAGGTCATCCTCTTTGCGGTCGATTGCATAGGGAAGGCAGTCGGAAGCGCACCCTTCTTCCTGAATCAACACCATTTTGTCCGCTTCCTCCGACTTCTCCTCATACTCATCCAGACCGCGTGCAATGGTGTATCCGCCTTTCTCTATCAGCTCATAAACAGGCGTAGCTTCCCGCTTGTCTGCCGTAGTGGCAGGCTTCAGGAATCCCGCTCCGGCAAAGAAGTCGAACCCGCTCTGAGGCAGTTCGCAAGCTATCTCGTAATAGTAGTTACGGTTTTCCTGATGGGCATAGAAGGCAGCCGGTGTGGCGTGGTCAACGCTCACACTTGTGGCGATTCCCACTTTCTTTCCGCTTGCTTGGGCGCGGTAGGCCACGCTGCGTAGTGCCTGTTTGTTGAGATCCACCCCAATAGCGCCGTTATAAGTTTTAGATCCGGTAGCCAAGGCCGTACCTCCGGCTGAAGAGTCGGTGATGGAATTGGATGCAGAGAAGGATGTGGCGATACCCGCTACCGGGAAAGAACCGAACAGTAGTTTTCGTGTGCCAATCCGTCCTTCTTCCTTCTCTGCCAGGTACATTTCGGTTCCATTCACCTGATTTACTCCCATGCCGTCACCGATAAAGAAAAACACATATTTCGCTTTCTGGGCGTATGCCATGCCCGTCAGCAGAACAAATACTAACAAATAAGTCAAACGTTTCATAAATATATCTTTAATTAAAAGATTAGTATCGAATAGATCAAACAAAGATAGACAAATCTCTGTTTTTGCCAAGTTACAGACTTGTTAAAAAAAGAAGTTCCGTAACAAGCTATGCCTGTACGAAACTTCTTTTCTATTTTTATACCCTTATTATATTACTTATTCAGGATAGCCATGGTATCCGAAGCAATCATCAGTTCCTCGTCTGTCGGAATAACCACAACTTTTACTTTAGAGTCATCTGCCGAAATAACGGCTTCTTCACCCCGGACTTTATTCTTTTCAGCATCTAACTTGACACCCATGAACTCCAAGCCTGAGCAAGCTCCCCAACGGGCACTGGCCTGGTTTTCACCGACACCACCTGTGAACACGATTACATCGACACCACCCAAGGCTGCCGCATAAGCACCAATGTACTTCTTAATGCGATAAAAATACATGTTTTCTGCCAAGATAGCTTTCGGGTCGCCTTCAGTCACGGCGTTCTCTAAGTCACGCATATCGCTAGACTTGCCGAATATACCCATCACGCCGCTCTTCTTGTTCAACAGATTGGAAACACCGGCTGCGTCCAAGCCTTCTTTTTCCATCAGGAACGTTATCGCACCGGCATCAATGTCACCGCTGCGCGTACCCATCATCAGACCTTCCAGCGGAGTCAGGCCCATGCTTGTATCTACGCACTTACCGTCCTTTATGGCCGAGATGGAACCACCGTTGCCGATGTGGCAGGTGATAATCTTCGTACCTTCGGGCTTCATGCCCAAAAACTCGCACACACGTTTTGACACATAACGGTGAGAAGTTCCGTGGAAACCATAGCGGCGTACCCCGTATTTTTCGTAAAGTTCGTACGGAATGGCATACATATAAGCATAGTCGGGCATCGTCTGATGGAAGGCAGTGTCAAATACGCCTATTTGCGGCACATTGGGAAGAATGGCTTCAATGGCATGAACGCCCTTTAGGTTGGCAGGATTATGCAGAGGAGCCAAATCATTGCAAGCAGTGAATGCCTCAAGCACCTCCGGAGTCAGACGGACTGACTCGCTGAATTTTTCTCCTCCATGCACCATGCGGTGGCCTACCGCGTCAATCTCGTCCATGGATTTAATAGCGCCGTATTCCGGAGATACCAGCGTATGAAGGATAAACTCCACGCCTACGGTGTGTTCAGGAATATCTTTCTCCAGAATTTTCTTCTCACCGTTGGGCAAAGTCAGTTTCAGGAACGAGCCGGGCAAGCCGATTTTCTCAATGCCACCTTGCGCAATAACGGCCTTATGATCCATATCGAACAACTTGTACTTGATGGAAGAGCTACCACAGTTTAGTACTAATATCTTCATAATCTGTACATTTATTTAAGGTTATTACTTCACAGCTTTGGCCGCAATGGCTTGGTTGGCGGTGATGGCAATCATGCGGTAAACATCTTCGATGGAGCAACCGCGTGACAGATCGTTCACCGGACGGGCAATACCTTGAAGGATAGGGCCTACGGCATCGGCATGACCTAACCGTTGAACCAGCTTATAAGAAATGTTGCCTACCTCCAGACTGGGAACTATCAGCACATTAGCATGTCCGGCAATCGCTGAACCAGGAGCCTTGCTTGCGCCTACTTCGGGTACCAAAGCCGCATCAGCCTGCAACTCTCCGTCAATAGCGATATCCGGAGCCATTTCCTTGGCTATTTTCAAAGCCTCAACCACTTTGTCTACCACTTCGTGCTTGGCCGAACCTTTTGTAGAAAAGCTTAACATGGCTACTTTCGGGTCGAGACCGGCTACGGCGCGAGCTGTACGGGCCGTGCAAATGGCAATCTGAGCCAACTGGTTAGCATCAGGCACAGGAGTAACAGCCACATCCCCCATAACCAAGATTCCGTTCTTTCCATATTCCGGAGCGTGAGTAAGCAACAGCATGGCACCGGATACACACGTAATGCCCGGGGCGGTCTTGATGATTTGCAGGGCAGGGCGAAGCACATTACCCGTTGTGTTGCGCGCACCGGCCAACTGGCCATCAGCGTCACCATTCTTAATCATTAAGCAACCATAGTAAAGCGGGTCGAGCACCAGTTTGCGAGCCTCTTCTATTGTCATGCCTTTCTTCTTACGTAATTCGCACAACAGTTGGGCGTATTCTTCTTTCTTCGGACTGTCTTCCGGATTGATAATAGTAGCTTTCGAAATGTTACCCAAACCCCATTCCTTGGCACAAGCATTAATTTCATCAGGATTACCCAAAATAATCAGGTCTGCGACTCCGTCTGTCAAAATCTGATTGGCAGCTTTCAAGGTACGTTCTTCTGTACCTTCGGGAAGTACGATGCGTTGGCGGTCGGCCTTCGCACGTTCTACGATTTCATTAATAAGTCTTTGCATAATATTTTAAGTTGTAGCATTAAACATCGGCAACAAATGTAAGTCACGATGCAAAAGTACACAATTTTGCCATATCAACATGACAAAATCCAGTTTTTTGCATTTGTACTTATATAAAATATGTGAATGGAAGAAATAAAGGGATTTTTTCTTTGTTTACACCTCCTATTATCCTGTCGAAGATTCCTTCATTCTACGTCCTCCGATGCGAGGACGTAAGACCAAACCACCTGAGAAAGAATGATAAAGCTGAATTAAAGCTAAACGATGGTAGTCAGCGCAAAAAAAGATTTGCGTGGATTTAATTCCCGACAGGTATTCATTTTCATTTGTAAGTACTATCTTTGCGCCCGTTTTCACGATAATTTAAGAATAGATAGGTATTATGATTCGTCAATGCGCCATCCTTTTCGGATGTCTGGCTTTGGGTGAGTTGATCGTATGGCTCACGGGTATTAAGCTGCCATCGAGCATCATCGGCATGTTGCTACTCACTCTGTTTTTGAAGTTAGGTTGGATTAAGTTGCACTGGGTGCAAGGTATGTCCGACTTTTTGGTAGCAAACCTCGGTTTCTTTTTCGTGCCGCCCGGTGTGGCACTGATGCTTTACTTTGACCTCATAGCGGCTGAATTCTGGCCCATCGTCACCGCTTCGGTTGTCAGCACATTGCTGGTTATTGTTGTCACCGGATGGGTTCATCAACTAACACGTAAAATCAAATGAACTTCCTGGAGAACGAATTTTTCCTGCTGGCTGTGACTTTCGGCCTTTTCTTCTTTGCCAAATGGCTGCAAAAGCGGACAGGCATCATGGTCCTCAACCCGATTCTGCTCACGATAGCCATCCTTATTATCTTCCTAAAGGTAACCGGCGTCAGCTACGAGACATACAACGGAGGTGGACACCTCATTGAATTCTGGTTGAAGCCAGCTGTTGTCGCTTTGGGTGTGCCGCTCTATTTGCAACTCGAAACCATTAAGAAGCAATTATTCCCTATCTTACTCTCCCAACTGGCGGGTTGCGTAGTAGGCGTTGTATCGGTGGTGCTGATAGCTAAATGGATGGGAGCTTCCAACGAAATCATTTACTCGTTGGCGCCCAAATCGGTCACTACACCTATCGCCATGGAGGTAGCCCAATCGTTGGGCGGCATTCCTTCGCTGACGGCGGCCGTTGTAGTATGTGTAGGTTTATTAGGTGGAATGTTGGGATTCAAGGCGATGCATCTGACCCATATTGGCAGCCCAATGGCGCAAGGCTTGTCTATGGGGACGGCTGCTCATGCCGTTGGCACTTCCGCCGCTATGGAAGTAAGCCGGAAATATGGCGCTTTTGCCAGCTTGGGACTGACACTAAACGGCATTTTCACCGCTTTGTTTACGCCGACTATTTTAAGGATGTTGGGACTACTCTAGTCAGCTTTATCCTTGCTCAGTGAGCAGTCGCTCCAGATCTTCGGCACTGAGCCGCAAATGGAACTGGCCTTTATAAGCCACGGAGATGGCTCCTGTCTCTTCGGATACAATGACGGCTTGGGCATCGGAAACTTGCGAAATACCCATCGCGGCACGGTGGCGTAGCCCCAATTCTTTGGGAATGTCTAGGTTATGGGATACGGGCAAGATGCAGCCGGCCGCTTTGATTCGGTGTTTGCTGATGACCATTGCCCCGTCATGCAAAGGGCTGTTCTTGAAGAAGATGTTCTCGATGAGCCGTTGGTTGATATTGGCGTCTATCACGTCACCTGTCCGCACAATGTCATCCAAAGGCATGTCGTGCTCTATCACAATAAGTGCCCCCACCTTCTGCTTGCCCATGCTCATGCACGCCATTACAATAGGCATGATGTCTTCGTGCTCCATGTTCTTCTGACTCTTATTGCCGGTAAAGAAGCGCACAATGGCCTGCGCATTCTTGTGCGAGCCCAACGTGACGAGAAAACGGCGTATTTCTTCTTGAAACAGAATAATCAATGCCAGTACGCCCACACTCACCAGTTTGTCCATGATGGAGCCGAGCAACTTCATTTCCAATACCTGCGACACAACGAGCCATATCAGTATGAACACCAATATCCCCGTAAAGATATTGATGGAGCCGGAGGCCTTCATCAGCTTGTACGTATAGTAAAGCAGGAATGCCACCGATAAGATGTCCAAAAAATCCTTTATGCCAAACTCGAAAAACACGGTAATAATTCTATTATATATATTATAAAGTATAAATCATAAAGTCACATTTTGCGCTTGCCTCAGGGCTTCTGCGATACGTATAGCCTCTACAGCCGGACACACATCATGCACACGCAGGATGGATGCCCCCTTTTGTAAAGCAATGGTATGGAGCACGGTCGTGCCGTTCAACGCATCTTCGGGTCCGCATCCCAACAGATGGTAAATCATGGACTTACGCGACACACCCACTAATACAGGCAGTTCAAAAACAGAAAACTCCTCCAAATGGGCCATCAGCTCATAGTTATGCTTCAATGTTTTGCCGAAACCGAAACCTGGGTCTAACACTAAATCGTATGCTCCCAAGTCACGCAGTTGCTGCACTTTGCGGGCAAAATACAAGAAGATGTCCTTCAGCAGATTGTCATAGCAAGGCGCCTGCTGCATGTCCTGAGGACGGCCTTGCATGTGCATCAGTATATAGGGAACATGCAGCGCGGCCACGGTGGAGAACATATCCTTGTCCAGTTCGCCCGCGGAAATGTCATTAATGATAGATACTCCATATTCTTCCACACACATGCGTGCCACATCTGCCCGAAACGTATCGACTGATATAATTGCTCCCGGTGCTTCACGGCGTACAATTTTCAAACCACGACGCAAACGCTCCATCTCTTCCTGAACCGACACATCGGCTGCGCCGGGACGTGATGAGTAAGCGCCTACATCAATGATGTCGCCACCTTCGTCCATGATTTGACGTACACGGGCCGCTATGGCTTCATCCGTCTCCATACGACTACGGGCGTAGAAAGAGTCGGGCGTCAGGTTGAGTATTCCCATCACGCGGGGGATGGAGAGGTCGAGCAACTGTCCGTTAACATTCAAGTATTGGGCTGTATTCATGCTTCTTGTTTCTTTAAGTCTTGCAAAAGTAACCATTTCTTGGACACCTTCAAGCGTTGCGAACCGTTTTTTCAGTATAAAAAGAAAGAAAGGCCTGTCCGATGCAAGAAGGCTCAGAGATGTGGCTTTAGTTTCACTTAGAGGAAGCAAAAGTTTCGCCGCAGTGAAACTGATCGGAGCTTTTCGTTCTTCCTTTCGCTGATGTAGGGACATTCCCCATTATTTTTTTGAGCAGGTTTTCTGTTTGTGGCAGAAAAAAACATCCGAATAGAGCGTAAGTCTGTTTTTATTGCTAACTTTGGCCACACATAAGCTTTTGCAAAGAAAATGAGACCGAGTATTCATAAAGAGAAAGTCATTGTGTCTATGACTTCGTTCCCGGCGGCGATAACGTATGCTGTGCAGGCCATTCAATCTATCCTGAACGGCTCCGTGCTTCCAGACAAGGTGGTGCTTTATCTGACTTTCGCGCAATTTGGTGAGAGCGGACTTCCGCAAGAACTTCTGGCTTTGGCCGATAGTCACCCCGCCTTTGAGATACGGGACTACGAACGGGATATCCGTTCCTACAGGAAACTGATTCCGGCTTTGCGGGATTTTCCTGATGCCGTTATTGTGACGGTGGACGATGATGTGGATTATCACGAACATATGCTGCGTGACCTGCTTCGCTTGCATGAGCAGATACCCGAAGCTGTGTTGGCTCATCGTGCCAAGCTCATGAAGCCGGGCACGCCCTATCGTCGGTGGCGTAAGTATCGATGGTATCACTTCTTGTTCAGGCGTCTTCATGTGGGCTTCACGAACATAGCGACCGGTGTGGGTGGTGTGTTGTATCCTCCTCACTCCTTGAAACCGGAGATGCTTGACGAGGATTTATTTACCCAAATAGCGCCTACTACGGACGACATTTGGTTTTGGGCCGCGGCGGTGGCCAACGGCACTCCCGTCGTGCCTGTCCCCTTCGGGCATAACAAGCCGAAAGGAGTAGGGAAGCCCAGGGAACTTTCGTTGAAAACAACCAACTTCAAGTCGGGTGTCGACAAGAATGCGGCTACTCTGAAGGCTATTGTAGAAAGATTCCCGGAAGTAGGGAAGCGGATAGGCTACGAAGTGAGAAATGGATAAAACCGATATGAGAGATGAATGATAAACAGAAGATTATAGTTTCGCTGACTTCGTTTCCTGCCGCCATACCCTATGCGGTAGAGGCTATACGTAGCGTTTTGAATGGCTCTTTACAGCCGGATAAAGTGGTATTATATCTGGACACACAAAAATTTCCAAACGGGATACTTCCTTCAGAACTTGAAAAACTCAAAGTTGAAAGTCCTATCTTTGAAGTAAGATTCGACCCAACAGAGATACGTTCCTATAAAAAATTACTTCCAGCTTTGAAAGATTTCCCCGATGATGTCATTGTAACCATTGATGATGACATTTACTATCATCCGAATATGTTGCGCGATTTAGTCCGGCTACACGAGCTGCTGCCCAATGTCATCATTGCGCATCGGGTAAGGAAAATCAAGCTTAACACGCCCTATAGGAAATGGCGGAAATACAAGTGGTATGACTTCGTATTTAAGAAATATCATTTTAGCCATTTAGCTATGCAGACGGGGGTAGGCGGTGTACTGTATCCTCCCCACTCATTAGATGAAAAGATGCTTGACCCCGCACTTTTCATGGCTATGGCTCCTACCAATGATGATATATGGTTCTGGGCCGCGGCCGCATCGTGTGGAACCTATGTGGTACCCCTTCCCAATGGACAACGTACAGCCAAAGGTGTAGGGAAACCAAGAGAACTTTCATTGATGTCTGTCAACTTAAATCCGGAGGATGATAAAAACCGTAAGGCTTTTGATAAGATTATGGAAGAATTTCCGACCGTCAGACAACATTTGATAGATTCAAAATAGTAATATAAATATGATTAATGCCGTTCCTTCAGTCTCGTTAGTTATAACAACGTATAATAATCCCCCATTTCTGGAGATTGTTTTAAAAAGTGTATTAAGACAAAATGCTTACCCTAAAGAGGTGGTAATTGCTGATGATGGTTCAAGAGCGGAAACCAGAATTCTTATAGAACGTTATCAGCGGATATTTCCGGTTCCTTTGATTCATTCATGGATTCCGGATCAGGGGTTCCGTGTGTCGATGTCGAGAAATAAAGCGATTGCGAAGGCTACTGGGGACTATATTGTAATGGTAGACGGCGACATGGTCTTGACACCACATTTTATAAAAGATCATAAAAGGTTGATGCAGAAGGGATTCTTTGTAATGGGTAGTAGAGCACCTCTCAGTGAAAGTGCGACCAGGAACCGCCTGCGAACGCTCAATCCAACTTTTCATTTTTGGTCGTGTGGATTAAAAAAACCGTTAGCTCTTGTCCGTATGCCCTTTCTTTCGAATTGGATTAAAGGGAAAAGCGGTATAACACGGGCAAAAACATGTAATGTAGCCTTTTGGAAAGAAGATTGTGTGAAAATTAACGGATTTGATGAGAATTTTGAAGGCTGGGGGTATGAGGATTCTGATTTTTTTCAACGTATGTTAAATATTGGGATCAACCGGAAAAATGCCAAAGGAATGGCTGGTGCTGTACATCTTTATCATCCGGAGGCTAACAGAGTGAATGCGGGTAAAAACTGGCAGATGTTACAGGAGACTATTGCCTTTAAGCGAACACGTGCAAGGAAAGGAATTGATCAATACATAATAATTTAATAAATGATTCATGTAAATTGGACTCATTAGAAACATCAGAATTACCTAAATCACTATATGTTCAAATGGAATCCCATGCACTTTGGCCGCATAAACGGGAAATTCGCTGGGGTACATATAAGAAGTCCCTATCCGGTAAATCTTTTGCGCCTCGCTAAGCAGGTAAAAGTCAAGGAAGGATTTCAAATATGTTTCGTAGGAATTTTCCGGCAAATGACTCTTGTTACCGTCCATATGACTTAAAGCTCCCGGTATGATATACACACCTTCCATTTGAGACGCTTGTTTCAAGAATGTCGTACTGTCAGAAGTGACCAATATGGTTTTGTAACCATGGGCATCTTTCAAATCTCTTATGGCGTTGAGACATTTTTCAATGAGTATTTCTCTTTGGATCGGATCATTGAGAGATTTGTAATGGTATTCATGGAAATCTCCAAGCAAATTCTGAAAGCGGAACACTGCGGCATAATAGTCCTTACCTAATTTATTTTTGATGGATTGAATTCGTTTTTCTAGCACGTGTTCGGGTTTGAACAATTCGCGAAACAGCTCACCCCAGTCGTAATTACCGTTATAAGCTTTGTTTATATGAGTGAGACAATCTCGGTTGCTGTAATAATGGATTTGTTTCCGAACTTTTAGTTTGAATAATCTCGTGGCCAGGTGTTCGCCTCTCATGTATAGAATCCGGCAATACAAGGGGTTGTCCGTATATTCATTTTCTTTGAGTGTCCAGTCGTAAGTGGCCGGAGAAAGGTAATCTTCCAGTTTGAACGGATACGTATATTTTATTCGGAAGGGTATCCCCTGATATTTGCAATAGGCATATAAAGAAATGATGCCTTTGAATCTGTCACACATGCCTCCATGAAAAGATTCACCATCCACCATGGCGACATAAATAGGCTTGTCTGTTTTAGGCTTGTCCAACTCTTTCGATTTTCTTGCAATTCTGATTGCAAGAAATACTTCTTTAAATAGGTGCCTTAGCTCTAATAGTTTGTATTTCCTTCCGTAGTATGTTGCCATCTTTTGCTGCTATGGTTACTTCATTCCTCAATATCGTTCAAATCGTATTGTTCAAAATAATTGAGGTCGCGCAACGTGTTTATACGGGCACGGCCACGGGCACGCTTACCTAGAAATTCTTCGTAGGACTTCACTGCATAATGATTAATACGGATGACATCCTGCTGTGGCTTGCGGTCTCCGAAACCTTTCTTCAACGGCATACCATGAGAATCGGCAGCATGTCCGGATATGCGTGCCGCTTCGTGACAACCTACCATTGTGCAGACTCGTCGCGGGTCGGCAATGCTTTTTACATGCGTATTCAGTTTGTGTACCGGAAGGGAATGTTTCCGGAATCTTTCCATTACTCCCCCTGGTTCACGCTTCTTGGCTCCCCCGCTTCCATAGACTAGCCAGTTGATTTCCACTACTGCAAACTTTTCCATACGATGCAGAAAATCAGGTATTGTCTTTTCCTTTATTGGTACGATGAATTCGTCCAAATCAATGACTGCCAGCCAACGAGTCTCCAACCTGTGACGTTCAAAACAGTCGTCATAAGCAGGAAGCTGCTGTTTTCTGCCCGGCCAGTAACGGTATTCCACCAGACCTGATGCTATGTATGGTGCCAGTACTTCTTTCGTTTCATCTGTACTCTCATTGTCATAGATATAGAATTTCTCTACTCCGTGCGCACGATGCCACTCAATCCATTCTTTGAAATAAGGACCTTCATTTTTAGCTATGGCACATACTGCCAGATAATATTTAGGGGGGGTATGCTCGTGCTTCATTCGGTATTTCAACTTCAAAGCCTTGATAGGCCCGTAGCGCAGGAGACCACGCCATCGGTTACGCGTCATTTTATGCGGAATGACACCCGCTATGATTTCAGCAAGAACTTTATTCATGGTTGATAGAATTTATTTTTAAAGTTCAAATTTTGACTTTTCCGGCAGGATATATTCAAAAGCGTTTTTGATGTTTTCCATGACTTGGACATAGTTGCGGATATGTATATTGTCGTTCAGGCAAACCAATGAATAGGCTTGTTCGCGGATGGCCTTAACGGCTTGTTTAGGGCGTATCATGAGCGGAAACATCTTAGTGTCTCGGTACGTGTTGTAAGGTTCGAAGTTACCCCGACAGATTTGCCAGGTACGGAAAAGCTCCGGAGTATAATCGGTCAAGGCACGGAAACGGTTGGCCGATGTCTCAGTCAGTTCCTTTTCGGCCACGGCCCACACTTCCTCAAACGTGGTTTTCAGATAGGGCTGCGCATTGTGAGGAGTCCGCAAGGTGATGAACTTGTCATACGGTTTCAGCAGATAGTTCCAACGGGCGCGGGAACCATAGCTTGGGTGAAACCATTTGTCGTGGTCGCGTGCCATCACTGCCTTCTTGTTGAAATGTCGGTTGATGATTTTCAGATTGTTCTTGATGCGCTTGTACCATTGCGACCAAGAAGGGTTATAAAGGAAAGTGGCAATGTCACAAGGCAATCCGTTGCGAAAGAAACGTTCTTGCCCAATGGCGTTTATGATATAGAAATCATCGTTGAAGTAGACAAAATGCTCTGCCAGACCGGGAATCTTATGCAGGTAACGCTCTATCACCACCGAATTGTAAGTAGGCAGAAATTGTTCCGGGATATAATCCTTGTGATTTACCAGATGAATTTTTGGATGACTCTCATCCAGCCAATCGGGTTTCTGCCCGCTAGTCACAAAATGAATCTTACGTACCCAAGGGGCAAATTTCTCCACGCCGCGGAACCAATATTTCAGGAAACCGTAGTCACGGAAACGGGCTTCGGAAACTCCGTTCTTCGTATTGCCTTTACGGCCGGAATATTTCGCAAAGTCTTCCTGCCATTTCGGGTCGTTCATGTCCACCCATGTGATTACAAAATCTATATCCATGTATAAGCGCTTTACATATTTTCTTTTTCGGCATGTTTAAAACGGTTGTGCGTCCACAGATACAATTCCGGCTGACGCAAAATCGCTTGCTCTAAGTGTTTGAAATAAAGTGCCGTCAATTCAAAGTCGGGCAACGTACGAGGATTCTCGTGGAGCTGGACGAATTCGGCTTCATAATATCCCCGCTTGACCCTCCTTACGTCCAGGAACCATGCTTCAAATCCATAATGTTTCACAATCTTCTCCGTTCCTGTCAGCACAGGAGTCTTGTGATGCAGGAAAGAGAGAAAATGACGTGACTCCCGGAGTTTTGGGGATTGGTCGGCTATGAATCCGATGACGTTGATCTTGTGAAGATTTACCATTTCGGTAATGTAACGGGCTGTCTTATACATATCTACACAGACAGCCCCCATACGCTCACGGATGAACAGCATCAACTTATTCATGTTTTCATTACGTAACTTGTGATAGATTTGGGCACCTATCATCTGCTTGTCCAGCCATAAAGGCATGGAAGATACCCATTCCCAATTGCCATAATGCCCTAAATATATCGCGTTGGAGCGGCCTTGCCTCACCATGGCGTTCACTTCTTCAACATTCTTGAATTTCATTCGTTTTCGCATTTCTTCGGGAGAGATCGTGGCCAGCTTACAACTTTCCAGCATCATGTCTGCGAAAAAACAATAAAACTTCTTCTCTATCTGTATAATCTCCGTGAGTTTTTTTTCAGGGAAAGATTCAGTCAGATTTCGCCGTACTATTTTCCTGCGATAACCTACCACATAATATAACAGATAGAACATGCCGTCTGACAGGACATAGAGCACACGCCAGGGAATGAAGGAAACCAGCTTCAATAACAGACGAAGCAAAGGGTACATCATATGGTCTTGATGGCTTTTTCTATTCGGGCCAATGTCTCTTCCTTGCCCAACAGTTCGGTGATGTCGAACATATGGGGGCCTTTGCATTCGCCTACTACGGCCAGGCGGAACGCATTCATCACGTTGCCCATGTGGTAACCTTGCTCGGTAATCCAGCCAATGACCACCTCTTCACTATGTTTGGAGGAGAAGTCGTCAATACTTTGCAAAAGCGTCATCAATTCGCCCATAATCCGCGGTGTGTCTTCCGACCAGCGTTTCTTCACGTCTTTCTCAGCATACGTTTCCGGAGCTACGAAGAAGAAGCGGGCTTGGTCCCATAATTCTTTCACAAAGTTCACACGCCCTTTTACCAGGCTTACGACACGTGTCAGATATTCATCGCTATACGCGGAAACGTCTACGCCATGTCCGGCCAGCACCGGCTTAAAGAGTTCCGCCACTTCTGCGTCCGGTTTCTTCAGGATATATTCGTGGTTGAACCAAATCCCTTTTTTATAGTCGAATTTAGCGCCAGCCTTACTGCAATGGCTCAGGTTGAACAATTTAATCAATTCGTCCATCGACATCAACTCTTGGTCGTTGCCCGGATTCCATCCCAGCAGGGCAAGGAAGTTGATGACGGCTTCGGGCAGATAGCCGGCTTCGCGGTAGCCGGAAGACACTTCACCCGTCTTGGGGTCATGCCATTCCAAGGGGAACACGGGGAACCCTAGGCGGTCACCGTCGCGTTTGCTCAGCTTGCCGTTGCCTTCGGGCTTCAGCAGCAAAGGCAGATGGGCGAATTGGGGCATACTGTCTTCCCAACCAAAGGCGCGATAGAGCAATACGTGCAGGGGAGCGGAGGGCAACCACTCTTCGCCACGGATGACGTGGGAGACTTCCATCAGATGATCGTCCACGATGTTGGCCAGATGATACGTTGGCAATTCATCGGCTGATTTATAAAGGACCTTGTCGTCCAGGATGGAAGAGTTGATGATCACCTCGCCTCGGATTAAGTCGTGTACATGCACGTCTTCGTTCGGCTCTATCTTGAAGCGCACAACGTATTGCTTTCCTTCGGCTATCAACTTGTCCACTTCTTCTTGGGGCAGAGTCAGCGAATTGCGCATCTGCATACGGGTGGAAGCATCGTACTGGAAGTTGGCAATCTCCTTACGCTTGGCGTCCAGCTCCTCGGGCGTATCGAAAGCGATGTAAGCCTTGCCGTTGTCGAGCAGCATCTTCACGTATTTCTTATAGATGTCCCGGCGTTCGGACTGACGGTAGGGCCCGTGGTCTCCTCCGAAGCTGACGCCTTCGTCAAAGGAAATGCCCAGCCATTTGAACGACTCCAAAATATACTCTTCAGCTCCCGGCACAAACCGGTTGCTGTCAGTGTCTTCAATGCGGAAAATTAAGTCACCGCCATGTTGGCGTGCAAAAAGATAATTGTATAAAGCTGTGCGCACACCACCGATGTGCAAAGCTCCCGTCGGACTGGGGGCAAAACGGACTCTGACTCTTCTTTCTGTCATACGCAAAATCTACTTTATGATATTTTAGGTGGCAAAATTAAGCGTTTTTTTCCATATCATTGTTTTTTTTTGTACTTTTCGCAAAAATTTCGACAGATATGAATAATTTCAATACAAAAAAAACGGTAAGCTTTAGAGATTTGCTATATAAAGCCCTTATTTTTATCGGTACGGTTTTGGTTATCGTTTACTTTCTGCCTCGTGACGGAAAGTTCAACTATCAGTTTGACATCAATAAGCCTTGGAAGTATGGGCAGATGATGGCCACTTTTGATTTTCCCATTTATAAAACCTCCGAAGAGGTAGAGCATGAGCAAGACAGCATTTTGCGGAATTTCCAACCTTATTATACGCTCAACACTCAGGCGGCGCAAACGGCTATCAACCAACTGAGGGCAAAGTATAACGCTACTACCCCTGGAAGTGCTACCGACCGGAGATATTTGTCTTATATTGAGCGGATGCTGACCAATGTTTACAAGCAGGGCATCATGGACACCGAGGCGTTGGCTAGCTTGCAAAGAGAC
>CALUOV010000015.1 GCA_944322275.1 uncultured Bacteroides sp. | reverse complement strand
CTCGTTGATGGAGATCTCCCGCATCTGGGTGCCGGTTTCCTTCTGCCAGGCCAGCACATAGGCGCCCATGCCGTGCGTCTGGCCCTGAAGTTGAAGCAGGCTTTCGTGGCAAAGGGCTACAGGCTGCATCTCGATTCGCCTACCAACCAGCAGTTTATCTGCCTGCCCAACGAGGCCATCGACCGTTTGGCCCATGAGGCCACCTTCGAACTATGGGGACCTCGTGGCGAGCGGGAGAGCGTGGTGCGCTTCGTCACCAGTTGGGCCACGCGCGAGGAAGATGTAGACAGGCTTATAGAATTATTATAAATGGGAATTTAATTGGCACACAGATGACACGGATTGAACAAGATGACCACAGATTCTTTTCGTCATGCTGAACGGATTGAAGCATCTCCCGCACGCATATTAGGAGATTCTTCCTCCCTACGCTCGTCAGACTATACCTTAATGAATTCTTCAAAAGTGGTTTTGAGCGAAGCTAATGACAAGCGTATGTTGGCGAAGCCTTTTAAAATCTGTGTAAATCTGTCTCATCTGTGTTATCTGTGTGCCATTCAAACAGCCCGCTAAATTATTATTTTATGGATTCACTGAAGATTAATAAAGTGCAGATACGAAATCTGCAGATAGACGACTACGACCAGTTGGCTCAGTCATTTACCCGTGTATATGCTGACGGGAGCGATGTATTCTGGACACACGCCCAGATAGAAAAACTGATTAAGATATTCCCCGAAGGGCAGATTGTGACGGTGGTGGACGATAAGATAGTGGGGTGCGCCCTCTCCATCATTGTCAATTATGACGATGTGAAGAACGACCACACCTACGCTCAAGTGACCGGCAAGGAGACCTTCAACACGCATAATCCGAAGGGTAATATATTATATGGTATAGAGGTGTTCATTCATCCCCAATACCGGGGACTGCGCCTGGCTCGCCGTATGTACGAATACCGCAAGGAGCTTTGCGAGAAACTCAACCTGAAAGCCATCATGTTTGGCGGACGCATCCCTAACTATCACAAGTATGCCGACCAGATGCGCCCCAAGGAATACATCGACAAGGTGCGTCAGAAGGAAATCTACGATCCGGTGCTTACCTTCCAGCTCTCCAACGACTTCCACGTGCGTAAGGTGATGCGCAACTATCTGCCCAACGACGAGGAATCCAAGCACTACGCCTGCCTTCTCCAGTGGGATAACATCTATTATCAGCCTCCTACGCAAGAGTATATCACTCCCAAGACTACGGTGCGCGTGGGCTTGGTGCAATGGCAGATGCGTTCGTACAAGGACGTGGACGAGCTGTTCGAGCAGGTGGAGTTTTTCGTAGACGCCGTGAGCGACTATAAGAGCGACTTTGTTCTCTTCCCCGAATACTTCAACGCTCCCCTGATGGCTCGCTTCAACAACGAGGGCGAGTCCGAAGCCATACGCGGGCTTGCCGCTTATACGGACGACATACGCGACCGTTTCGTCAAACTGGCCATCAGCTACAACATCAACATCATCACCGGAAGCATGCCGCTCATCAAAGAGGACGGTAAACTTTATAATGTGGGCTTCCTGTGCCGGCGCGATGGTACGTATGAGATGTACGAGAAGATACACGTCACGCCTGATGAGATGAAGAGTTGGGGACTGAGCGGAGGCCGTTCCATTCAGACTTTCGAGACGGATTGTGCGAAGATAGGTGTGCTTATCTGCTACGATGTGGAGTTTCCCGAACTTTCACGCATCATGGCTGACCAGGGCATGCAGATACTTTTTGTGCCTTTCCTCACCGACACGCAAAACGCCTTCAGCCGGGTGCGTGTGTGCGCTCATGCCCGTGCCATCGAGAATGAGTGCTTTGTGGTCATAGCCGGAAGCGTGGGCAACCTGCCCCGTGTGCATAATATGGATATACAATATGCGCAGAGCGGCGTGTTCACTCCGTGCGACTTCGCTTTCCCCACGGACGGACGGCGCGCCGAAGCCACGCCCAATACGGAAATGATTCTGGTATCCGATGTCGACCTCGACCTGCTCAGTGAGTTACATACTTACGGAAGCGTGCGCAATCTGAAAGACCGGCGGAATGACTTGTACGAGGTGAAGATGAAGCGTTGATGTTCAGCTTCGCTGATCCAGGTATTCCAGGAAAGCCTGCTTGTAACTATCGCTGACGGGAATGTATGTCTTGCCGAAGACGATGCGCCCACGGTCGATGACGCGTATTTTCTCTTTCTGTACGATAAACGATCGGTGCACCCGCATGAAACGTGAGGAGGGAAGCAGCTCTTCAACGGCCTTCATGCTCATCAGGGAGAGGATGGGCTTGGAGGCGTTTTCTTCATAGATCTTAACGTAGTCTTTCAGACCTTCTATGTAGAGGATGTTGTCCAAGGGTATTTGTATGAGTTTGTAGTCACTTTTCACAAAGATGGAGGTTATCTCTTCTCGCGGTTTCTGCAGCAGTTCGAACCATTGCACGGCTTTGTTGGCGGCTTGCAGGAAATCACTGTATGAGATGGGCTTCAGCAGGTAGTCGAGGGCGTTGACTCGGTAACCGTCGATGGCGTATTGTTCAAAGGCGGTGGTGAATACAATGCGTGTGGCGGGCGACACCATCTTGGAGTATTCAAGTCCGCTAAGTTCAGGCATCTGTATGTCCAGGAATAGCAAGTCCACTTGCTTGTCAGGAAGTTCTTTCATAGCCAGTACGGCACTGGAATATTTACCCACCAAATGCAGGAAAGATGTCTTGTTTACATAACTTTCCATTAGGTCAAGGGCGAGAGGCTCGTCATCTACTATGGCACAATTCAAATTCATGATTTTCTATTTCTTTATAGGTATATGGTTAGTACAGACTCATATTCTTTACCATCGGTACTGACCCCGTGCCGCCACTCGTAGTGTTTGGGATAAGTCAGTTCCAGCCGCTTGCGCACTTGCTCCAGTCCGATGCCGCTTCCGCTTTTGTCAGTACGGGTTTTGGGATAGTAGCTGTTGCGTATCTCGCAACGCACTTCTCCTTTTTGTTCTCCGAAACTGATGCTGATATAGCTCTCTTCCGTGGGAGAGATGCCGTGCTTGAAGGCGTTTTCTATCAGTGAGATGAAGATCAGAGGCGCTATCTCAGTACGACTGTCGGAACTGATGTCAATTTGGGTTTCTACCTTCACGTTAGCGGAGAGACGGATGCGCATCAGCTCGATGTAGTTGCGTATGAAGTCCATTTCTTTCCCTAAAGGGACAGTCTGTTGCTGATTGTCATAAAGCACGTGGCGCAGCAGCCGGCTTAGTTCCTGAACGGCTTGTTGCGCCTTGGCGGTGTCGAAGGCGATGAGGGCATAAATGTTGTTCAGCGTGTTGAGCAGGAAATGAGGGTTCAGCTGACTGCGCAGGTTCTTCAGCTCGGCTTCCGTGCGGCGTTGCTCAGCTTCATGGCGGGCAGCTTCCATTTGAGTCCATCGGCGGCTCAGTTGGATGGCCATGCTCAGTCCCGCTACCAGAATCATACTGACAGCATCACGCAGAATCATGACCGGCCGGGGTGGGCCGATGGGATGGAAGGGTTGCTCGTGATGTATGGAGTGTACCAAGGTATTCATACCGATGTGCAGGCAGAATGTAACGCCGGCAATGAGGATGATGTTCCACAACAGGCATTCCTTCATGCGGTTAGAGAACATAAGCCGCGGTACCAGTATCAGGTAGTTGACGTAGAACACCGCGGCATAGGATGCCACGATCATCAAGTTACGCATGTAGTCGTGCCACTGGACAGTCATTCCGCCACGCGTCATTGTGGCGATGGGGAATGCGAAGATGATACCCCATGCCACAACGTGCACCAGTATTTCCACCATATGGGGAAGTTTATGTATATCCGATTTCATCATACGAACGCAAAGATAGTGATTTTATTCATATCGGATGGCATCTATCGGGTCGAGATCGGCGGCTTTCTTGGCGGGATACCACCCGAAGAACACGCCCGTGACGGTGCAGACGGCAAAAGACAGGAATACGCTCCACGGCTGGATGAAGATGGGCCAGTGGGCAACGTTCTTCACTATCAGCGCCGCGCCACATCCTACAATGACGCCTATCAGTCCGCCCGTGATGCTGATGAGGATGGCTTCGATGAGGAACTGGCTCAGAATGTCCACTCCGCGTGCTCCGACACTCATGCGGAGGCCTATCTCACGCGTACGCTCGGTCACACTGACGTACATGATGTTCATGATGCCGATGCCGCCCACCACGAGCGAGATGCCGGCGATACAGGCCAGTAGTGTAGTCATCAGGTCGGTGGTAGAGTTGAGCATCGAACTGAGTTCCTCCTGGCTGCGGATGGTGAAGTCGTCCGCGTCATCGGCCTTCAGCTTATGGTTGCGGCGTAGTATCTCGGTGATTTCCTCGGTGGCATAGTCCGTCATGTCCTCGGTGAGGGCACTGGCGAAGATGCCTTGCAGGTAGGTCTGTGCCAACAGGCGCTTCATCACCGTGGAGTAGGGAGCCAGCACGATGTCGTCCTGGTCGTCGCCCATGGAGTTGTAACCTTTCGACTTCAGCACGCCTACCACGCGGAAGGGCACTTGGTTGAAGCGGATAATCTGTCCGATGGGGTCCTTACCGGGGAAGAGGTTGTCTACGATGGTTTTGCCGATGACGCACACCTTGGCCGAGGTCTGTATGTCCTGTTCGGTGAACATCTCGCCGCTCTCCACCGTCAGCTGGCGTATCTCTAAGTAGTCGATGCCTACACCGCTCACGCTGGAGGGATAGTTGTTGTTGCCGGCGATGAGCTGTCCGCTGCTGCTCACGTTGGGGCTGATGGCTGCCACGAAGTTCGTCTCCTCGCGCAAGCTCTCATAGTCGGTCAGCTTCAGCGTCTGCATCTCGCTGGGATCCATGCGCACGCCTCCCCGTCGTTCGCCTCCGGGGTGAATCATAATCATGTTCGAGCCCATCTCGCTGATTTGCGCTTGGATGCTCTTCTTCGAGCCTTGGCCGATGGCCAGCATGGTGATGACCGATGCCACGCCGATGATGATGCCCAGCATCGTCAGGAAGGCGCGCAGCTTGTTGTTGGCCAGTGCTCGCAAGGCTATCTTGAATAAGTTTGTTCCGTTCATAGTCTTAATAATTTAATGAAGAATGAAGAACGAAGAATGAAGAATGGAATGGGGAAAGGCCTCCGGACTTGTCATCCTGAACGAAGGTGAAGGATCTCCCGTTTATACCCGATGGGAGATGTTTCGCTGCACTCAACATGACCCAGCGATTCTTCATTCTTCGTTCTTCATTCTTCATTTACTTCTTAGTCGTCAATATTCTTCGGCAGGGCGGCCAGTGCCTCGGCTGCCGAAAGGATGTTCGTATTGCTCTTGTCCTCGATGATGTGCCCGTCGCGCAGGCGGATGTTGCGGCTGCTGTACTGGGCTATGTCGGGGTTGTGCGTCACGAAGATGATGGTACGTCCCTCGGCGTGAAGCTGTTGGAACAGCACCAGTATCTCGAACGATGTGCGCGTATCCAAGTTACCCGTGGCCTCGTCGGCCAGTATCACGGCGGGGTTGTTCACCAGGGCGCGGGCGATGGCCACACGCTGCATCTGTCCGCCGGACATCTGGTTGGACTTGTGCTCCAAACGGTCGCCCAAGCCTACGGCCACCAGCGCGTCGATGGCACGGCGGCGGCGTTCGGCGGCACTGACGGCGGCGTTGTACATCAGTGGTAGCTCCACGTTCTCCACGGCCGTCGTCTTGGGCAGGAGGTTGTAGTTCTGGAACACGAAGCCTATCTTGCGGTTGCGCAGGACGGCGCGCTGAGGCTTCGACATGGTGCGCACCGAGGTGCCGTCCAGCAGGTATTCGCCGCTCGTGGGGGTGTCGAGGCATCCCAATATGTTCAGCAGCGTGGACTTGCCCGAGCCGCTGGTGCCCATGATGGTGACGAACTCGCCTTCAGTGATGCTGAACGACACGCCGCGCAGGGCATGTACCGTCTCGTCGCCTACGATGAAGTTGCGTTTGATGTCTCTGAGTTCGATGACAGTCTTGCTCATGTTATTCAGAATGGTTATATAGTTTTACATCGAAGGACGTCCGGACGGAGTCCGTAAGTGTTCGGCGCAGAAGGGGCTGACCTTTGTGCGCACAAGGGTGTGACCTTTGTACGCAGAAGGGGTCGACCTTTGTACGCACAAGGGTATGACCTTTGTGCGCAGAAGGGTCGTGTGGTTGAGCGCAGAACAGAAGACGCCTTTCTATTGAATTCATTCCCAGTCGTTTACTTCTTCTTGTCCTTCTTGTCGCTTCCCGGAGGGCCAGGCATGAAGGGACTGCGCTCGCCACTCGGCTCGGCGGCTTCGGCTGGGGTAACAGAACTTGACAACGTGGCTTCGGTCACCACCTGCGTGCCTTCGGCTATGCCGCTGAGGATTTCGGTGCTGATGCCGTTGCTGATGCCCACCTCGACGGCGTGTGCGGTGAAGGTATTGCCCTCGCGCGTCCACAGCTTATGCTCGCCGGGACAGTCGTTGACGATGGCATCGGGCGTGATGAGCGGCTCTTCGGGCGTGAAGCGGAGGGCACGGGCGGGGACGCAGAGTACGTCTGTGCGGTCCAGCGTGTAGATGGTGACGTTGGCCGTCAGTCGAGGCTTCAGTTTCAAGTCCGGGTTAGGAGCGGAGATGACTACCTCGTAGGTGACAACGGTGCTGCTGGAGCTGGTGGACGAGCTGTTGTCGCTCGATTCGCCCAGGCGTATCTGCGTCACGGTGCCCTCGAAAGTGTCGTTAGGGTAAGCGTCTACGGTGAAGGTGACGCGCTGTCCTTCCTCCACGCCGCCTATGTCAGCCTCGTCTACGTCGGCCACGACCTGCATCTGCGTCAGGTCGGCAGCGATGGTGAAGAGGGTCGGTGTCTCGAAGCCCGAAGCCACGGTCTGCCCTTCCTCCACATCGCGGCTGATGACGATGCCGTCGATGGGTGCGGTGATGATGGTGTAGGACAGGTTACGTTCGGCCGTGGCGAGCGATGCCTCGCTGCTTTCGTAGTTGGCTTTGGCCATGTGGTAGTTGTATTCGCTCTGCTCGAACTCGGTGTCGGCTATGAGCTTCTTCTCGTGCAGGCTCTTGTTGCGTTCGTACAGCTTCTGCTGGTACTCATATTCGGCCTTGGCTCCGTCGCGGTTGGCTCGTGTCTGTGCGGCGGTGCTTTCCAGCGTGGCGCGGTCCATCTCGGCGATGAGCTGCCCTTGTTTGACGATGGAGTTATAGTCCACGTAGATTTTGTCGATGATGCCGCTGACCTGTGTACCTACTTCGACTTCGGTGACGGGTTCGATGGTTCCTGTTGCGGTGACCGACTCGGAGATTTCGCCCTTGGCGACCGTTGCGGTGGCGTATGCAATCTGGTGCTTGCCTTTGCTTCCGCCCCACAGCCAGACGGCTCCGCCGATGACGATGATGCCGATGACGACGGCGAGGATGATGGTTTTCTTGTTCATAATGTGTCTATACCTTATTTAATAATATGAATGGTTATAATGT
The DNA here is from genome assembly GCA_944322275.1 of uncultured Bacteroides sp. GTDB lineage: Bacteria > Bacteroidota > Bacteroidia > Bacteroidales > Bacteroidaceae > Bacteroides. The sequence continues at coordinate 23,781 of CALUOV010000015.1, read as the reverse complement.
GATGTTTTGTCCCTGGTAGAAGTTCAGCAGCTGCCGATTCAGTATGGCCATGTATTTGGCTTGCAGGAGTTGCTGTTGTGCGATGAGTAGGTTATTCTTCTCGGTGAGCAGCTCCACGGTATTCTTCATGCCGAGGTTGAACTGTTCGCTGACAAGGTCGAAGCTGGTCTGTGTGCTTTTGACCTGTTCTCGTGCGGCGGCATATTGCTGTTGCGCGCTGTTGGCGTCGAGCCAGAGGGTTTCGATGGTGCGGTACAGGGTCTTCTGCTCGTCCAGCAGGTCCAGTTGGCTGGTTTGCTTCTGTAGCTTGGCCTTGCGTATGGCGCTTTTGGTCTGCCGATTGTCGAAGATGGGTATGCTCACCGATATGCCGAGTGAGTTGTTCCAGTTCTGCTTGATTTGTTCCGTGAAGGTGAAGTCGTTGCCGTTGGCGTTGGTGCTTCCGATACCTGCCGTGAGACTGATGGAGGGAATGTAGCCCGAGCGTGCAATCTTGATGTCGAGGTCGGCTGCTTCTATGTTCAGTTTCCCCGATTCTATCTCCGGTCTCAGGCTGAGTGCAGCGCGGAATACATCCGCTTTGGAGGGTAGAGGAGCCAATGCGTCTTCATCGTTGAGCGTGGGCAGGTAGAGGTTCATTTCCAGTTCGCCGTCCAGTTCGAGCAGTTGTTTCAGTTGCAGCTTGTAGTCCTGCAAGGTGGCTTGTGAAGTCACCACGGAGTAGTTGTCGTTGCTTACCTGTGCTTCCAGCTGGGCCAGGTCGGCTTGTGAGAGTGAACCCGCTTCGTGCAGTTGCTTGCCGCGTTCCCATTGTGCGCGGCTCACTTCCAAGGTGGTTTCGTTCACTTTCACAGCTTCGGCAGCATAAAGTATCTGCACGTAAATCTGGGCAATGCTTTCCTGAATGCTGTTTTCACTCTCGCTGACGGCCAGTGAAGCGATGCGCTGGTTCAGCTCGTTCTGTTTGATGGTGTTCAGCCTGCTTCCTCCGTTGTAGAGTGTCCAGTTGGCGTCTATGCCGTAGGAGCCGTTGTAAGATGTCTTGCTCTGGCTGGTAGTGATGTTGTCACCGCTGATGATGGTACCGTTCTCTGTGTTGGGTCGGTTCACTATACGCTGGCTGATGCTGGCGTTCAGGCTGGGGAAGAGGGCTGATTTGGCGGTTTTCAAGTCTTCTTCCGAACTTTCCACACTGATGCGGTTGCGCTGGATAGTGATGTTGTGATTCAGTGCATAGTTGATGCACGTCTGCAAGTCCCAACGGGCGGGCAACGAGTCCGCGGGTGTTTGTGCAACGGCCGAGATGCCTGCCATGCAGCATGTTATCGCTGTCAATGTCAATCTTTTTACCTTTGTCATAGGATTATGTTTCTATTTTTATTTCGAATGCAAAAAAACACCCTTCTCTGCTTTTTCTCAAATAAGATAGACAATAGTCTTGATTTTCCCTCCCAACCGGACATTTGTGCCGATGAGCCAATTTTCCCAAACAAGGGAAAACTTGCGAATGGGACTCGCTGCCTGCTTCCGGCATACGCTTTCATCCGTCCCTGTTGTTTGGCTTTGCTACGTTATCTGTTAAATCCTGGCGATTATTTCGCAATTTTTCCGTACTTTTGCCCTTTGGATATTTATTACTCAATGACATGGATAAGAATATAGCCGTACTATTTGATTTTGATGGCGTGGTTGTAGACACCGAGACTCAATATAGCCGTTTCTGGCATCGGATAGGAGTTGATTATTTGAGAAGGAATGACTTGGCTTCGCTTATCAAGGGGCAAACGTTGGCGCACATCTATGAAATGTTCTTCAAAGGAAAAGAGAACGAACAATGCGAGATAACCGCAGCACTCAACCGGTTTGAGGAGGAGATGTCTTATGACTTCATCCCTGGCTTCCCGGAGTTTCTGTCCGATTTGTGTAAACATCATGTAAGGACGGCTGTGGTCACTAGTTCAAATATGCAAAAGATGGAAGCTGTATATCGTGTCCGGCCCGAGCTTCGCACAATGTTCGATCGTATTCTTACGGCTGAGATGTTTTCGGCTTCCAAGCCGGCACCGGATTGTTTCCTGCTTGGTATGGAGGTGTTGGGCACAACGCCGGACACTACGTACGTGTTTGAAGATTCCTTTAATGGGTTGAAGGCCGGTATGGCATCCGGAGCTACCGTTATAGGGCTTTCCACGACCAATCGTTCTGAGGATATAGCTCCGCTTTGTCATAAAGTGATAGCCGATTTCAGTGCGTTCTCCTACGATAAAATGTGTGAAGTGAATAATGTTTAGGAAAAAGATGTAACTTTGCGCCCGGAATTTTTAAATCATATAAAGTAATGGCTGGATATATTTCAGACGACACTCGTAAAGTGACGACTCATCGCCTCATCGAGATGAAACAAAGAGGCGAGAAGATTTCAATGTTGACATCGTATGACTACACCATGGCTCAGATTGTGGATGGTGCGGGGATGGACGTGATTTTGGTGGGCGATTCAGCCTCAAATGTCATGGCCGGCAACGTAACTACATTGCCTATAACTCTTGATCAGATGATTTATCACGCCAAGTCCGTAGTACGTGGCGTAAAGCGTGCGATGGTGGTGGTGGATATGCCTTTTGGCTCATACCAGGGGAATGAATTAGAGGGATTGGCATCAGCCATTCGCATCATGAAGGAAAGTCATGCCGATGCCTTGAAACTGGAAGGTGGAGAAGAGATTATAGATACAGTGAAACGTATTGTCAGTGCGGGGATACCTGTCATGGGTCACTTGGGCTTGATGCCTCAAAGCATTAATAAGTATGGTACGTACACCGTGCGTGCCAAGGATGAAGCCGAGGCTGAGAAATTGATACGTGACGCCCATTTGCTGGAAGAAGCCGGATGCTTCGGTCTGGTATTAGAAAAAATACCTGCCGCGTTGGCCGGAAAGGTATCCCACGAGCTTCAGATCCCCGTGATCGGTATCGGTGCCGGAGGCGATGTTGACGGTCAGGTATTGGTCGTGCAGGATATGTTGGGTATGAACAACGGTTTCCGTCCTCGTTTCCTGCGTCGGTATGCCGATCTGCATACGGTCATGACGGATGCAATCAGCCGTTATATCTCGGATGTGAAGAACTTGGATTTCCCGAATGAAAAAGAACAATACTGACAGCTTGCTGACGCGGGGACTTCTTTTGATGTGTGTCGTCAATTTCCTCTTGTACGCTTCTGTGTACATGGTTATCGGAGTATTGCCTTTGGTTAAGACGGAAGTTGTTGTCCGCATATTTCCTTTCTTTCTGTTGGGGGGATTGTTGGCGGGACCTTTTCATGCTTATTTGGCGGATACATTCAGAAGGAAGCATGTGCTGTTGGGAGCGCTTGCCGGCATTGTGCTAACCATGACTGTGGCTACTTATATTCGCGAGATGTGTTATGTATGGGTGGCATTGGTGCAGGGCTTGTGTCTGGCTTTGGCTATCGGAGCTGGAACTACCATTAGTATTGACATCACTTTGTCGGGGCATCGCACCTCAGGCAATATGCTTTTTGCCTTTTGTGGACGTGTGGGTATGATATGTGGCATAATGGGAGGAGTATGGGGCTTGTTTCATTATTCGCTTACGTATCTCACTTATTTGGCGGCTGCTTGTGGAGGATTGTCATTTATATTAGCTTCGTTGGTTTACGTACCTTTTCGAGCTCCTATAGGAGTGAGCTTATGTAGCATAGACCGTTTCTTACTTCCCCGGGCATGGGTACCGGCTATTAATGTAGGAATATTAGCTTATGCTTTTGGTCTTTTTCTAATGGATGTGGTCGGGATAGAAGGATATGTTTGGGTGCTTCCTCTGTTTCTTCTTCCAGCATTGACTCCAATGCTTATTAAAATGTTTGTTAAATTATCACATCATTGTCAGCGTGCTACAGGAAACATGACTTTCAACTTGTTTATGGATGCAGGTTTATTGGCCGGCATATGGACTGTGTCTTATATGAAGTCGATGAACCAAGTGTGGATGGATGGAGACTCTTTGATATTCGTTTTTTTAGCTTTGGCTTTATTGATGTACGTGTTTGTTACCCGTCCTTATTATAAGAGAAAGCGAGTCAGGTAAGGAATAAAGATAATTAATCCTATAATCAGCGCCGTCAGAGCACATATTAATACCGCTCCGGCGGCGATGTCTTTTATTTGGCCGGCCAAAGGATGACGTTGGGGTGATACCAAGTCTACAATGCGCTCTATGGCACTATTGAATAATTCGGCTCCTATCACCATCCCGATACAGAGTATGACGGCTATCCATTCCATGCGTGTGATACTGAAGAAAACTCCACCCGTCACTGCACACAAGGTTGCAATGAGATGAAAACTCAAGTTCTGTTCCTTTCCCATCACGCACCGGATACCTTTCCATGCATAGCCGAAGCTACGAATTTGTTTCTTGAAATCGTAGTGCATAATTAAATTTGTAATTCATAAAGACATGCCTGTACTTCGGTATTGCTTCCCAAGTGCTTGCCTTCATCATCAGATAACTTTACGCACTCACGCCATTCTTGGGTAGCGTTCATTTTGCATTGAGCTAATTTCATGACGATATTAGAAGGACGGAAGCCCGTATCGTTCGTCAAGTTAGTGCCGATACCGAAAGCGCATTGGATACGTCCTTGGCAAAAGCGGAAGATTTCGAGCGCCTTGTCAAAGTCCAGCGCATTACTGAAGATAATAGTTTTGGTGGTGGGGTCAATACCAAACTCCTGGTAACGTGCAATAAGTTTATTGGTGAAATCGAACTCATTGCCTGAGTCACACCGTACTCCATCGAATAATTTGGCTTGCTTTCGACTGAGGTTGTTTAGGAAGGCTTCGGTAGTATATGTATCGGAGAGAGCCGTACCTAGATCTCCATCATACACGTTCACCCAATTTTCCAATGCCATGTAGTTGGCATGCTTGTATCCGAATTGCGCTCCATGAAACATAAACCATTCATGCGGGTGGGTGCCCATGGGGCGCATGCCATACTTCATGGCAAAGTAGCAATTGGACGTACCTGTGCAATACTGGGCATGCTGTTTCAGGTAAGCGATGACCGTATCGTGTACTTCGAAAGAGAAACGCCGGCGTGTACCAAACTCGGAAAAAGGCATCCGATTGCGGTTGGATAACGCTACTTTGTCCACTAGCCTGGAGGTCACGATATTTAAGTCGGGGATATTGCCTTGGACTTGATTTTTCACTTCGGATACAATGGCTAGTAAGGGTACTTCGTAAAGCGTCACCTTGTACATATAATCGGTCACCTCCATATGCAGGTGATGCGATTCGTCCAAATAAATGTTTACCTTCTCGGGTTGGAAGTGGAAAGAAGACAGCCACTCCCAGTATACACGGGGCAGAAATCGGCAACTCTGAGTCATGTACTCTAGCTCATCGCCTGTCAAGGCAATCCAACGCATGGTGTCAATGGCTGTTCTCAATTCGGCCAGAAACTCGTTAGAGTATTCAGTTTGGTCACGGTCGGTAAAGACAAAAGTCCCTTGGGCGTAAGGGAATAACTTGATGTAAGCGTACGAGGTGGTAAACTTATACAGGTCGGTGTCGAGTATCGAATAAATTTTCATGTTTTGATATGTGAGAATTAATAAGTGCTTTCATAGGTCAAAACGCTTCCGTCATATTAAAATAGAACAGCGTCTGGTCGTTCACTGTGTTTTTACCCAAATCCAGGCGGACGTTCATACGGGGTTGCACTTCAATACGCAGACCGATGCCGTAGTTTGGTAGTACACCTTCGATGTTTATAGGATTGGGGCCCATAAAGCCGCATCCGCCCCATACCACGAAGCCTAAATGATTGATGATGCGTTGCAGCCAGTTCTCACGGTCGGTGTTGAACATTTGGCGGTATTCGGCCATGACAATGTGTGAGGATTTGTCCCGGTATTGTCCTTGGTAATATCCGCGCAGGTCGAAGGGAGTGCCTGTCAGCGAATATTGCGTCAAAGGAATGTTGTCTCCAAAGACGTTCTTGCTCTGTGCCGTCCAGGCGATGACCTTACGTCGGCCCACCTCCTTGTATTGCCGGTAATCCAATTCCAAGCGATAGAAGTTGTTCTCACTCCCGAATATCTTATGATACATCATGCCTCGGAAATCCAAGTAGATACCCTTGTAAGCATTGGCGGGCACATCACGGCTGTCGTACGTAAGGAGGAAACCCAGACCGGAGTTGAAATTCTTGTATCCATGTTCATCTCCACCTGCTTCTCGGTAGTCTGTCTCCTGCGCCAAGTATTTCCCGGGTTTGGTGAAATGGTCATAATTGATGTCAATTTGCGGTCCGGCGAAAAAATTACTTTTGCCCAGGCGGAAAAGAAACCACGGGTTGATTTGTACCCCGCTGTATCGGTATTGACTGGTGGAGTCGCTCCGCAGATAGTTTTTGTTCGTATCGTATCCGATGCCGTAATAATTTTCTACCGTGTTTTTATAGCTGAACTTACCAAAGATGCGGAAACGGTCGTGCTTGAAGAAAAGTTGCGGCTTGGAGAAGAGGTTAATGCCTCCATCGAACATGAAAGCGATGGCCATGGGCACTACCGAGCGTTTCAGCGCAGTGTCCTTGGGTGCCAGGCTGAAAGTCATCAATGCGCTTCCGCCTACCAACAGACCGAAATCGGGTGAGTAGCTAGGGCCGCCCAAGATGTTGTAGTGGAAATTACGTTGGGCCACGCGCAGTTTACGCAGTTCTTTTTTCGAGAGCGTACGAGTGACGGTATCCTGTGCTGTCGTATCCGTTTTTTCCTGTGCATGGAGTCCCTGTGGCATTATGAGGGCCATTAGCAGGATAATCACTATAGGTATAATATTCTTCATAACATAGTTCGTATATGCAATTTAAATCCATCCGCAAAGATAGAAAATATTTTAGAAAGCCCACTCACTTTGCCAATCATTCCCTTTACCTTCGCGTTGCAAAAGTACGAACTCTGCCAAGGATAGCCAAAAAACAGAGTGCGCTAAGGTCTGAAAATCTGTTAACGGCCAATTATGCGTAAAAGAAACTTGTGTTTGCTGATTTTGTTCGTTCGGAAAATATTGTTTATCTTTGACCTCAATTTAGGCATTCGCATAAACAAAAAACTGATAAAATAAATGACCATGAACAGACGAATCGTATTTTTATTCGCTTTGCTTCTGTGCGTTTCTTTGGGAACGCGTGCGCAAGGCTATCAACCTACAGAAGAAAACCTGAAGTCGCGGCAGGAATTTCGTGATGCTAAGTTCGGTATCTTTCTGCATTGGGGCTTATACGCCATGTTGGCAACGGGTGAGTGGACTATGACGAACAATAATTTGAATTATAAGGAATATGCCAAATTGGCAGGTGGATTCTATCCCTCCAAGTTTGATGCGGCCCGTTGGGTGTCGGCCATCAAAGCCTCTGGTGCCAAGTATATCTGTTTCACCAGTCGCCATCACGAAGGTTTTTCCATGTTTCATACTAAATATTCGGACTATAACATAGTAGACGCTACACCCTTTAAGCGTGATGTGCTGAAGGAACTGGCTGATGAGTGTCACAAACAGGGCATCCGCCTCCATTTATATTATTCGCATATCGACTGGTATCGTGAGGATGCCGTATGGGGCCGTACGGGGCGAGGAACGGGCCGCCCTGATCCCAAGGGTGATTGGGACAGCTATTACAGTTTTATGAACAACCAGCTGACAGAGTTGCTTACGAACTATGGTCCGATAGGTGCGATATGGTTTGACGGAGTGTGGGATCAGGATGCCAATCCGGATTTTGACTGGCAGTTGCCCGAACAATATAGCTTAATTCATCGTCTGCAGCCTGCCTGTCTGATAGGAAACAATCATCACGTTACTCCTTTCGAAGGTGAGGACATTCAGATATTTGAGCGCGATCTGCCTGGCGAGAACAAAGCTGGACTTTCCGGACAGGACATTAGCGCCCTGCCGTTGGAGACGTGCGAGACAATGAACGGCATGTGGGGCTATAAGATAACCGACCAAAATTATAAGTCGGCCAAGACGTTGATTCATTATCTGGTGAAGGCGGCCGGAAAGGACGCCAACCTGCTGATGAACATTGGTCCGCAACCCGATGGAGAGTTGCCCGAAGTGGCTTTGTCCCGTCTGGAGGAGATGGGTAAGTGGCTGCAGACTTATGGCGAAACCATCTACGGCACTCGTGGCGGATGTGTGGCTCCTCATTCGTGGGGTGTGACTACGCAAAAAGGAAATAGACTCTTTGTTCATATTCTCGATTTGCAGGACAAGGCTCTTTTTCTTCCCCTGGAAGGCAAGAATGTGAAGAAGGCACGGACGTTTATCGGGCAGAAGCCTTTGAAATATCAAAAGAGCAAGGCGGGTATTACGCTTTATCTGGACGAAGTGCCGACTGACATCGATACAGTTATTGAATTGGAATTGAATTGATTTTAGCTAATTCTTCCTAAAAGACGGGGATGACCACGGGCTTGTTCGGTGGCTCCGTATTTTTGGCAAGCTATTTGTATGTTAAAACGAAGAGTAATAATATCTAAAAAGAAAGATTTATGGTAATAGGAATACAATGGATTATTTTTATTGGTGTAGCCGTGGTGAGCTGGTTGGTACAGCTGAATCTGCAAAACAAGTTTAAGAAATACTCGCGGATACCTACTGGTAACGGCATGACAGGGGCCGATGTAGCCCGGAAGATGCTTCAGGATAACGGTATCTATGACGTGCAGGTGACGCATACGCCCGGACATCTGACCGACCACTACAATCCGATGAACAAGACCGTAAACCTGAGTGAAAGCGTCTATTCCAGCAATAGCATCATGGCTGCGGCCGTAGCCGCTCATGAGTGTGGACACGCCTTGCAGCATGCTCGGGCCTATGCTCCGTTGCAGATGCGCAGTGCGCTGGTGCCGGTGGTATCGTTTGCTTCACAATGGGTGACATGGGTGATTCTGGCAGGCATTTTTCTCATAAACACCATGCCTGGCATATTGTTGGCCGGTATCATTCTGTTTGCCCTCACTACGTTGTTCAGCTTTGTTACCCTCCCGGTGGAAATCAATGCTAGCAGGCGTGCTTTGGTATGGCTCAGTGCTTCCGGCATAACCAACGCTTTTAACCATGATAAGGCTGAAGACGCCTTGCGTTCTGCCGCCTATACTTATGTTGTAGCCGCCCTCGGTTCATTGGCCACACTTATTTATTATGTGATGATTTTCATGGGACGCCGCGAGTAATATCCATTTCTTCGGCATGGTTATAAGAAAGAGCACCATTTCTATACCGATTTTAAAGAAAGAGGAGATGGTGCTTTCCTGTTTGTTAAATTAGCAAAAAATGAGGCACATCCATTTTACTTTTTCCACTTTTGGCATTCTAAAGAGATGAAAGGCTCTTGGCAGATTTGCTTGTAATTCCGGATAACAAGTATGTCGGTACTAGGAGATTTTAAAACGAATGTAGTATGTAATTTAAAGGTAAAGTAGTATGAAGACTAAGTTTTTTGCATTATTGGTAGGCGTTCTGCTGATGGCAGGCGGCCTGTGTGTACAAGCACAATCGAGTATGAATAATGAGGCACCGGATAATAAACCTCGTTGGACGGAGGAAGAGTGGATGCAACGTAGAGCTGAACGTATGGCTTTCTCGTTGATGTTGGATGACCAGACCGAAGCGAAGTTCATCACACTCTATACGCAATACCTGAAGGACCTGAAGGCTTGTCGTGACCAATACCGGGAGGAGGCTCCTAAGGGGAAAGAGGTGAGGAAACCGCGCGAGCTGACCGATGCCGATATAGAGAAGCGGATAGAAGACCGTTTTGCTCAGCAGCGTCAGTTACTTGACATTCGGGAAGGGTATTACAAAGACTTCAAGAAGATGCTAACTCCCAAACAACTTCAGAAAATATTCGACTCGGTTCATTGGGATGTAAATCGTTCTCGTTGGGACAAAAACCGTCGACCGGATGGGCGGCGTGATTATCGCTCTCATCCTTTCCATCATCATTCAGGATGTTGTTGGTGGGAGAGGTAACTTTGGAGATTAAAAAAAGAGCACGGATTTTACGTTTCTAAAGAAAAGAATTGCCAAAATCCGTGCTCTTTTTTCTCCTATTTTTTTGTTAGAGGTTTTTTATTTCGTCTAGATTCTTTTGTATCTCTTCATCACTTAATGAATAATTCACCAAGTCTCCTGCTAGATACTTGTCATATGAAGCCATGTCAATAAGTCCGTGGCCAGACAGGTTGAAGAGGATAACCTTTTCCTCGCCCGTTTCCTTGCACTTGTTGGCTTCGCGGATAGTGGCCGCTATGGCGTGGCACGACTCTGGTGCCGGAATGATGCCTTCAACGCGTGCAAATAAACATCCTGCGTCGAATGATTCTAATTGTTGGATGTCTACGGCTTCCATCATTTTATCCTTCAAGAGTTGGGATACAATGACACCTGCACCGTGATAACGTAGACCACCAGCGTGGATGTTGGCGGGAGCAAAATTATGTCCTAGCGTAAACATAGGCAATAAGGGTGTGTATCCGGCTTCATCACCATAGTCATATTGGAATTTGCCGCGAGTTAATTTTGGACACGAAGCTGGTTCGGCGGCTACGAAGCGGGTCTGTTTTCCTTCCAAAATGTTGTGACGCATGAAGGGGAAAGCGATGCCCCCAAAGTTTGATCCTCCTCCGAAACAGGCTATCACCATGTCTGGATACTCTCCTGCCAAGGCCATCTGCTTTTCTGCTTCGAGGCCGATAATTGTCTGGTGCAAAGTTACGTGACTCAGCACCGACCCTAGTGTGTATTTACAATTGGGGGTAGTACGCGCCAGTTCTATGGCCTCCGATATAGCCGTACCCAATGAACCTTGGTGGTTGGGATAAGCTGTCAGGATGTCCTTACCCGCACGTGTTGACATAGAAGGTGAGGGAGTAACCTGTGCGCCATACGTCTGCATGATACTGCGTCGGTAGGGCTTTTGCTCATAACTGATTTTAACTTGATATACAGCGGCTTCCAGTCCAAAGAGGCGGGCTGCATAGGATAATGCGGCTCCCCATTGTCCGGCACCAGTCTCCGTAGTTACATTGGTCACGCCTTCTTTTTTGCAATAATAGGCTTGTGGAAGAGCAGAATTTAGTTTATGAGAGCCCATGGGACTGACACTTTCATTCTTGAAATAGATGTGTGCCGGGGTGTCTAATGCCTCTTCCAATCCGTAGGCGCGTACGAGTGGTGTACTTCGGTAATACTTGTACATCTCGCGCACTTCTTCAGGTATTTCTATCCATGGATCCGTTTGGTTTAACTCTTGCCGACATAACTCTTCGGCAAAGATAGGGTAGAGGTCTTCAGCCTTTAGGGGCTGATGGGTAGCCGGGTTCAGGGGTGCCATGGGCTTGTTAGGCATGTCGGCCTGTATGTTATACCAATATTTTGGTATTTCCTCTTCCGGTAAAATAAATCTTTTGTGTCGGTTACTCATAGTTTTATGTTTTTATTGTTTTCAGCGTCCAAATGTAGAAATTATTTTTAAAATACTATCAAAACATTGCAAATATTTTTGTTTTTCCTATCATTGGATAAACAAAAGTCAATAAAAACATAGGCTCTGATTGCAAAAATGCGCTTTACGACACTTATAAGCCTACACGTACGCTTACAATTGGGTATGAAAACAGATTATTGTTTTATGGGGATATACCCTCCCTCCTTGATAATATCCTGGCCTTTGGGTGATAGGATAAAGTTGAGCAAGGGAGTTACTTTCTCCGTATTTTTGGTCTCATAATAATAATAGAGCGGACGTACGATGGGATAAGTTCCGTTGGTGGCATTTTCGGGTGTAGGCAGTGCGTAGTCTCCTCCCTCGTAAGCCACGGCCAAGGCTTTGATGCGGGATGATACGTAAGCAAGTCCTACATAACCAATGGCTCCTTTCGTTTGACTTACAGATTGGATAACGGCTCCGGTGGCAGGCATGGAAAGGCTGCTGCTCATGTAATTCTTGTTGTGCAGTACGCTTTCTTTAAAGAATTCGTAGGTGCCCGAGGAGGTCTCGCGCGAGTAAACCACGATTTTACGGTCATCTCCTCCTACTTGTTTCCAGTTGGTTATTTTCCCGCGGAAGATGTCCTCCAATTGTTGGCGTGTGAGTCGGGATACGGGGTTGCTGGGATGTACCACCACAGCCAGGGCATCACCGGCTATGATAACTTCCTTAATGTCTCGTCCGGTGGATTTAGCTTTCATTTTTTCGCTGAATTTAATGGAGCGTGAGGCCATAGCAAGATCGGCTGTGCCATCCAGCAAGGCACTGATACCTACACCGCTGCCTCCCCCGGTTACGGTGACGCGGGCATCGGGATGTTCTTTCATGTATTCCTCGGCCGTTTGTTGGGCAATAGGCAACACAGTGTCACTTCCTTTAATGCGTTGGGCACTCAGGTTTTGTACAGGGATGAGCAGGGCGCTTATCACAACAAGGGGTAAAAGTCTTGGTCTCATACGTATTAATAAGTTTTCATTTGCAAAGAACGTATCTTCATGTTTCATAGTCATTACAAAATGGGGCCGGGATATGTGTGTAACGGAAATGTAATAGAAATGAAATAGTTCTTTCAACTTGTGGAAACACCTTTTTAATATTTGCAGCCTACTTTTGCGCCCGGAATTATTATAATGAAAAGGTGACCTAAAATGAGAAGAATCTTTGAGAGAATTGTAGAAGGTGTGTTGGCTTGTAGCGGATTTGTTACGAGCATAACCATTGTACTTATCGTATTGTTCCTGTTTTCAGAGGCCATGGGTCTGTTCAGCAGTAAAGTCGTGGAGGAAGGCTATGTGCTGGCTTTGCATAAGGATAACGAGGTCAACGAGCTTTCACCGGATCAGATAAAGAATGTGTTTGATAGTGAGATTACGAACTGGAAAGACTTGGGTGGAAAGGATATGCCCATCGTGTTGTTCCGTCTGGAGGATGCTGAACGCTATTTTACCGAGAAGCAGCTGGGCGAAGGATACGAGAAGGCAGGTGAATGCATTACGGGCTTGGTGGAGCGTACGCCGGGCATCGTGGCTTTTGTGCCGCGCCAGTTTATTGTCCGTCCCGAGACGGTGCATTTGGTTAAGGATAACACCATTTCAATAAAGGACGTATTTGCCGGCGCCGAGTGGTTCCCTACGGCTACCCCCGCTCCTTTGTTCGGCTTCCTGCCTTTGATAACGGGCACATTGTGGGTCAGTCTTTTTGCCATTCTGATAGCACTGCCCTTTGGATTGGCCGTGGCTATCTATATGAGTGAGGTGGCCAATCGTAAGATTCGCGATATATTAAAGCCGGTCATCGAATTGTTGAGCGGCATACCTTCCGTGGTTTATGGTTTTTTCGGGTTGATAGTCATCGTGCCTTTGCTTCAGCAGGTGTTTGACCTTCCCGTGGGCGAGAGCGGCTTGGCTGGAAGTATCGTGCTAGCCATTATGGCGCTGCCTACCATTATTACCGTGACGGAGGATGCCATGCGTAATTGTCCGCGTGCCATGCGCGAGGCCAGTTTGGCGCTGGGCGCTTCGCAATGGCAGACTATCTATAAGGTGGTGATACCTTATTCTATATCGGGCATCACGTCGGGTGTCGTATTGGGCATCGGGCGTGCTGTGGGCGAGACAATGGCCGTACTGATGGTGACGGGTAATGCGGCCGTGATACCGACCTCCATCCTGGAGCCTTTGCGTACTATTCCCGCCACGATAGCTGCCGAATTGGGCGAGGCTCCGGCCGGAGGCGCGCACTATGCATCGTTGTTCCTGTTGGGTGTGGTGTTGTTCTTCATCAGTTTAATCATCAACTTTACGGTGGAAGCGGTTTCTAAAAGGAGCAGATAAACTTATTCGGGAAAGGCGTTGCTTTTCTTTGGAGAAGAGAGTGCTTTTTCTTGGAGAAGTGGAAGCCTTTGCGAGAATTTGTCAATTATAGCTAATCATAAAAAGAAAAAAGATATGTCGATGAATCGGAAACGTCTTTCTCAGAGCATTGCCTTTGGGATATTTCGTCTGTTGAGTCTGAGTGTGGTATTGGTGTTGTTTGCCATCCTTTTCTTTATTATATATAAAGGCATAGGGGTTATCAACTGGGATTTTCTTACCACGGCTCCGGCCGATGGCATGACTGCTGGAGGCATTTGGCCAGCTATTGTGGGCACCTTCTATTTGATGATAGGGAGTGCCCTGTTTGCTTTCCCGGTGGGGGTGATGAGTGGTATTTACATGAACGAGTACGCACCTAAGAAAGGATGGGTGGTGAGGTTCATCCGAGTGATGACCAATAACTTGAGCGGTATTCCTTCTATTGTATTCGGTCTGTTCGGTATGGCCTTGTTTGTCAATTGGCTCGATTTCGGTGACAGTATCTTGGCCGGTTCGCTTACGTTAGGCTTGCTTAGTTTGCCTTTGGTTATCCGCACGACGGAAGAAGCCTTGAAAGCTATCCCCGATAGCATGCGTGAGGGAAGCCGTGCGTTGGGTGCTACGAAGTTGCAGACCATCTGGCACGTCATTCTGCCCATGGGTATGCCTAACATTATTACGGGATTGATATTGGCCTTGGGACGTGTGTCGGGTGAGACGGCTCCTATCCTCTTCACTTGTGCGGCTTATTTTCTTCCCCAGCTTCCGGAGAGTATCTTCGACCAGTGTATGGCGTTGCCATACCATTTGTATGTGATTTCCACCAGCGGAACGGACATTGATGCTCAGCTTCCCATTGCTTATGGTACGGCCTTGGTGCTGATTGTCATCATCCTGCTGGTGAATTTATTGGCCAATGCCTTGCGAAAGTATTTTGAGAATAAAGTGAAGTCTAATTAAAATTTTATGAAGAATATAATCGAAACTCGCGACGTGAACTTCTGGTATGGTGATTTCCATGCCTTGAAGGGTATTAGTATGGACATCGAGGAGAAATCCGTGGTAGCCTTTATCGGTCCTTCAGGTTGTGGCAAGTCCACCTTCCTGCGTTTGTTGAACCGCATGAACGACCTCATCCCCGACACTCGTCTGGATGGAAGCATTCTGATAAATGGTCAGGATATTTATGGTAAAGGAGTAAAGGTGGACGAGTTACGTAAGAATGTGGGTATGGTGTTTCAACGTCCCAACCCCTTTCCTAAAAGCATCTTCGAGAATGTGGCTTACGGCTTGCGTGTGAACGGAGTGACCGATAACGGTTTTATCCGACAGCGTGTGGAGGAGAGCTTGCGCGGAGCGGCTTTGTGGGACGAGGTGAAGGACAAACTGAAAGAGTCGGCGTATGCGCTTTCCGGAGGCCAGCAACAACGCCTTTGCATCGCGCGTGCCATGGCCGTGTCGCCCTCGGTGTTACTTATGGATGAACCGGCTTCGGCACTCGATCCTATTTCTACCACCAAGGTGGAGGAGTTGATACACGAATTGAAGAACGACTATACCATTGTCATTGTGACACACAACATGCAACAAGCCGCCCGTGTGAGCGACAAGACTGCATTCTTTTACATGGGTCAGATGGTGGAGTATGGTGGCACAAAGGATATCTTCACCAATCCCCGGAAGGAGCAGACACAAAATTATATCACCGGACGTTTCGGTTAACTCGGGATTTTGAGTAACTTTGAGGCGGGAAATTAATAACTAAAACAAAGATAGTATTATGGTAAAATTCATCGAAAGTGAACTAGTCCTTCTTAAGAAAGAGATAGACGAAATGTGGACGTTGGTTTATAACCAGCTGGATCGTGCGGGTGAGTCGGTGCTTACCCTGGACCGTGAACTGGCCCAGCAAGTGTTGGTACATGAACGTCGTGTCAATGCGTTCGAGCTGAAGATTGACAGCGATGTAGAAGATATCATAGCCCTTTATACTCCCGTGGCTATCGACTTGCGTTTTGTGTTGGCCATGCTGAAGATTAATACTAATCTGGAGCGTTTGGGTGACTTTGCCGAAGGCATTGCCCGCTTTGCGCTAGAGGAAAAAGAACTGACGTTGGATGCAGACTTTATCAAGAGCCTTCGTCTGGAAGAAATGATACGCCAGATGCTCGATATGTTTGAACTGGCCAAACGTGCTTTGCAGGAAGAAAACCAAGAGTTGGCCACTTCTGTCTTTGCCAAAGACCAGGTATTGGACGACATCAATGCGGGCGCTTCCCGGTTATTGGCGGACTATATCGTAAGGCATCCCGATAGCGCTTTGTCTTGTTTGAATCTGGCCAGTGTATTCCGCAAGTTGGAGCGTGCGGGCGATCACATCACCAACATCGCTGAAGAAATCGTGTTCTATATCGATGCTAAAGTGCTGAAGCATCATAAGAATGTAGACGAGGGATACCCCAAAAATTGATTGAATGACCCTTATAGAATGTTTTCACGGATGCGGTAACATTTTTATAGATACTTTGGGAAAATGGCTAATAAAATCAAAAAAATCATAGAAAAGATGTTATAAGACATGTTTTTTAATTTGGTCAGTTCCGTGAAAAGGGTCTATATTTGCACCGTTATCCTGAAAACAATCTTTTTACCTTAAAAAAAACTAATACCTATTGAAAACTGGAAGCGGGACTTTGTGAAAAGTTTCGCTTTTTTTGTGTCCATACAAAACCCTTTTCTTATCTTTGCTCAGTGAATTTACAATAGCTTATTAAGATTATGTTTTCTGGAATAGTAGAAGAATGCGCCACGCTGGTGGCCTTGGTGAAGGAGCAAGAGAATGTGCATTTCACTTTTAAATGTTCGTTTGTAGATGAATTGAAGATTGACCAAAGTGTTTCGCACAATGGCGTGTGCCTGACGGTCGTTTCCATCAAAGACGGCACGTACACCGTTACGGCCATGAGGGAGACATTGGAACGTTCCAACTTGGGACTGTTACAAGTGGGTGATGAAGTGAACGTGGAACGTAGCATGATGATGAACGGACGCTTGGACGGACACATTGTGCAAGGACATGTAGACCAAACGGCCACCTGCACTGCCGTGGAAGATGCCGAGGGGAGCTATTATTTCACCTTCCGCTACGCTTTCGATAAGGAGATGGCCAAGCGTGGTTACATCACGGTGGATAAAGGCTCGGTGACAGTAAACGGAGTGAGCCTGACGGTGTGCAACCCTACGGACGAAACCTTTCAGGTAGCTATCATTCCTTATACGTTCGAGCACACCAATTTCCATGCTATAAAGGTTGGTAGCGTGGTGAACATCGAGTTCGACATCATAGGAAAATACATTAGCCGGATGATTCAATATAAGTAATATGGATTTCTTAGCATTAGCGCAGAGCCGTCAGAGCGACCGGGCTTACGAGAAACGTCCGGTGGAGCGGGAGAAATTGGAGCGCATTTTGCAGGCGGCCTGCTTGGCGCCATCGGCTTGTAACGCCCAGCCTTGGAAGTTTGTGGTGGTGGATGACCCCGAACTCTCCGTGAAGGTAGGACGTGCCACGGCTGGGCTGGGCATGAACAAGTTTGCCAAGGATGCTCCCGTACATATATTGATTGTGGAAGAGTCGATGAATATTACGTCTTTTCTGGGCGCTAAGATTAAAGACAAGTATTTCCCCCTGATAGATATAGGAATAGCCGCTGCCCACATTACGTTGGCAGCGGAAAGTGAGGGATTAGGCTCGTGCATCTTAGGCTGGTTTGATGAGAAGGAAATCAAAAAACTGGTGGGCATCCCTGCGGGAAAGCGCCTTTTGCTCGACATTACCATAGGTTATGCCGCCAAGCCCAAGCGTAAGAAGTCGCGTAAGCCGATGGAGAAGGTCGTGACGTTCAATCATTATTAGCAAAAGATTTTTTTGTAATTAAAACAAAAACTATGACCCTTACCGAACTACAACAACATTATGCCTCCCATCCGAACGTGGAGGCGATGATGCGTCTGCTGGATGATGCTAAGATTCGACACCTGTATACCGGAGGCTTTTGTGCATCGGCTCCTTCTTTCTTCGCTTCCGTACTTGTGGAACAGCGGAAGAAGCCTTTTGTCTTTGTGTTGGACGACCTGGAGGCAGCCGGTTATTTCTATCACGACTTGGTGCAGGTGCTGGGTGACGAACGGGTGCTATTCTTCCCTTCGTCCTTTAAGCGTGCTATCAAGTACGGGCAGAAAGATGCTGCGAACGAGATACTCCGCACCGAGGTGCTAAGTCGGTTTCAGAAGGCGGACACGGACGTGTGTGTAGTGACCTATCCGGATGCTTTGGCGGAGAAGGTCGTTTCGCGAGGCGAACTCAATGACAAAACTTTGAGGTTGCACGCTGGCGAACAGGTAGACATGGCTTTTGTGACAGAGGTACTTCAAAGCTACGGGTTCGAACGTACGGACTATGTCTACGAACCGGGGCAGTATGCTGTGCGTGGAAGCATCATCGATGTGTTTTCTTTCTCCAGCGAATATCCTTTTCGCATCGACTTCTTCGGAGATGAAGTGGAGAGTCTGCGTACGTTCGAGGTGGAAAGCCAATTGTCCAAGGAAAGACGGGACAGTATCGTCATCGTGCCTGACCTTAGCTCGGATCTTTCGGGAAAGGGTACGGGAGGTATGGTTTCTTTCCTCGATTTCTTACCGGCGGAAACCTTGTTGTCCATGCGTGATTTCCTTTGGCTGCGTGAGCGCATTCAGCAAGTGCACGATGAGGCGCTGACCCCTCAAGCCATAGCCGCCCGCGAAGCGGAAGAAAACGGAGATATTTCCCTGGACGGGAAACTGATAGACGGTGGTGAATTTACGGTGCGGGCTTTGGAGTTTCACCGATGGGAGTTTGGTACAAAACCGACGGGTACTCCTGATGCGAGCCTGACCTTTGACACTACGCCCCAACCCATCTTTCACAAGAATTTTGACTTGGTGGCGCAGAGTTTTACCGAATACTTGGCACAAGGTTACACTATATATATATGTAGTGACAGTACGAAGCAGACCGACCGCATTCGGGCCATCTTTGAAGATAGGGGAGATAACATTCGTTTTAGTGCTGTGGAAAGGACCTTGCACGAGGGTTTTGCTGACAATACTTTGCGCCTGTGCATCTTCACCGACCACCAGTTGTTCGACCGCTTCCATAAATACAACCTCAAGAGCGACAAGGCACGCAGTGGTAAGGTGGCTCTTTCGTTAAAAGAGCTCAACCAGTTTACGCCTGGCGATTATGTGGTGCATACCGACCACGGTATCGGTCGTTTTGCAGGTTTGGTGCGTATTCCTAGCGGAGACACTACGCAAGAAGTGATGAAGCTGGTGTATCAAAACGATGACGTGGTATTCGTTTCCATCCACTCCTTGCATAAAGTGTCGAAGTATAAAGGCAAGGAAGGTGAGGCGCCCCGTCTGAACAAGTTGGGCACCGGTGCTTGGGAAAAACTGAAAGATCGCACTAAGAAAAAGATAAAAGACATTGCCCGCGACCTCATCAAACTTTACTCCCTGCGGCGCGAGGAGAAAGGTTTCCAGTTCAGCCCTGACAGCTTCTTGCAGCGGGAGTTGGAAGCGTCCTTTATTTACGAGGACACGCCTGACCAAAGCAAAGCTACGGCTGAGGTAAAGGCTGACATGGAAAGTGCCCGTCCGATGGATCGTCTGGTGTGTGGGGACGTAGGTTTTGGTAAGACAGAAGTGGCCATCCGCGCGGCGTTCAAGGCGGTATGTGATAACAAGCAAGTGGCCGTGTTGGTGCCCACCACCGTATTGGCTTACCAGCACTATCAGACGTTCAAAGAACGCCTGAAAGACCTGCCTTGCCGGGTGGAGTACTTAAGTCGTGCCCGTACTTCCGCTCAAGCACGGGCCGTCATCAAAGGATTGGCTTCGGGCGAAGTGAATATTCTCATCGGCACGCACCGCATTCTGGGTAAGGATGTCAAGTTTAAGGACCTGGGCCTTCTTATTATTGATGAGGAGCAGAAGTTTGGCGTAAGTGTCAAGGAAAAACTGCGCCAAATGAAGGTGAACGTCGATACCCTTACTATGACCGCTACACCCATCCCCCGAACCCTGCAATTCTCTCTGATGGGCGCTCGTGACCTGAGCGTCATCCAGACTCCTCCTCCCAACCGCTATCCTATCCAAACCGAAGTTCATACTTTCAACGAGGAGGTTATCACGGATGCCATCAACTTCGAGATGAGCCGTAACGGGCAGGTGTTCTTTGTGAACAACCGCATCTCCAACCTGCCCGAGTTGAAGGCGATGATAAAGCGTAACATCCCCGATTGCCGGGTGTGCGTAGGTCACGGGCAGATGGAACCGGCCGAACTGGAGAAAATTATCTTCGACTTTGTCAACTACGACTACGATGTCCTGTTGGCTACTACGATTATCGAGAGCGGTGTGGATATCCCCAATGCCAATACCATCATCATTAACCAGGCGCAGAACTTCGGCCTTTCTGATCTGCACCAAATGAGAGGACGGGTGGGCCGAAGCAACAAGAAAGCCTTCTGTTATCTGCTGGCTCCTCCGCTTTCCAGCCTGACGCCCGAAGCCAAACGGCGCCTTCAGGCTATTGAGAATTTCTCCGATTTGGGAAGCGGTATCCACATCGCCATGCAAGACCTCGACATCCGTGGGGCGGGTAACATGTTGGGCGCTGAGCAGAGCGGTTTCATAGCTGACTTGGGCTATGAAACTTACCAGAAAATATTGACTGAAGCCGTGCGCGAGTTGAAGAATGATGAGTTCTCCGACCTTATGGCCGAAGAACAGCAGGCTGTTGATGGTAGTGGAAAGATCACCGGCGAACAGTTCGTGGACGAATGTCAGGTGGAGAGCGACCTTGAGTTGCTCCTGCCGGCGGATTACGTGACGGGAAGCAGCGAGCGCATGCTCCTCTATCGCGAGTTGGATGGGCTGACGCTTGACAAAGACGTGGAAGCATTTCGGGCCAGGTTGGAAGACCGTTTTGGTCCTGTGCCCCGTGAGACGGAAGAGTTGCTCCGCATTGTTCCACTGCGTCGTATAGCCGCCCGTCTGGGGGCTGAAAAAGTATTCCTGAAAGGAGGCCGCATGACCCTTTATCTGGTAAGCAACGCTGAGAGTTCTTATTATCAAAGCCAGTCTTTCGGCAAACTGATCGCTTACATGATGAAATATACCCGTCGGTGTGATTTGCGCGAACAAGGCAGCAAACGTTCCATGGTGGTGAAGGAAGTCAGTGCCGTAGAGGAAGCCGTCAGTGTGCTTCAGGAAATGTTGGCAATGGATCCGTCGGAATGATCTTGGCATTTGACGGTCATTGGGGCTGTCAAACGTTCTTCTTCATATATTTATAAGAGAACTTTCACAAGACTTATTCATTTCTCTCTCACTTGCCTGTTGTAAAGTGTTTTTGCTTAATATGCCTTCTTTTCAAGAAACACTTAACAAAAACGGCCCAAAAACTTAACTAAAACTCATGAAACGGTTAAGTGTTTTGGCCAAAACACTTAACCGTTTTTGAATAAAACTATAATGTATTCATTATCAATCTGATACAGATTTTCTTAAGTTGTAATGATATTTGACTGTTTTTCGTTGCCAGCATCCTTCGTTTGAACGCTACGTCGATATTCTTCCGTGCAAAATCATTAACCCCCTTAAAAGTAGTACGTTTCTTCAACTTCTCCAATAGCATGGCGGGCAGAAGTTTTGCCAGACATTCATCGGCATTTATAAGAACTCAAAGGAATGTTTGCAAGACTTGCATTATTTTCTCACTATTTGATGAAAATTCTTATTGATTCTCAACGATTATTTGACATTATTTGTACCTTTGTGCCAATTATGGGTAATGCTGTAAAGTTGCAGGAATGAATCATATAAAAGACAAAGGAGATTGGCTATGAATGCGAAGACATACTCAACGGAAATGTCATTCCGTCCGTCCGTGGCGGAAGGCTTCTTCGTGCGCATCTTTTTGTCTTTTCGTTCATGTTTAAACATTTTTAATGCGAATAATTTGCGTATTCGCAAAGGCTTATTACCCCCCCCTCAAATACTGTATATCAATAAGTTGAGCGAAATCGTCACATCGCTGTGCCGGGCGGCATACGAAGTACTTTTTGTACTCGTATGCCGTCTGTGCCATTTCTATGCTCCTACAAACCAAGAAACTTTCAAAAACATGGATGAAATGAACTGGATAAGGAAAATAACGCTTACAGGCTTGCTGCTCTTGTTTGTCCTGCTGCCCCTTGCGGCACAGGTAGAGGAGCAGGCACGCAAGGAAACAGAACAGCAGCGGACACTCGGCCCATCTGCAGGGTGGTATGCCGTCACCCGCCACCTGCACATCGGCATCTACACGGACATCACCTGGCTGTCGGGCGAGCCGCTCGACGGCACGCCGGAGCGTCTGCACAAGGCGAACTACATCTGGGAGAGCCTCAGACTCGGCTGGCGTTTCGGCAAACAAGGAAAGGAGGCAAGCAAATGAGAGCAATAGGACATTACTGCAATATGATTATATGTGTCCTGCTCGCAGCGGCATTCACCGCCTGCGACCAGGACGCACACGAGGGAGAATACCCTCTCGGCAGCGGTGAGGGAGCCTTTGTTGTGGGTCTGCAGAGCGACACGGAGCCTGACGGATTCTCGCTCTACTTCTTCGGCGATGACGGCACGGTGGCCCTGCGCTGCGACTACGCTGACCCGCGCACGCTCGCTTCGGAGCATATCCCCGTCCCGGCGGGTGCCTACACCCTCGTGATGGTGGCGAATGTGGCTGCCGATGACCTGCCCGAACAGACTACGGTGCCAGACCTGGCTGAATGGCTCAGAGAGAACGCGGCTGACTACCCGAACCTGCTCACCGCCGCCTCACAGGAGAGCGTGACTGAGGGTGAGGTCAAACGGCTGCTGCTGACCTTGGAGGACGGCACCGCCGGTATCGGTCTTTCCACGCTTGCCCTGCGGCTCACCCTGCCGGAACCGGCTATGCCCGCCTACACCTCCACACGCGCCAAAGACGGCGAAAACACTCCGCTGCGCTGTGTGGCGGAAGTCTATCAGACAGGAACGGACAACCTCATTCATCACCGCGAATGGAATGCCTCAATGCAGCCGGACGGCACCTACCTTGCCGAACTTTCGCTGATGCCGGGCGACTACGACCTGCGGCTTTGGGCAGACTGGGGCGGCGGCTATTACCATACCGATGACCTGAGTGCCGTAACCGTACTGACCAACAACTATGTGGCAGGAGAAGAGACCGACAAGAAGGACGCCTACTATACGGCATCCGTTCTGAACATAGGCGAAGACAACTCGGAACAAGCCATCACCATGACCCGGCCTTTTGCCCGCTACCGCCTCATAGCCAACGATGTGGAAGGCTATCTCAACCTGATAGCCAATGGCGAGAACTATCCTCCTGTGGAAGACTTACAGGTTCTTATCACTTACGAAGGCTTCTTCCCCACAGGCTTTGATGTAGCCACAGGCAAGCCGAACGATGCGCTCAACACCGGCATCCATTATACGACCGCTCCCGTAGCGGCAACAGGCTATCCGGAAGGGGAAGCCCGTCAGATAGGGTCGGATTTCGTGCTGACCAATGGCGAGGAATCATTTGTGACTGTCACCATACAAATGATAGACCCACGCACCGGTGGAGACATCAGCACCGTTTCGGGCATACAAATCCCCTATAGGCGCGGACAGCTGACCACCGTCAGCGGTGCGTTCCTCACCGCAGGGCGCACCTCGGGCGGCGTGGACATCGACACCGA
>CALUOV010000014.1 GCA_944322275.1 uncultured Bacteroides sp. | reverse complement strand
TTGAACGATACGAAGTCGGGTTCGCCGTAGTTGGCCAGTTCTTCTTCCGTCGGACGGATGAACATGTTCTTTACGAAATGTGCCTGCCATGCTACTTCCATGATGAAACGTACTTTCAGACGGGTAGCGGGGTTGGCGCCACAGAATGTATCCATCACGAACAGACGCTTGCCGCTCAGCTGCTTAACGGCTTTAGCCTTCAGGTCGGCCCAAGCTTCTTCGGAGCAAGGCTTGTTGTCGTTCTTGTATTCATCAGAAGTCCACCATACAGTGTCCTTGCTGGCTTCGTTGTACACAAAGAATTTATCTTTAGGAGAACGGCCGGTGTAGATACCGGTCATTACGTTCACAGCACCCAGTTCAGTTACCTGACCTTTTTCGTAGCCTTCGAGACCGGCTTTGGTCTCTTCCTCGAACAATACTTCGTAAGACGGATTGTGGAGGATTTCCTTCACGTCTACGATACCATACTTGCTTAAATCTAAATTTGCCATTTCTTTTTAAGATTTTAAAATTGGTATTTGGTTTATGATCTCTCTTTTTACCTCTTGGAATCGGGGGGAAGGAATGGGGCGCCTTAAAGGGCGTTTCCTGTATGTCCCTTGTTTTCCGACTGCAAAAGTAGTGTTTTTCTTCTGAACAGAATCGCTATTAGAGAAATTTTTCTTTAATTGCGCACTCTTTTATATATCGGTAACATTATCTGCAAAGTAAACGTGGCAAAAATGGTCTTTTTTAGGCTACCGGAATAAAAAAACCGCTCCCACCTTCACAGGTAAGAACGGCCAAACAAGTCAATAATACATGAAAAAACGCTATTTAGAGAGAGTTCGAGCTCATTGTCTCATGAGCTTTTACGATGCAAATATAGCTATTTTTGTCGGAATACAAAGCCTTTATCGACAAAAAGCGCATTTTTATCGACCAAAACTTTCGTCAGGGGGTGTTTTTAAGGGCGTTGTGGCTTTCAGCAGGCGTTTGCTGAGGTAACGGACCGGATACCAGACAGAAAGGAAACCGATCGTCAGGACCGTGAGGAATATCAGTACCACATCCATTGCATGGACGCTGACCGGATAGGCGTCGACCAGAAAAACTCCGTTCCCGCCTCCCAGGCTGATGAAGCCGAATTGTTGCTGGGCCCAACAAAGCAATAATCCGGACAGAATACCCCCCATGGCTCCGAAGGCGGAAATCAGACGGCCTTCGAACAGGAAGATACGGACAATCAGGCGGTCGTCCGCCCCCAGGTTGCGCAGGGTCTCCACATCCTCACGCTTGTCCAGAATGAGCATGGAGAGAGACCCGATGACATTGAAGCAGGTGATGGCTAAAATAAAAGTAAGGAACAGGTAGGAGATGAGCTTTTCGATCTCCATAATGCGGAAAACATCGGCTTGCTGTTCGTAGCGGTTCTGTACACGGAAGTCGGCACCCAACCAGCCGGCTATTTTCTTCTTTACCGCCGATGCGTCGGCATCGGGTTTCAGTTTCAGTTCGATAGCGGTGACCTCCGTATCGTAATGGAAAAGCCGGCGGGCAAAGTCTATGGAAGTGATGATGTAGTGGGCATCGTATTTTTCCTGGTTGACCGCAAATACCGCTCCGGGAGAGAACAGATATTCGCGCGTAAAAGCTGCCGCGGGATTGGCCAGGTTGACGCGTACATTCCGCTTGGGCGCGTAAACCTGCAAGGGGTCTACAAACTGGATGCCCGTGCCTAATTGTGACATCAGGTCGATGCCCAAAAGGCCATACTCCACCACGTTGTCTTTCAAAACGAACCGGCCGGTGCCATACAGGAGGCTGTCTATCGAAGTCAGTTGCTCGAAATTATCTTCCACTCCTTTTATGACGGCCATCACTTGGCGGTCCTTGTATTGCACCATGGCGTTTTCTTCCAGCGTCTCGGTCCATACATCTATCTCGGGCAAGGCACGTACGCGTTGCAGGGCTTCTGTGTCGGGACGGAATACTTTGCCTTCACGGACCGTGATTTTCAGTTCGGGGTCAAAAGCCGTGAAGAATCCTGCTACCATGTCCTGAAAGCCGTTGAATACGGACAAAGTGCATACCATAGCCAATGTGGCCAACGCCACTCCGCATACCGAGATGCCCGAGATGACGTTGACGGCATTGTGTTTCTTCTTGGAGAAAAGATACCTGCGGGCTATGTAGAAAGCGAGATTCAACGGGCGGCTTATTTATGGAGCAGTTCGTCAATATGCTCCAGATAGTCCAACGAATCGTCCACAAAGAACTTCAGTTCGGGGATGATGCGCAGTTGGTGGCGCACACGGGTGCCCAGTTCGTAACGGATGGACTTCATGTTGTCGTTGATGTTCTTTATCAGTTCCGCGCTTTTCTCCGAAGGGAAGATGCTGAGGTAGGCACGCGCTACGCTCAGGTCGGGACTGATGCGCACGACACTGACTGATATCAGTACGCCATGCATGCTTCGGGTCTGTTGCTGGAAGATCTCACTCAGCTCCTTTTGCAACAGACGGGCTATTTTATTCTGACGGGTTGTTTCCATATGGCTTTTTAAAAGATTGTATTTGTCCGGCAAACTTACGGAATTTCCTTGATATATGCAACTAAGTGAATCTCTTCACTTTTTATAAATGATGGTAAGCCCGTCGCGCAGGGGAAGGATGACCTTCTCCACGCGGGTGTCCTGCGCCACGAGGTCGTTGAATGCTTGTATGCCCAAAGTCTGCAAGTCTGAGGTGCGGGGAGACTCTTCCAGCACATGTCCGTCCCACAACGTGTTATCGGCTAAAATATAGCCGCCGGGAGAAAGGACGGACAAGGCCATCTCGTAATAGTCGATGTATTTGCGCTTGTCTCCGTCCATGAACACGAGGTCGAACGTCAGGCCTAGTCCGGGCACACACTGCAAGGCGTCGCCTATGTAGAACCTGATGCGGTCGGCATAGGGAGACCCTTCCAGCCAGGGACGTGTAAAGTCCTCCTGCTCGTCATTGATCTCGAACGTATGCAGCAGGGAGCCTTCGGGCAAGCCCTCGGCAATGCAGAGGGCGGAGTAACCGCTATACGTGCCGATCTCGAGCACTTGCCGGGGGCGTATCATGCGGACAAACATCTTCAGCATGCGCCCCTGCAGATGGCCGGAAGCCATGCGGGGATAGAGCAGCTTCAGGTGCGTGTCCCGATACAAGGCGTGCAGGTATTCGCCTTCGGGGTCTATGTGCCGGAGGATATACTCGTCAAGGGTCATTACAAATATCGGTTACTATTGGGCAGCACACATTCATCGGCATGCTTCAGCACGTCTTCCACGACATTGATTTCGAGGAAGGAGGTCTGTGTGCCCGCTTTCCCGCTGCTCAGATAGCCCACCATATCCGTAGGTTGCAGTTTCCCGTCGGACAGGAGGCGGCGCAGGGCGGCGAAATAATAGGCTTGTCCGTTGGCCAGTTCAGGCATGTAGATGGCTTCTACGCCATAAGACAAGGCCAGGTGACGCATGGTCTTCTCTTTGTAGCAGATAGCCAGTACGGGATACTTGCCTCGGAAGGCGGCCAGGTTGCGTGCGGTGCGTCCGCTGTAGCTGTCGGTGATGATGGCGCGTATTTTCAGCTTCACCGTAGCCTTTACGGCTTGTTTGGCCAGGAAAGCGGTCACGTCATTGCTGTTTTCGTCCAGCGGGATGCGCACGTCATTCTCTGCCAATTTGTCCTGTTCGGCCTGGGCGGCCACTTTGGTCATGGTCTTTACAGCTTCTACCGGATATTTGCCGTAGGCTGTTTCACCGCTCAGCATCAGCGCATCAGTGCGGTAATAGATGGCGTTGGCAATGTCGGTCACTTCCGCACGGGTGGGACGCGGATTGGAAATCATGGTGTGAAGCATCTGCGTGGCGACGATGACCGGCTTCTTGGCCAGGATACACTTGCGGATAAGCAGACGCTGGATGCCGGGAATACGCTCCTGCGGCACCTCGATGCCCAAGTCGCCGCGGGCCACCATGACGCCGTCGGCCACTTCCAGTATTTCGTCAATGTTGTCTACTCCTTCCTGGTTCTCAATCTTGGCGATGATCTTGATGTCACTATGATGTTCGTCCAGAATGGCGCGGATGTCCAGCACGTCCTGCTTGTTGCGCACAAAGGAGTGGGCGATGAAGTCGATGTCTTTCTCAATGGCATACAGGATGTTGTTGCGGTCCTTCTCCGTGAGCGAAGGCAGGTTGATGCGTACACCGGGCACGTTGACGCTTTTACGGCTTCCCAAGGTGGCTTCGTTCTGCACTTCGCAGAGCAGGTAGTCGGGATGCTTCTCTATGACGATCATTTCCAGCTCGCCGTCGTCTATCAGGATGTGTCCGCCTTCGTTCAGGTCGTTTACGAAGTTAGGGTAGGATACCGAGATGCACTCCGGTGTCGTGGGTTGGTCGGGATGTCCTGCTACCTTGACGCGGTCGCCTGTCTTGAACGTGATAGGGTCGCCTGCCAACGGTGTGGTACGTACCTCCGGACCTTTGGTGTCCATCAGAATGCCGATGCGGTTGGACACGGCACGGACGTTGTTTATCAGCTTTTCAGCGCCTTCGCGTCCCAGGTGGGCTGTGTTCATGCGCACTACGTTCATCCCCGCTTCAAATAGCTGGCGGATGAAGTCTACCTCGCAACGCTGGTCTGAAATGGTTGCCACAATTTTAGTTTGCTTCAATAACATAATCTTAATACCTTTATCTTCTTATACCTATTATTATATACCTGTTTTCCCTTGGGCAATCCTTCGCTTAGTGCCCGGCTTGCAACAACGCTTCCACAGCCAGACGGTAGGAGTCGAGCCCGAAACCGCAGATGACACCCCGGCAGGCACAAGCGATCATGGATACATGGCGGAAGGATTCGCGTGCGTGGACATTGGAGATGTGCACTTCGATGACCGGTGCGGTGATGGCGCGGATAGCGTCTTGCAAGGCAATAGACGTATGGGTGTAGGCACCCGCATTCAGCACGATGCCGTCCACATCGAAGCCCACTTCTTGTATCTTGTCGATGAGTTCCCCCTCTATATTCGACTGGAAATAGTCGATACGTACGTCCGGATAACGGCTTTTCAGTCCGGCCAGGCAGTCCTCGAACGTCGAGTTGCCATAAATGGAAGGTTCACGCTTGCCCAGCAGGTTGATGTTGGGCCCGTTGATGATTTGTATGCGCATATACTTGTTTTTTATTACTTTTGTCCCGCAAGGGCACACTTTTTGTGGTGCAAAGATAGTGTAATTTGAGCGTAAAACATTCAAGCTCGCTTGAAAATGTTTTGCCGGCATGCCGTCTGTCTTATGAAAGGCGGGGAAAAGATTGGGAAAAACGGAGGATAAGTATGGAAAATAAGGAACGCCAGGCATTGGCCGTGAGGAAATACAGGCAGTATCTGAAGCTGGAAAGGGGGCTTTCTTCAAACACCGAAGAGGCTTACCTGACAGACCTCGGCAAACTGCTTCATTTCCTGAAAGAAGAAAACAGCAATGTGTTCGATGTGAAGCCGGACGATCTGCAATGCTTCAATGCCGGACTGCACGACATCGGTATCCATCCGCGCTCGCAGGCACGAATCCTGTCGGGCATCAAGTCTTTCTTTCATTTCCTGGTGTTGGCCGATTATCGGGAGGATGATCCTGCGGAATTGCTGGAAGGTCCGAAGATAGGTCTCCACCTGCCCGAAGTGCTGACTGTGGAAGAGATTGACCGCATCATTGACGCCATCGACCTGAGCAAGCCGGAAGGCCAGCGCAACCGGGCCATGGTGGAGATGCTGTATAGTTGCGGTTTGCGCGTGTCCGAGTTGTGTGGTCTGAAACTGTCCGACCTGTATCTGGATGAAAGCTTCATCCGGGTGACGGGCAAGGGCGACAAACAACGCCTGGTGCCTGTCTCGCCCCGTGCCATCAAAGAGTTGAAATATTGGTTTATGGACCGCAATACCACATGGCGCGTCAAGCCGGGCTTTGAGGATTTTGTCTTCCTGGCCCGTTGGGGGAAAAACATCAGCCGCATCCAAGTGTTCCAGCTCGTCAAGGAGCTTGCCCGGCTGGCAGGCATCACCAAAAACATCAGCCCGCACACCTTCCGCCACTCCTTTGCCACCCATTTGCTGGAAGGCGGAGCCAATCTGCGTGCCATCCAGTGCATGCTGGGGCACGAGAGCATTGCCACTACGGAGATATACACACACATCGACCGTAGCATGTTGCGGAGTGAAATCATAGAGCATCATCCGCGCAACATAAAATACAGGGAAGAGAAGGCTCATTCATTAAATTATGATAAATAAGGAGGCGTTATTAACAAATTGTAGAAAATTTAATATCTTTGCGTAGCCGAATCCTGCAAAAGCGTTTGGCGTAACTTGATGGAAATAGATAAATTATTCAATTTCAAACATTTAAATTATATTCTAAAATGACTAAGAAGCTGTATTTGCCATTATTATTGGCATGCGTTGTTGCACTGACATCGTGCAGCAAGAAAATGGGTGAGTTGTCACCCGATTACTTCACGGTGACCCCGCAGGTGCTGGAAGCAATCAATGGTGAGGTTCCCGCTACCATCAACGGTAAGTTCCCTGAAAAGTACTTCAACAAGAAAGCTGTAGTAGAAGTGACTCCTGTCCTGAGATGGGAAGGCGGCGAGGCCAAAGGTCAGTCTGCTACTTTCCAGGGCGAGAAGGTGGAAGGTAATGACCAGACCATCTCTTACAAGATGGGTGGCAGTTACACCATGAAGACCTCTTTTGACTATGTACCCGAGATGGCGAAGTCGGAACTTTATCTGGAGTTCACCGCTACAATCGGTAAGAAGACGGTTGAAATCCCGGCCGTAAAGATTGCCGATGGTGTTATCTCTACTTCTGAATTGGTTGACCAGACTTTGGGAAGCGCCAACACCGCTACGGGTGAGGATGCCTTCCAGCGCATCATCAAGGAAAAACATGAGGCCAACATCATGTTCTTGATTCAGCAGGCCAATGTCCGCTCCAGCGAGCTGAAGACTGCCAAGGCTTTCAACGAAGAAGTGAAGAACATCAACGAGACTGCTAACCGCAAGATCGACAACATCACGATTTCTGCTTACGCTTCTCCCGATGGTGGTATGGACCTGAATACCAAGCTGGCCGAGAACCGTCAGGACAACACGGCTAAGGTCATCAACAAGAACCTGAAGAAAGACAAACTGGAAGTTAGCGTTGACACGAAGTACACCGCTGAGGACTGGGAAGGCTTCCAGGAACTGGTCAGCAAGTCTGACATCCAAGACAAGGAGCTGATTCTCCGTGTGCTGTCTATGTATCAGGATCCTGAACAGAGAGAGCAGGAAATCAAGAATATCTCTTCTGTCTACAAGACTTTGGCTGATGAAATCCTGCCGCAACTCCGTCGTTCTCGTCTGACGTTGAACTACGAGGTGATCGGTAAGTCTGACGAGGAAATCTCTAATCTGGCCGCTACGGATGCCAGTCAGCTGAACCTGGAAGAGTTGCTCTATGCCGCTACGCTGACTCAGGATCCCGCTAAGCAGGAGGCTATCTATACGAAGGCTACCCAGAACTTCCCGAACGATTATCGCGCTTACAACAACCTGGGTGAGTTGGCTTACGCTGCCGGTGAATTGGACAAGGCTGAAAGCTACTTGAAGAAATCTTTGTCTATCAAGGATTCTCCGGAGGCTAACATGAACATGGGCCTGGTTGCGCTGAGCAAGGGTGACAAGGCTGCCGCCGAGACTTACCTGGCTAAGGCTTCGGGCGCTCCTGAGCTGAACGAGGCTTTGGGTAACCTGTACATCGCACAGGGCCAGTATGAAAGAGCTGTAAACGCATTCGGTGACACGAAGACCAACAGTGCCGCTCTGGCACAAATCCTGGCTAAGGATTACAACAAGGCTAAGAACACGTTGGCTGACATTGAGAAACCGGACGCTTACACGGATTACCTGATTGCCATCCTGGGCGCAAGAACTGACAACGCTTCGTTGACCATCAGCAGCCTGAAGGATGCAGTGGCTAAAGATCCTACATTGGGTAAGAAAGCCGCTACAGACCTGGAATTTGCTAAGTATTTCACAAACGCTGAGTTTATGAGCATCGCGAAATAAGCATATCTCCTTTTAAAAAAAGAAATGCCCGATACAGAAATGTAGCGGGCATTTTTTTTATATCACGACAAAAAGAGTTACTTTTGCACTCAGAAACTGTTTTGAATTTATCGTGCACACACGAAAACGAATACATCAAGCCAAGAAAAACTTTTTGTAGAAATTCAAAACAGTTTCTCAATATAAATAGGAATAATTAATTATATGAAGAAAAGTAACCTGATTGCTTTATGCGTTTGGCTTATCCTGCTGGCGGCTTGTAAAAGTCAGCCGACTCATATTGTCACCATCGAAGGAAACATTACAGGGCTGGGAAATGATACCGTGTATCTCTATGGTTCGGACGAAATGTATAGTCGGCTAGACACATTGGTGTTGCGTGAAGGACGGTTCGAGGCCCGATTGGAGGTAGATACATTGGTCGCTTCCTGGCTTCAATTCCCGGACGGTACGGAATACCCTCTTTATATGGATAAAGGCAATCGGATAAAGATTGAAGGCCATGCGGAAGAGATGGACTCGCTGGACATTACGGGGCATCCGCTCAATGATGAACTCACAGCCTTCCGTCATGAGCTGGCCCGCCTGGAAGCTCCTACACCCCGGCAGATAACCAAGGCCGCCGAGGAGTATATCGAAAACCACCTGGCTTCGCTCACCAGCATTTACGTGCTGGACAAGTATTTTGTACAGCAGGCTTCGCCCGATTTCCGGCGCATCGGACGCCTGATTGAGAACATGACGGGAGAGCTGAAAGACCAGGCTTACATTCAGGAACTGAACGCGTACATTGAAACGCAGGAGAATGTCGCGGACGGAAAGCTGGCTCCTCATTTTCAACTCCCGAACAGCGAAGGGGAGAAAGTGAGCCGTACCGATTTCAAAGACAAATATCTATTGTTGTATTTCTGGGCTTCATGGGATGAGAATTGCCGGAAGAGCCATGCGGACATGCGCACGCTTTATAAGAAGAAAGCCTATCGGAAGAATCTGGCTATTCTGGGCATTTCATTGGATGTGGATAAAAAGCAATGGAAAGAAGCGGTGAAAAGAGACACGCTTGAGTGGGAGCAAGTGTGCGACTTCCAGAGTTGGAACTCCAGTGTCGTCAGCCAATTCGGTGTCCGGGAGCTTCCCACTACCTGGCTGCTGACTCCCACCGGACGTATTGAAGGAAAAAACCTGTCCGTCGCCGAGATAGAAGAGAAACTGAAGAAAATCACCAAAAAATAAAGATACGTGCTAATAAAAGTTTATGGAGCCGCTGTGCAAGGCATTGACGCGACCCTTATCACCATAGAAGTAAACAGCTCACGCGGCTGTATGTTTTACCTTGTCGGCTTGCCCGACTCTGCGGTCAAGGAGAGCCATCAGCGCATCATTTCCGCTTTACAGGTGAACGGCTATAAGTTGCCTGTCAGCAATCTGATCATCAACATGGCTCCGGCCGATATCCGCAAGGAAGGTTCGGCCTACGACTTGCCGTTGGCCATCGGCATGCTGGCTGCCAATGAGCTGATCCATCCGGAGCGTCTGGATAAGTTTCTCATTATGGGCGAACTCAGCCTGGATGGCAGCCTGCAACCCATCAAGGGCGCGTTGCCTATAGCCATCAAAGCGCGTGAGTTGGGATTCGAAGGATTGATTCTGCCTAAGCAAAACGCCCGTGAGGGAGCGGTGGTCAATAACCTGGCTGTATATGGTGTGGAGAATATCCGTGAAGTCATTGATTTCTTCAATGGAACGGGAGAGTTGGAGCCTACTCTGGTCAATACGCGGGAGGAGTTTTATGCCCGGCAAAACCATTTCGACCTGGATTTTGCCGATGTCAAAGGCCAGGAAAATGTGAAGCGGGCATTGGAGGTTGCCGCCGCAGGAGGTCATAATGTCCTGCTTATCGGTTCGCCGGGAAGCGGAAAGTCCATGTTGGCCAAGCGCTTGCCTTCCATCTTGCCATCGTTGTCTTTGGGAGAAAGTCTGGAGACCACCAAGATACATTCCGTAGCCGGAAAGCTGGGGAAGGAAGGAGGACTCATCTCCTGCCGGCCTTTCCGTTCGCCCCATCACACCATATCGAATGTGGCTATGACCGGTGGAGGTTCTTTCCCACAGCCGGGTGAGATCAGTCTGGCGCATAACGGAGTGCTCTTTTTGGATGAGTTGCCCGAGTTCAGCCGCAATGTGCTCGAAGTGCTTCGCCAACCCTTGGAAGACCGTAAAATCAGCATTTCCCGTGTAAAGTTCAATGTGGAATATCCCGCCAGCTTTATGTTGGTGGCCAGCATGAACCCCTGTCCGTGCGGTTATTACAACCATCCCACCAAAGCCTGTGTATGCAGTCCGGGGCAAGTGCAGAAGTATCTGAACAGGATATCCGGTCCCTTGCTCGACCGTATCGACCTGCAAATAGAAGTGACGCCGGTGCCTTTCGAGAAGATGTCAGAGCTAAAGCCGGGAGAATCCAGCGCCGTGATTCGTGAACGTGTCATTCGGGCAAGACAAATCCAGCAACAGCGCTATGCCGATGTGCCGGGCGTCTATTGCAATGCCCAGATGACCAGTAAGCTGCTGGCGCTCTATGCCCGTCCCGATGAGGCCGGACTGGCTCTGTTGAAAGGGGCCATGACGCGTTTGAATCTTTCCGCCCGTGCTTACGACCGCATCCTGAAGGTAGCCCGAACCATTGCCGACCTGGAAGGTAGCGGGCATATCCAATCCGTTCATTTGGCGGAGGCCATCGGCTATCGCAACCTGGATCGGGAAGATTGGGCAGGATAGTTACTTCTCTCTCCTTTTATGCGGTTATTTCTTATAAAATCGCTATATTTGCCCTGTCAACATCTAAAATATGAAACGGATATGAAGAAACTGATTGTAGGATTGATGGTAGGGATAGGGGTGTTGCTCCTGAACGCTTGCCAGTCAAGGACAAATCGCATCGATGATTTGAGAGATTTTGTTGAGCAACTCAGCGAAGATTGCGGTGACTATACCGCTGAACAGTGGGAGAAAGCCAATGACGAGTTCACACAGTTGCTGGATAAGATCAATTCGTATGACGACCTGACGACGGAGGAGCTGGAAGAAGTGGCGCGCTTGCAAGGGCAGTATGCCGCTACCGTGTTCAAGAACAGCGGGAAGGCTATTCAGGAAGAACTGGAGAAAGCCGGTGTGGCGTTGGACGGGTTCATGAACGGGCTGAATGAAGGTTTGGGGAATGACGAAAAATGACAGAATATATAAAGAGGTAAAACGTATGAAGGCATTAAAGAGTATTTTAGGCGGTTTGTGCCTGTGTGCCGCCCTAAGCGGATGCGTATCGGCATCGCAAGAGGAAACGGCGGAAGTAAAAGAAGTCAGCAAGTCGGACGCGGTCATAGCCACTATCATGGAACGCCGCAGCATCCGTCAGTACAAACCGCAACCTGTGAACCGCGATACCATGCAGGTCATCCTGAATTGTGGCATCCATGCGCCCAACGGCATGAACAAGCAGTCGTGGGAAGTGCGTGTGGTAGATAATCCGGAGTTTATCAATGACATTACAGCCCTTTATACCTGGGACAATCCGAAGGCGGCTGAGGACCCTTCGTTCAAGAATATGTTCCGCAATGCCCCTACGGTGGTGTTCATAGCCAACGACCCTTCGTATGATTGTTCACAGATAGATTGCGGCCTGCTGGGCGGCAATATGATTCTGTCCGCGCAGTCCATGGGCATCGGTTCCTGCTGTCTGGGAGGCCCTGCCCGCTTCATGAAGTCGCCCGAAGCGGCCGAATACCTGAAGAAGCTGAACTTCAGCGAAGGTTACGAACTGTTGTATTGCATCGCTTTCGGCTATCCGGACGAAGCGCCCGTCGCCAAACCCCGCAATGCGGAGAAAGTGAAGTTTATAGACTGATTCTTTTGGATACAGAAGAGGAGCCTTGGCCCGTGTAAGGATTGTTTTTCTGTCGGCCCAAGGCCTTTTTTATGCCCCTCTACAGCCTTTTGCCCTATATCTCCGATGAAGGCTAATAGAATATCCTTACAGAATATGGGCGTTTCTATCCGCTCTGGGTGGTTAATTATCCACTGGTCAAGTGAATAATATATCACTGCTCAAGCCGTTAATATACCACTTGACAAGTGATTAATTGATCACTTGACAATAGGTATATGAATCATTTGACAAAGGATTTTGTGTGTCCGGACGATGCCTTGTTGAAAGTTTTGGATTTATAAATCCTCAGGCATGGGAATGACAAGGACAGACTCACTGCACCGGATTCCGTAGAATACGTCACGAACCCGTCCCTGCTGGGGAACCAGAATACCTTTCTCTACCAGGTCTTTTATATCGCGTGCTGCCGTATCGGGTGATACTTTTATGCGTTTGGCCCAGTTTTTGGCCGTCTGAACTCCGAGCTTGCGGGCTACCGATGAACGTACCTGCTCATTGTTCAATTCCACTCCTTCAATTTCTGATGATGCAATGATGTCATGGGATATGGACTCAACTACGGCGGACATCTTGTCGTTAAAGCCGATTACGCTAAGACGTCCCGTCAGATAGCCGACAGCTTTGTTTACCTCGTTCAGTTTTTCACCGACAAGTTCCTTGTCCCACGAAAAGGAAGGCCATTCTTTATGTTCATGTATATACATAGGCACCATTGTTTTCTGCAAATATACGGTTTTGCGGATAATTAACCGCAGAATTTGCGGCTTATTATCCGCATGAAACAATAAGAAGCTATTTTGAATTTCTGCAAAAAACAGTATTGATCCGCTTTCTTATCTTTATGCACTCTCGAATAGAAATTGTATCTTTGCGGTATGAAATGGGGATTCGTCATCATTCTGTCCGTCCTGTTGCCGTTGCTCTGTGCCTGCGGCTCCCGGTCCTATCCGCCTTCCTTGCTGAGGGTGGACAGCCTGGCTTCCATGTGTCCGGACAGTGCCTTGTCTTTGCTGAAGGCTTTGCCGGATACAAAGCCATATTCATGCCTTCGGACTCATATTCCGTGTAGAAGTCGGGAATCCGGATTTGGGAATTCAGAAACTGAGGAATGGTACGCTGTCGTTCGAGTTAAAGCCGCGAATCCTCATGGAGGCGTATTGTGTTTTGATACATAGATTAATAATATGCATAGATTCTTTCTCCATTGCCTGTTAATCTTAATGTCGCTTTCCTGCCATTCGCAGGAAAGGCTGATGAAGAAAGTCTTGTCGGTCAATGGAACGCCGTTGGCCGATGTGAATGTGTATGCTCCCAGTCGGCAGTCCGGAGTCTTTACCGACAAAGAGGGGGAGTTTGACATGACGGTTTTTTCGGCTTTGCAGCCGGCAGATACCCTGCGCTTTTCCCGTGTCGGCTACATGCAACGTTTCCTTACCTACGGACAGTTGCTTCAGATGAAGGATG
Source organism: uncultured Bacteroides sp. (assembly GCA_944322275.1). GTDB lineage: Bacteria > Bacteroidota > Bacteroidia > Bacteroidales > Bacteroidaceae > Bacteroides. Next base: position 18,441 of record CALUOV010000014.1, on the reverse strand, counting down.
TCCGCTTGAAAGAAGATACGGTGTACTTGCGTGAAGTGGTGGTGACGGCTGAGCAAGAGAAAGAAATCTTTTTGCCGGTTAGGACATTATCCTCTCTTCCCCAAGCCCTTTTTGCCTTTGGAACCGTGTTGGTGGATAAACGTATCTATGTACAGGGAGGGGATGAGTCGTTTTCTGTAGCGGGGGGAACTTTTATAGACAGAACAAACGGCAACTTTGCTAACAAACAGAATTTTTCCTGGAAGGCGTATAGCAAAAAGTTGTGGGTGTACAACATTCAAAAAGATTGCTGGACTCAATGTCCGCAAGCGTTTTCTCCCCGTGCTTACCATACTTTATTGTTGTATGGACAAAAGCTACTGGCCATTGGCGGCAAAAGGCTTTCTACCAGTAAAAAAATAGAGTGGCTTCGTCCGGACATCGATAGATATGATTTGAAGCGTGATACGTTGGTCGTGGATGAAACAAACCCGCACATGGCGGCGGATGCCGCTGCTTTTGTGTATGGCAACCAGTTGGTCATTATGGGAGGTTCGGTGAAAGAAGCCGATTCCGGTTATCGTACTTATTCCGCCGACATTCATGTGCTGGACTTGCGCACTGGATATTGGTACAAAGTAGGAAAGATGCCCCGTGCGATGGAATGTAAAGGCGTCATCTGGCAACAGAAGATTTACCTGTTTGGCGGTTTTGACGGCATGGCGCGCCGTGATATCGTAAGCTATAATTTGAAGACGGAAGAATGGCGGTACGAAGGAGAATTGCCTGAACCGATGGAACGTCCCGCCATGACTGTGGCGGGTGATAAAGCTTATGTATATGAAGCGGGAAAGATGTTGGTTTATGACTTCCTGAGCGGCCGGATACGTTCTTATGCCATGCAGCAGAAACTGAAGCGTTGTGAGTTGCTGACTGACGGCAGACGGTTGTATCTGATAGGAGGCGGATTTCCCCGGTCAGGTCATCTGACGGCTTCTTCTTCTTTTTATGCGATTGATTTAAGGGCTTTCGATCGTGTCATGTATGAGTAGCGAGGCCATTCTATGATCCTTGTCCTTATGCACTCTCGAATAGAAATTGTATCTTTGCGGCATGAAATGGGGATTCGTCATCATTCTGTCCGTCCTGTTGCCGTTGCTCTGTGCCTGCGGCTCCCGGTCCTATCCGCCTTCCTTGCTGAGGGTGGACAGCCTGGCTTCCGTGTGTCCGGACAGTGCCTTATCCTTGCTGAAGGCTTTGGAGCGGGATACGGCGGTCATGCCTTTGTCCCATCGCATGTACTACCGGCTGCTTTGCGTCAAGGCGGCGGACAAAGCCTATCTTCCCCATACGTCGGACAGTGTGATTCGTCCCCTTATACATTATTATATAGAGGAGGGTGACCCGCGCCTGTTGCCCGAAGCCTATTACTATGCCGGGCGGGTGTATCGGGACTTGGGCGATGCTCCGCAGGCTCTCGATTATTTCGAGCGGTCGTTGGAAGCGATGCGGAAGCACGAAAACTTGAAGATAAAGAACAAGGTATATGCACAGATGGGCACGTTGTTTCTCTATCAGGACATGTATCCGGAAGCGCTGGAGGCGTTCAAGCAGAGTTTCCGGTGTAAAATTGAGCTGAAAGACAGTTTGGGGATGATTTTCAGCTATCGGGATATAGCGAACTGCTATCGTAATCTGGAACAGCCGGATAGTGCGCTTTACTATTTCAGGCAAGCTGGTAATTTGTGTCGGGAAGTACAACGGATGGATATGTATCAGGGAGTACAAAGCCAGTTAGCTAGTTTTTACATAGATTTAGGTAAATATGATTCAGCTTATTCTGCTTTACAAGTTGCCTTACAAAATGTAGAGGACTCTAACCAAAGCGGAATTTATTCCATTGCAGCGGAATTTTATCGGGATATTGGCAAGACCGACTCTGCCATTTGGTACAATCAAGAGTTGTTTCGTATGGGCACTATCTATGCTAAGCAAGCTGCGGCTCGGGATATGGCTGAATTTGCTCGTGTCCGTAACGATATATCGCAAACTTTTTACTATTTGGACCAATACATATTGTATACTGATTCGGTGGACCGTTTGAACAGTCGGGATGAGGTACGACGCAATTATGCTCATTATAACTATCAATTGCGGGAAAAAGAGGTTGCTAATTTAAAGGTAGAGATCGCAAAGAAAAGACGGGAGAAAATCAGTATAGCCATTGGATCTGTCGTATTGCTAACATTCTTGTCTCTTTATTATGGTTGGAAAAGAAAACAACTGTCCAAACGGTTGCGTATGGCGGAACAATTCAGAGTAGAGGCTTATCACCGGAGTGATCAGTTCATTCGGGACAATCAAGCGGAGGTGTCACGTTTAGAAGAAGAAAAGCAAGTTTTGCAGCGGGATTCTTCTATCTACGCAGAGGATATTGAGCGGTTGGATAAATTACAGGAAGTTATAGGTTATACCAACCAACAGGTACGGTTGGAACAAGACAAGCGTAGGGCGCGGGAAAGCCTACTATACAATTCGGAGGTATATTGTCGATTTAAATATCTGTTGGAAACGTCCACACGTCCAACCGATGAAGACTGGCGTACTTTGCAAAAGCAAATAGATGCATGCTATGAAAATTTTACTCTTAAGTTAAATGGGCTTAGGTTATTGAACAGAACAGAACTGCGTGTATCTTGGCTGATAAAATTGAATTTCAAGAAGAAGGAAATTGCCACGTTGCTCAGTTTATCCCCCGAAAGTATTAGTTCCATACGTAGGCGGTTGTATGAAAAAGTGTTCCATCAGAAAGGAGCATCTAAAGATTGGGACTTGTATATAGACTCATTATAAACGTATTGCGAATTGATGTACACTTTTTGCACAGTGTGCGTCTTTAAAATGCACAGTTTTTGCACAGAAATAAATGCCCATCTTTTAAGATTTTACTATTTCTTTGTTGCAGAACATTTGAACAATAAAAGAAATAGTGAAATGAAAAAAGTCTTTTTTATTTTGATAGGATGCTTAAGCTGCTTAGTAGGTTTGGCAATCGAACGTACCATTCCTTTATTTTGTGTATATGGCGATCAAAAGGACTTAATAAAAGATGAACGTTCTTTATTCATGGTACCAACCGCTTCGCACGATGGCAATGTTATCACCATTTATTCGGAAAAGACATTGGAAGATGTCTGTATCTATGTGGTAGATGCACAGGGAGGTATCTTATATAGTACGGAAGAAAGTGCTTTGGTCGGAAATTACACTTTTTCATTAGACGGAAATCCGAAAGGGACGCTGATGTTGGTTATTCAAACAGGCGAAGAGTATTATGAAGGAGAATTCTCTCTTGAATAATATAAGTAATAGCAATGCCGGAAGCTGGAAGAGGGCAGATTAATCTTAAAAAGTATGGAAGAAATGTTTCGTATTTTAAGAGAAGATGAACGTTTGGACGATGTCTCAATGGAAGATATCAAAGGCGGATTCATAAATTATTCTTTGGCAGCGGGAGACTGTGATGACAAATGTTGTGGACTCAACTTTGGCTGTCATGAAAAAGAATGTTCAAAAGATGATGATCCAATAATACTTCCAAGTTGCCCAACCGATGTTCATCTTCCACTTCGTTAATCCTGAAGATTTTCTGTATTTTGTTGTAAAACGATAGAAGGTCTAGAGATATGATGAGAAGTAAGGATTAAGAGAAGTGTGATAGTTACTGCCTATTTTTATGTATTTGTGTGTGTATGAATTTATATTATGGTACGTATGACTCATGCGCATACAAATACATATTATTATATAAATATTGAGAATTAGCAAAATGAGATTGTCTATATACACATATATATTTACCCATAAAGGGCATTTTTATGTCTATAACAGCGAAGGTTCTATTTTGTCAGAGATCTCAGAAAAGTTATATAGCCAACTTTATGAAGAAGATTTTAATGCTATTGAGAGTGGGCTTCTGGATATTCTGAAAAGAAAGCATATTCTAGTGGAGGATGACGAAGCCTATTCTTATTACAATAAGATGAAAATGCTGTTCTATTCTAAGGCTTATGACAAGGAGCGTATAGGTTTAGTCGTAGTACCTTATACAGGATGTAATTTTGCTTGCCCTTATTGTTTTGAAGAGAAAAAGAATCCTCAAAGAATGAGCGAAAAGGTAGAGGATGAGATAATTCTATTTTTACTTGGTCATAAGTCTGCAAAAAACGTAAACATCACTTGGTATGGAGGCGAACCTTTGTTGGCATTTAAGAACATAAAATCTTTATATACAAAGATAAAAGAGAATACTCCTCTATCTATAGGGAGGCATTCGATTGTGACCAATGGCTATTTGATAAACGATGAGGTATTGAATTTCTTTAAAGAAACGAACTTGAATCATATGCAAATCACACTGGACGGACTTAAGGCACAGCATGATTCTACCCGTTTTCTTAAAAACAGTAAGGAAGGTACTTATGATAGAATTATGGAGAATATAGCAAAGGTTCTAGAAGAATTGCCTGGCTGCTCATTATCTATCCGAATCAATATCAATAAAAAGAATAAGCATGATTTTTATGTGCTTCATAATTATCTGAAAGACTTGTATAAATCTAAGCGCATACATATTTATCCGGGATTTATCAGGGAAGAAAATAAGGATAAGAATTCTTTATGTTATCAATCATTTGACGCAGATGAAATTGTGCCTTTCTATGAAGAAATTAAGAACGAAGGTGGTAATGTGAATTTTTTTCCGTATAAAAGTGCCAAAGGATGTATGATCCATAAATTAAATTCGTATATCATAGGTCCTGAGGGTGAATTCTATAAATGTTGGAATGATGTAGGAGATGCTACTAAGATAATTGGCTATATAAACAAAAATGAACTGATAAATAAACCGTTATTATATCGCTACATGAATGAGACATCTCCTTTTGATAATGATGAATGTAGGGACTGTTTGCTATTTCCAGTCTGTAGCGGAGGATGTGGCCTTTATCGGTATAAGAACCTTTTTGAAAAAGGCAAATTTAATATCTGTAGTGAATATAAGGATACGAAGAACCTGGAAACAGCATTGATTAATAGTATTGCACAGTGTGACATGAATAAACCTGTTATCCGAATGTGAATAAATATAGTGGTTTATTTTTATTTTTTTATTTTTGCGAAAAATATTGTTTAAAGATGGAAGAAATGAAACACCTCTTGCGTTACGTCCTCTGCGGAATTTTATGCAGCATGACGGTTTGGCTTCATGGGCAAAACTTAAAAGGCCGTGTTGTGGACGAAAGTAACCACCCGATAGAATTTGCAAATATTGTTATATTGTCTGCTGACTCAGCTTTTATTGCCGGAAGTACGAGTGATGCCGAAGGTCGGTTTGAACTAGTGCCGGATGTTCAAGGAAAACTGATTCGTATTTCCTTTGTGGGCTATGACAATACTTACTTACCTTATCAAGTCGGAGATGTGGGAGATATCCGATTGGTATTATCATCTCAAATGCTACAGGAAACCGTGGTGACCGCCAAACGTCCTAAGTTTGAATTGACTGCTGAGGGAATGAAAACCCGAATTGCCGGGAGCGTGCTGAGTGATGCGGGCAACGCAGGCGATGTGCTGTCCAAACTACCGAACGTAGATGGAGGAGGCGGGAGTTTCAGTGTGTTTGGTAAAGGCAAGGCTGTCATCTATTTGAACGGGCGGCCATTGTATGACTCATCGGTCCTCAATCGATTAAGCTCCACAGAGATCGAGCAAGTGGAAGTCATCAGTAACCCGGGTGCCAAATATGACAACACGGTGAAAGCAGTGATTCGTATTAAAACCAAAAAGAAAGTGGGCGATGGGCTTAGCGGCACTGTGCAAGGATCATTCTCTCAAGGACATCGAAGTGACTACATCGGAACGGTATATCTGAACTATCGTAAAAATAAAGTGGATGTATTCGGCAGCTTCTATTTTGCTGATAGCTATCAAAAGCAGGAGCAGACGAACAGACAAAATATCTACGGGAAATCCCAGCAAAATTCGTTTGCTGACATTTTGTCCCATTTCCGCAATTTTTTAGGTGCGGCGGGGTTGAATTATGAAATCAACGCGAGACATTCATTAGGCGTGCAATACACGGTGGATAAGCAACCAATAGATGCGCATATGCAAAGCGATATGCTTTCTACAATAGCAGACGGGCAGGAAGAAAATCTTCATTATGACACGGAAGTGGAAATGCCCTCCGGTGTCAATCACGCTCTGAATGCTTACTATATGGGCAAGGTAGGAAAATGGACAATAGATCTGAATGCGGATGCTTTGTTCCGTCAGTCTCAGAAAAATCAATATACCCGTGAATATGCTTCGGACATACTGAGTCAGGAGATTACGACCTTTAATCAGGCGGATGCCAACATGGTTGCTGCCAAACTGGTTTTGACCAGACCGATAGGAAAAGGAACGCTGAGTTTCGGGGGAGAATATACGCGTACGCACCGTACGAATGTTTTTGATAACGTACAGAGCCTGCTGACTTCGACAGACGATAAAATCATTGAAGGAAATGCCTCAGTTTTTGCTGAATACGCCCTTTCTTATAAGAACTGGACGTTTGATGCCGGCCTGCGTTTTCAGAACACTGTATCCGACTATTATGAAAGTGATGTACGCATTGCGGAACAAAGTAGGAAGTATAATGACTTGCTGCCCAACCTTTCCGTAGGAAGTCAGTGGGGGGATTTACAGGCTCAGCTGAGCTATACCGCCAAGAAAACCCGTCCTTCCTACTATATGCTGGACAGCAACGTACAGTATGACAACCGCTATATGTATGAAGGAGGTAATCCGCTGATACAACCGGCCACTTACCATGATCTTTCCTTGAACCTTTCCTATTCGTGGTTGTATGCCTCTGCAAGTTATGTGCGCATGAAAGATGAACTGATGAATGTGTATCGTATGTATAATGATGAAGCTATTTTGTTCACTTTCGATAACTTTGATAAAGTGGATGAAATTAACGCTCAGATATCTGCGTCTCCTAAAATTAAATTCTGGCAACCGACATATAGTATACAGGTAAGCCGTCAGTTTATTAATGAAGAGAAATTGGGCATCACCGAACCATTGGACAAACCGATCTTCCATTTCAAATTTTATAATGCCTTTACATTGCCCTGGGACATGACGGCACGGGCCGATTTTACGTATGTCACCAATGGAAATAGCGGAACTTCGTATAAAAAGCACTATGCCCAATTGAATCTTAGCTTGAGTAAATGGTTCCTGAAAAAGAAACTACAGGTGCATGTACAGGGATCGGATATTCTGAAAACTTCATATCGCAAATCTTTTACATACAGTCCTTATCATTCTGACTATCGGGACAATTACAGCGATTCACGTAAAGTGTATGTAGTAGTCCGTTATTTCTTCAATTCAACGAAGAGTAAATACAAAGGCCATGGAGCCGGTAATGAAGAGAAAGGCCGATTATGAGGATTTTTCCTTACTGCAAGCAGCACGACAGCATGCAATGCGGTATAACCTGCCTGCAAATGGTCTGCAACTATTTTGGCCGGGAATATTCCGCTCAAATGCTGTCGGGTTACTGCATGGCTTCTACAGAGGGAGTGTCTTTACTGGCTGTCAGTCGGGCAGCGCAACGGTTGGGGTTTCAAACGACTTCCGGGAAAATTTCCGTAGAACAGCTGTGTAAAGCTCCACTCCCTTGTATTCTTCATTGGAACCAAAACCACTTCGTGGTCCTTTACAAAATAAAAAGAAGAAAGAGGTACTACATAGCCGATCCTGCCAAGGGCTTGCTGACTTATACGGAAGAAGAATTTAAAGCGCATTGGCTGAGTACGAAGGCGCAAGGGGAGGAAAGGGGCATTGCGCTTTTCCTGCAACCTACGTCTGCTTTTTATCAGCATCATGAAGGAGAGCATAAAAGCGAGAAACGTTCGTTCGGTTTTCTCTTCGGCTATATCCGGCAGTACCGACGTTACTTCGGGCAAATTCTGTTGGGCTTGCTCTTGGGGTGCGTGCTGCAACTCATTTTCCCTTTCCTGACACAGGCCATTGTGGACGTAGGTATCCGGCAACGGGATATCGGCTTTATCTATCTCATTCTGTCAGGCCAACTGATGCTGGTGCTGAGCCGTACGGCGGTAGACTTTATCCGCCGCTGGATATTGTTGCACATCAGCGTGCGCATTAACATTTCCTTGGTGAGCGATTTCTTCATCAAACTGTTGAAGCTGCCCATGCAGTTTTTCGACACCAAGCTCATGGGGGACTTGCTGCAACGCATGGCGGACCATCGGCGAGTGGAGCAGTTCCTCACCACGCAGACCCTGAGCGTGATGTTTTCGCTACTAAGCTTTGTGGTATTTGGGGCGGTGCTGTGGACATACGACCTGCGCATCTTCCTCATCTTTCTGGCGGGAAGCCTGTGCTATACGGGGTGGATCGCCCTGTTTCTGCGGCGGCGCAAGCAGATAGACTATCTGTATTTTGAGAATCAGGCGAAGAACAACAACTGCACGTACCGGTTCATCACCTCCATGCAGGAAATCAAGCTGCAGGATTGCGAGCAACGCCGCCGATGGGAATGGGAAGACGTGCAGGCGGAATTGTTTGACACCAATCTGAAAAGCCTGAAACTAAGTCAGACGCAGGAGGCAGGCCGTATTTTTATCAACGAACTGAAGAACATTGTCATTACGGTGGTGGCAGCTACGGCGGTGATACAAGGAGAAATGACACTGGGTATGATGCTGGCGGTGCAGTACATCATCGGGCAACTGAATGCCCCCATCGAACAGCTGATGCAGTTCGTTTATTCCCTGCAAGATGTGAAAATCAGTCTGGAACGCATCAACGAAATACACGAGATGGAGAATGAGGAAAGCAATCCGCAGGCGTTGAGCGCTTTTCCTGCCGGAGAATGTGGCCTGCATCTGCGGCATGTAGACTTTAAGTATGATCCGCACGCTCTGCAAAAGACGCTGGACGATGTAGACTTTACTATTCCCGAAGGACAGGTAACGGCTATTGTGGGAGCCAGCGGCAGTGGAAAGACAACGATTGTCAAGTTGCTGCTGGGCTATTACTCTGTGCCGGGCGGGGAGATAGACCTTGGTTCGGAGAACTTGAACCGCTTCAACCGGAAATGGTGGCGCAGGCAATGCGGAGTGGTGATGCAGGACGGGGTTATCTTTTCGGAAAGCATCGCTCGGAACATTGCCGTGGATGACGGTGAGATAGACCCGGCACGCATGGCGGAAGCGGCACGCATCGCCTGCATAGATGAATTTATCAGCCGACTGCCTTTGGGGTATAACACCCTGATAGGGCAAGATGGCGTGGGGCTGAGTCAGGGACAAAAACAACGTATCCTGATAGCACGTGCGGTATATAAGCAGCCACGCTACATCTTTTTGGATGAGGCCACCAATTCTTTGGACGCCAATAATGAGCGCGCTATTGTAGAGAATCTGGCGGATTTCTATCGGGGAAGGACGGTCGTGATAGTGGCCCATCGACTCAGTACGGTGCGCCATGCTGACCGGATTGTGGTAATAGACAAGGGGCGCGTTGTAGAGATGGGTAAACATGAAGAACTGGTAGCGGCCCAAGGGGCGTACTACCGTCTGGTGAAAAATCAATTAGAATTAGGAGAGTGATGGATCGTATAGAGTTAAGAAGTGAAAGCGTACGGAAAATGATCGGACAAGTGCCTTCACGGTTGATACGGATGGGCATCACGTTGATAGCCCTTGTCGTTGTTCTGTTGTTATTGGCGGCTTTCCTTATTCCCTTGCCCGATACGAGCGGAGGAGCGCACCCGGAGAATGCGGGCAAGACATTTTATGAGCGGATGACGCAGCGTTAATTCCGTTGGCACCGGACGAAACGGTCGTTACCCGACAAATCCTTCCCGATTTGTATGGCGGTATAGCCTGATTCGTGCAGCATGTTGACGGTGTCTTCTCCGTATGCCTGGTTGATCTCGAAATACATTCTCCCGTTCGGGGAAAGCAATTGGTGCCCTAAGTGCGCTATGCGCCGATAGAAACGCAAAGGGTCGTTGTCGGGTACAAACAAGGCTTGGGCGGGTTCCCACTCCAACACATTCGGCTCCATGGCCTGACGTTCACGTTCAGTTACATAAGGCGGGTTGCTGACAATGATGTCATAGCGTTCGTCCGCATCGGGTTGTACGGTCAGTACGTTGCAGGCTACAAAACGTACATCCGCATGCAGCGTCCGGGCATTCTCACAAGCTATACGGAGCGCCTCGGATGAGATGTCCCATGCTGTGACCTGAGCTTCCGGTACGGACAGGGCTAAGGAAATGGCGATGCAACCGCTGCCTGTGCCGATGTCGAGGATACGTGCGCCAACGGGAGCCTGAGGGATGATTTGTCCCACCAGCTCTTCCGTCTCAGGGCGGGGAATCAGTACGCCGGGAGCCACATGAAAGTCACGTCCCAGGAAGCGTGTTTTGCCTTGTATGTATTGGATAGGCTCGTATTGGCACAAACGTGTCAGAATGTTTTCTAATTCTGTTTCTTTATTTGCGGATAAAACTATATCTTTGCCCAGATAATAGTCTGTCATGGGCTGACCTAAGATTTCGTGGCATACGATTCGGGTCAGCCAAAGGGCTTCACCGGACGGATAGCAGGTTTGTATCCGTTGGCGGATGAGGCGGGGAGAGATGGATGTACTCATGTGCGTCATTGTTTGGGAAGACAAAAATAAGCAATGTCGCGTAAATAAGAAAATAAGATGGAGAATGAAGACGAAAAATACATGCGCCGCTGTATTCAACTGGCCCGTAACGGGCTGTGTGGCGCGCCGCCTAACCCGATGGTAGGAGCAGTCGTCGTGCATGAGGGGCGCATCATCGGTGAAGGATACCATGCCCGGTGCGGGCAGGCTCATGCCGAAGTGAACGCCATCCGCTCCGTACGCCGGCCGGAACTGTTGCCGGAAGCTACGCTTTATGTCAGCCTGGAGCCTTGTGCACATTACGGCAAAACGCCTCCTTGTGCCGATCTGATCTTGGAGAAGGGAATCCGGCGTATTGTGATAGGCTGTCAGGATCCTTTTCCGAAAGTGGACGGACGGGGCATCGGGAAGCTGAGGCAGGCAGGGCGTGAGGTGGTGGTCGGTGTGCTGGAGGAAGAATGCCGGAAGCTGATACAACGGTTCATCACGTTCCATACCTGCAGGCGGCCTTTCATTACGCTGAAGTGGGCGCAAAGCGCGGATGGCTATATAGACTGCCGGAGAAAAGAAGGAGAATCTCCCGCCCGGCTGTCCAGTGCTTGTACGCAGATGCTGGTACATAAGCAAAGGGCAGAGCATGCGGCCATTCTGGTAGGGACGGACACGGCACGGCTGGACAACCCAAGGCTGAATGTAAGAGCTTGGGCGGGGCCTCAGCCGGTACGGGTGGTGATAGACTGTCACCATCGGTTGCCTGCCGGACTGCATCTCTTTGAGGATAACCTGCCGACACTGACTTATGAAACGCGTGATCTTTCTGTCCTGCTGGCTGACTTATATCATCGGGGCTTGCAGTCGCTGTTGGTGGAAGGTGGAGCCAGACTGTTGCAAAGTTTTCTGGACGCGGGGCTGTGGGATGAGATTGTGGTGGAAGAAGCTCCCGTCTGTCTGAAGGACGGAGTGGAGGCGCCCGTCATACCTTCGCATTGGCCTTGTCAGAGCGAACGGCATTTCGGACATGAGTTTAAGAGATGGCAGAGAGAGGATTCTATGATAAAAACAATGTTTTGAGTGTTAAAATAAGATGGATGGAATTATTATTCAGGCACGTACAGGGTCTACCCGTTTGCCGGGTAAGATCTTGCTCCCTTTTTATAAGGACGAACGCATCATTGACATCCAGATAGAAGGTCTAAGAGAGGCTTGTCCCGGCGTACGTATCGTGCTGGCCACTACGACACGCGGTCAGGACGATGTGTTGGCAGAGGTAGCCCGGCAAAAAGGCATTGATTGCTATCGGGGCGGTGAAGACGATGTGTTGGGACGCTTTATCGGAGCAGCCGGTCACTTTGGGATAGACCGTATTATAAGAGTCTGTTCAGACAATCCGTTTCTGAGGGCGGATACCTTCCGGACGCTCTTTGAGGCACATGACCGGGAGCCGGCTGACTATGTGGCCTTCGGATGGCCGGACGGGCGGCCTACCATTAAGTCGCACATCGGACTGTTTGCGGAGCTGACCACTTTTGACGCCTTGTGCCGTGCGGCTACGCTCACGGATGAACAGCTTTATCACGAGCACGTGACCATCTATCTGTATACGCATCCGGAGACCTTCAGCGTCCGGTTGCTTCCTTTGCCTGCCGGACTGGAGGAACGGCAAGACTTGCGTTTTACGCTTGATACACCGGAAGACTTCAGCCTGTTAGGCAGCCTTTATGCCGAATGGAACGAGAAAACCGACCGTAGTCTGGAGGCTTTGTTGCGGACGGTAGACGCCCGTCCGGAATATCTGGAACGGATGCGGGAGAATATTAGGAGGAATGAAAAATGAACCATACATATATTATAGGAGAAATCGGACAGAATCATAACGGCTCTGTCGACCTGGCGAAATTGATTGTAGATCTGGTGTCCCGTTCGGTGCATGAAGACGCTTTCGGACTGGATCTGCGGCCGATGGATGCCGTGAAGATGACCAAACGCGACCTTCGGGAAGAACTGACAGACTCGCAGATGAACCGCCCTTATGATTCGCCCAACTCTTTCGGACGTACTTACGGCGAGCATCGTGCGAAGTTGGAACTGACGGATGAGGAACACTTCGAGGTATATCGGCACGCCAAGTCATTGGGGCTGGATTTTGTAGAGACTCTTTGTTCGCCCGGCTGCCTCTCGTTGTTGAAGCTCTTCACGCCCGACCGTCTGAAGGTAGCCAGTCGCGACCTGACCAATTTGCCTTTGCTGGAAGCTATGGCGGAGACGCGTATTCCCATTATCCTTTCCACGGGCATGGCAGGCCGTAAAGAGCTGGATGACGCTTTGGAGGTGATTACCCGCTATCACGAGCGGATAGCCATTCTGCACTGTGTGTCGCAATACCCCACAGCACCGGACAACTTGAACCTGCTTACCATCACTTACTTGAAACGGCATTACGGGCAGTACACTATAGGCTTTTCAGATCATACAATCGGCATAGCCGCTCCGGTGGCAGCTGTGGCTTTGGGCGCTGAAATCGTGGAAAAGCACATTACTATCGACCGACGGATGAAGGGAACTGACCAGCAAGGCTCTTTGGGGCCTGATGGTGTAAACCGTATGATACGTGACATTCGTCTGGCCGAACGCTGGATGGGGCGTGAAGAATTGTACATTGAACCGGCCGTAGCCGCAGCCCGCGTGAAGCTGGAGCGATCCATCGCTACCCGTCGCGACTTGCAGCCGGGAGATGTGATTCGTGAAGAAGATTTGCATCTGCTTAGTCCCGGTGATGGATATAAGTGGGCAGACCGTGGTCAAGTGATAGGCCGTCAGGTGAAAAACTTCGTTCCCCGTAACGAATTGATATATTCTAGAGACTTGTTATGAAACTGGCCGCAGTTGTTGTGCTCTACCATCCCGCAGAGGAGGTGGAAACTAATATTCAAACCTATCTGCCGCAGGTGGACTGCATTCTGCGGTGGGACAATACGCCACATAATGTCGGCATCGGTGCCGCGCTGAATGAAGGTATCCGTTTTGCCCGTTCTCAAGGCTGCACCCATTTGATGACAATGGATCAGGACAGTTTTTTCCTACCCGGTGAGATGGCCCGTTATCGGGCAAAGATAGCCGAGTGGGAGGCCGGGCATGAAGGGCAGACCGCTATTTTTTCTACAAACTATTATTTGCGTTCCCAGCACACTACGCTTTATCCTGAAGAGGCGTCAATAGCCCAAGTCTCCTCGGCCATGACTTCCGCCAGTGTTTATCCGTTGGCACTGTTTGAAAGGCTAGGCTTATTCCGGGAAGATTTGTTTGTCTGGGGTATCGATTGCGAATTTTGCTGGCGGGCTGCCCGACAAGGCATTCCTACACTGTGTTTTCGTGACATCCTTTTGCAGCATGAGTTTGGCTACCAGAAGAAAAAGCATAAGTTGCTGGGCCGCGAAGTCTTCCCCAATGAGTATCCGCCTGCCCGCACTTACTACAACGTACGTAACGGCATGATCTTGTATCGGGCTTATCCTGATTATCTTAATCTGAAAGCCCATCTGCGCTACCATTTATGGAAGCGTATCGTCTTTGTGCTGCTTTATGAAAAACAGAAAAGGGCCAAGCTGAAGGCTCTTTGGAAAGGATATTGGGATGGACGAAGAGGCAAGGCCGGACCGCTTAAATCATAGAAATGACCGATAAACGAGTATAAAGTAAATGGTAAATGCTAAATCAATAAAGCTTGTAATCACCGACATCGACGGTGTATGGACAGATGGAGGAATGTATTATACCGCAGAAGGGGACTTCATGAAACGCTTTTCTGTAAAAGACGGTTGGGGAGTCTCTTTCCTGCACAGGGCAGGCATACCTGTAGCCATACTGACTGGCGAAAACACCCTCATTGTGCAACAGCGTGCCGAGAAGTTAAAGATTGACTATTGTTTCCTGGGAGTACAAGACAAAGTAGCAAAGGCCGAAGCGTTGTGTGCGGAGTTAGGCATCAGTCTGGCCGAAGTAGCATTCATTGGCGACGACCTGAACGACTTGCCTTTGTTGAAACGAGTAGGCTTCAGTGCCTCACCTGTCAATACGCCCGAATACGTAAAGCGCGAAGTAGACTATGTGACCACAACGCACGGAGGCTACGGCGCTTTCCGGGAGTTTGTGGAGAAACTGCTGACGGATATGGGCTTGCTGGACAACCTTATCCGCGGATTCTTGGCAGAGGAATGAAATAAGAACAGAAGGCGCGGGCGTTTTTCAGCATTTTAGTCCAAGCGAACCTGAAGCGTCGTTGCCGGTTGGAAAGATTACCGGCCGCTTGACGAATACGTGGCAAAGTCCATTCCGGACAATGTGCAAACAACCTATTCTCTACAGCCTCAGCCGTAGCGGGATGATTGGTAGAACGATATTGCCGGATATGGTTCAAACAGATAGTGATGTAAGAAGCCCGAAGCGGTTCGTACACATCGGGACGCCTGTCGCGGAAGTATTCCATCAACAGTTCGCGGACCTTCAAACTGATGTCCAGTTTGGATGTCTCGGCGGCTTGGCTCCAAATGGCTTTCCCATGCTGCCTGTATACGGCCATGGGACGTTTCATATAATGAATCTTGCCAAACTGGGCATTCAGCATGTGCAGAGCGTAATCGTACGTACTGACTTCACCGAACCATTCGGGAAGCCCGTCGGGCAGCAGATGGTTGCGGAATACGGCCGAGACATTGGAAATGTAATTGCTACGTGCCAAGTCGTAGATATCCGTATCGGTTATCTGGCCTCCATTGCTCAGGCTCTTGGTGCCCCGGTCCGCATAGTAGTTGATGACCCGGTGAAAACAGATGGCATAGTCGGGATGAGCATCTAAAAAATCGACCTGACGTTGCAATTTGCTTTTGTCTGTCCAGAAGTCGTCCCCTTCGCAGATAGCGATGTAAGTCCCCTTGCAGCAAGGGTAAGTCTGCATAAAGTTAGGAATGAGTCCGATGTTCTTCGGGCGGTCTATCAAAACGATTCGGTCGGCATATCGCTTTTGCCATTCCCGGCATATCGCTCCTGTCCGGTCGCTGCTTCCGTCATTCCCGATGACCAATTCGAAAGGGAAATCTGTTTGTTGGAGCATGACGCTCCGTATGGCTTCGTCTATATACCGTTCTTGATTATAGGCAAGCATCAATACACTGACTTTCATAACTTTCTTTTTAAGATAAAACCCACACATTCCTTGAATATTCGGGCATGGCTGAGCCACATCACAACAATATATCCCGCAGCTCCTATCGCCACCTTGCAGACGAAACGTAAATAAACGTTTTCAATACCGAGAGTTACATACCAGGCGGTAAGCGTGGTACACAAGGCTACAAAAGCAAAAGGAAGTATATCCTTGGCTGTCATCCATAAGGTCAACCCTACAGCTTGTTCGGCAAAATATTGCCACACCAGCAGCCATCCGATGTTGACGCAGACGAAACAGATGACCATGATTTGAAGGCCGTAGCTGTGACTCAGAATCAATGTAGCCATTTGTGTCAGGCTCAAAGCGATGGTATTCCACATATAGATGTTGGAGCGTCCTTTACTGATAATCAAATTTGTGTAGAGTGTGATGATGGGCATAAAAGCTCCCCACAGGCATAAGGCTTGCAAGATAGGTACGCACGCTAACCATTTGTCCGTGATGGCGATGACAATCAGTTCTTCGGCCACTAACGCCAGCCCCAGCATCGCCGGAAAGGACAGGAAAGCAGCCAGCCGCAGCATCTTGCGCAGCACATTCAGTTGGCGGCTACGGTCATTGGAGGCTTCGGTCAATACCGGTTGCGCCACACTGCCTATCATACCGCTTACCACCGAATAGCCCATGGTATTCCATTTGGCCGACTGCGTATATTGGCCTACGATGCCCGGTGTAAAGAAACGTCCCAGCAAAGCGGAAAGCAGGTTGTTGCTGACTTGCGTAAAGAGGTTGGTCACCAATAGTTTGCCACTGAATCCAAACATTTCTTTCAAAGGATGGAAATTCCACTGCAGGGTAGGACGCCAAGCAGATAAACGCCAATAAGACAGGTTGGTTATAGCGATATAAACCAATGTCTGGGTGGCAATGCCCCAATAAGACATGCCTGCGTACGCCATGGCTATTCCGGTCACTCCGGAAATAAGCAATGCCGGAATTTGTGCCTCGGCTTTTTGCTTTACCATCAGGTTGCGGAACAGATAGGCATGATGCGCCGTCCCGGTACTGGCTATCAGAAATCCCAGAAAAACATAACGCGCCAAAGGAATGAGACGCTCGTCACCATAGAAGCGGGCAATAAGCGGGGCGCAACAAAACAGCACGACGTACATTCCCGCGCCCATCAGCACACTAAACCAAAAGACTGCATTGTAATCTTCATGCTTTACTTGCTTACGGTTGGCCAGCGCAGCGGTAAAACCGCTTTCCTGCAAGGTCCCCGCCGTAGCGGTAAAGATGGCCAACATCCCCACCATGCCATAGTCGGTATCGTCCAGCAGGCGTGCCAAAACAATGCCGAAAAGCAAGTTAAGCAGTTGTTGCGCTCCGTTGCTTACAGCTCCCCACAACAACCCGCTGGCAGTCTTTTCCTTTAATGTTGCCATATTTTAATGAAGAATGAAGAGCCAAATGAAGAATGAAGAACGAAGAATGGGACGGATACGATAGGTACTCTCAATTCTTCATTCTTCATTAAAACTTATTTTACTTCGCTGCCCGGTTTCACCTCACGCAATACAGAAGTTACGGCCAGCGAGCCGTCCCAGTCCTCGGCGGAGAGAATCATGCCCTCGCTCACCAAGCCATTCTTGAATTGGCGGGGAGCCAGATTAGCAATGAACAATACTTGCTTACCAACCAGCTCTTCCGGCTTGTAATGTTGGGCAATGCCGCTTACGATGGTGCGGTTCTCCAGCCCATCGGCTATCCGGAACTGAAGCAACTTCTTCATCTTGGGCACAGGGGCGCATTCCAACACCGTACCTACACGAATGTCCAGTTTGTCGAAATCCTCGATGCTTACCGTCGGTTTCACCGGATGGGCTTTGTAGTTGGCGGCTTCATTGGCTTTCTTCGTAGCCAAAAGTTTGTCGACTTGCGCCTGAATGGTCTCATCGTCTATCTTCTCGAACAGCAGAACCGGCTCACCCAGCATATGCCCGGCGGGAAGCAGGTCGGTACGTCCCAAATTGTCCCATTCCAAGTGCTCTACGTTCAGCATCTTGCGCAGTTTCTCGCTGCTGAAGGGCAGGAACGGTTCAAAGGCGATGGCCAGGTTGGCAACCAGTTGCAAGGCTATGTTCAATATAGTTCCTACGCGCGACATATCGGTCTTGGCCAGTTTCCAAGGCTCCGTATCGGCCAGGTATTTGTTGCCGATGCGGGCCAGGTTCATGGCCTCCTTCTGCGCATCGCGGAATTTGAATACATCCAGCAGGCGTTCCACTTCGCCCTTCACGTCCGCAAACTCCCGCAAAGTCTCTTGGTCGTAGGTATTTAGCTCGCCGCATGAAGGTACTTTGCCTTCGAAATACTTCTTCGTCAGTTGCAACGCACGGTTTACGAAGTTGCCGTATACGGCAACCAGTTCGTTGTTGTTGCGTGCCTGAAAGTCTTTCCAGGTAAAGTCATTATCCTTGGTCTCCGGAGCGTTGGCAGTCAGCACATAGCGCAGCACGTCCTGCTTGCCGGGGAAGTCTTGCAGATAC
>CALUOV010000013.1 GCA_944322275.1 uncultured Bacteroides sp. | reverse complement strand
TTCATAAGCGATGCGTGCTTTGGTGACGGGGTCACCTTCAGCGATATGTCTGGATGATAACAGGAGGAGCGGACTGCCTTGGCCTACGGACATGCCCTCGGTGACTTTCCGGCGGAAAGAGACTACTCCGGCTACGGGAGCCACGGCATAGGTTTCCTCGCCTTGGGCAGCGACAATCTGCCCGCTCGTTCGGATAACCTGTCGGAAACTTCCTGGCTGGACAATGCTGGTTTGCACGCCTGCCGCACGGGCCTTTTCCGGTGTCAGTACGATTTCATCGCTATGGTTGTGAGCGGCGGCGGTTTCCGCTTCATGGTCGTGCCCTTCCGCCTCATGGTCGTGGGCATTGTGGTTGTGGCAGGAGCCCAAGAAGAACAGGCCCAATGCTGCCACGAATAATGGCTTTGTATTCATTAGGATTCGTGTTTTTAGTTTCTTAAATGATAAGATTTTATTTCCTCGCCTGCAAAAGTAGGGAGTTTTGTTCGCAATTCGGTTGCAAACAGACGGAGGTCAGAAAGCAGGCGGGGCGCGCCTTCCCTTGGCATGTACGATGTACGTGCCGTGTAGCGATTCGATGTAAGGAGAATAAGAGTAAAATTGGTAAGAATCCAAAGCGATGTCTTGCTTCAGGAAAAACATCGCGAAGTCAGTCACTAAGCGTTGCGCTTGGTCGGCAGACACATGCTGGCGTACAACGGGCGTGCGCTGGAAGTAGTGGGTGGCCACACAGCCTTGGTTATGGCAGCAGTGGGAATGACTTGCATGAGACGTTGAGCCGGCAGGTAAAGATGCTGAATCGTGCCGCAGGCAGATGTTTCCATCAGCATGGTGATGATGAGGCATGACGGGTACCGCCAACGTCAGTAGGCTGACGAAGAGTAACAAAAGTGTGATGGTTTGCCTGCGTATCATCAGAATGTTTTCTTGACTGTGTTCGGGCGCAAAGGTAAGAGAAAAAAATGAAATGGCGGAATTAAATGAGTGCATATTTAACTCCGCCAATAGCTGTTGTTATGATTGGATGTCTCCGTAGTAGAAATCTGCGTTCTTGGTATGTTTCTGCGGGGCAGGATAGACGGCTTTCCTTGTTTTGTCTGTCACCTGCACCACGTCTCCGGCTTGCATGTTAATTTCTATCACACCGTTTTCTTCAGACATCAACGTAAATTGTATGGGCTCTCCTTGGGTATTCTGAACCTGTATATTTTCTGAAGGCATACCCGTTTGCAGGCGGCATAATCCGCCTTTCTCACTTTCCACTTGTATGAATACACTCTTTCCGTCCTGCCTGGAGGCACTTATGAGAAAAGCCCCTTTGGCGCGCAGGTTGATGAATGACGCGTTTTTCCAAGCCGATGGTGTGCCGTAGAATACTCGGATTTTATCTCCCCAGTCTTGCATGTAAAGTTCGTGTAGTGTAGAGACTGCCGCCATCGGTGTCTCGATGACCGGACCAGTTTCCGCATAGAGCGTATTAGGCTTGACAAACCGTTGCAGGAAGATTTCCATTTGTTCCAGAGCACCGTCTCCGTCACCTTTGCTGGCCAGCATAGCGGCTTTCCCGGTTCGTGAGTATCCTTGGTTCCCTTTCCATCGATTCACACTCAGCTCCATCCTTGGACGGTCTTTCGCGCTTTCCCAGTCCAACATGTGATAGGGGTAAATCATGAACAGGTGGGAGTAATGGCGGTGAGAAGTGTCAATGAATTCATACTTGTCGCTGACCTTGAATCCTGTTTCCTCACTGTAGGGAAAGTCTACCAGATTATTCAGGAAGTCTTTCCATTCAGGCAGCATGGGGTCGTTCAGGTGATAGGTCGTGTCAATGTCAATCAGAGTCTGCAATCCCCAGCGCAGATTGGCGAGGTCATAAGTGGCGTTGGGGCCGACGTTGCTTTTTGTGTATTCCGGTGAGGCTGTCGGCGGCAGCCCGTATTTGCCGTTGTGTTCGGTACGGATATGGAAGAACAGGTTGACTGCGGCCTTCAGCAGTGGGAACAGCCTCTCTGTCAGTTGTCGGGTGTCGCCGTATGCCAGACAATGTTGCCAGTAGTAGAACAAAGTCCAGGTCAGGTTGCCTACTTCATATTGATTGTTGTCAACGGTTGCGGCTGGGTCAAGAGGGGCGTGGAAATCGTAGGTTGCCGTACGAGGCAGGCAGGCGGCATCCACCCAGGTCTCTTGACCGGCAATGTCAGTCACGTTGCGGCGCAAGTTATCACGGTTGTTCCACAATGCGTCCCATAAAGGTTGCGCCAGTTCGCCCAGGTTGGCTTTCGCTTGCCAGGAATAAGTCAACTGGATATTCAGATTCATCCAGATGGCGGTCCAGGGCGTGTCCCATGTCGGCCACACTCCTTGCAGGTCTACGACAGGTTTGCCGGGTCGTGCGGTGGAAGCAAATTTATAGTATTGTGCCCAATAGAAACTTTCAAACCGTTTATCGGGGAAGGTGACAAAAGCTGTTTTCCGGTAGAAGTCATGCCACCATGTCGTATGCTCGTTTTCCAGTTGTCCGGATGCTTGTTTGAGTCCTTCCTGAACGGTGCGTATGGCGGAAGCTATGGCATTCTGCTCACGGCTTTCTTGCGACACCGTGGCCACAATGCGCCGTTTGTTGCCCTCCTGCACTTCTTTCCATCCTACAACGTATACTCTTGCCACTGTTTGAAATGTGGTGTCGGTTACCAGTTTCTGTACCGACAGGTTTACGCCGTTGCGTGTGTGCCTTTCCGGAGCCGGGTTGGATTTCCCTTCCCGGTTCAGGTAGCCATCAGGTGCTGTGCCATTGATACAATAACGGGGGCTGATGGCTTCCTGTGGAATGAAGTCCCACACATAATCCGTCTCTTCACCGGTCGCTTCCGTCTCAAATACAATGTAATTCTTGTTGGCGTGTACATACGTTTTGAAGTCTATCTGTCCTTTGTCCGTTTGGAATGTTCCTCGCGTGATGGCATCATAAAGGGAAAGTGTCATGCTTTCTGAAGTCACATTGCCTTGCGTGCGCAGAGTGAAGTAGCCGATGGGCAGGCGTGCCGAATTGAAGAGATCGTAAGGCGACCGGGCTTCGGTCACATCGCTCCGTCCCACGTTCAGGCGGTAGACATTGTCCGTCAGTTTATAAAGGTTGGTTCCCAGCAGGCCGTTTCCCATAATGGCGCCTGCATAGTAACCTGTGCGCAGTTGTCCGTCTGCCGAACGTTCTATTGGGTCTGCTGTCAGTCGGTTCCAGCGCATGTCATGCTGGCTTAAAAAAGTTTCCCAATCCATCTGTTCGGTGGTTGCTTTGCTTGGAGCTTTCTCTCGTGCTTCCGCAGGAACTCCACAGGCTACGGCCATCGCCAACAGGCCGTACACTATGTTCTTGACATTAAAAAGTTTCATTGGTAATCGTTTTAATTTAAGTTTCACAAGTGCTCAATCGGCTTAAGCTTGCGAAAGTTGAATATTAACAATACAGCGGGTCAAAATTAAGCATGAAAAGTGACTTATCCAAATAAATGTCGATATTGTCCTATTAAAACCCGATTTTGTACCATTTATACATTTATATTTGACTCTTATCTTTGTTATCTGCGTGCCTCTAAATTCATTTGTCGCATCAGCCAGAATGAGTTTTGCCATAATGAATGCCCGCAATTTGCCAAAGCATAAGATGAGAGGCAAAGTAAGTAAGCTTCAACAGCCATTTCAACTGGCTTCTATGGCCATTTCATTTGGCTTCTATGGCGGTTGAAGTATAGTTGCATTTATATATAATATAATATGCTGTGGTAGAAGTGGCATCTTTTGAGGAAAAAAACTTTTTATGCATTCGATTCGTAGACAGAAACGGAGAGATGTATAGTATAAATTCTTCCTTTTCGTGCTAGAAATCTCTTTTTTTAAGCTTGCTTTTTGAGGATAAACAGTCGGCTTCATTCGATGAAAATTAGAAAAATATAGCCTTTTGAAATATTTTTTTAATTGTAAAACGTTGAATGTCAATAATCTATAGTTGGATGTGATTTAGAGCAAAAGAAATGTCTATTTGAGTAAAGCCTCTATTTTACATTTTCTTAATTTTGCGGCCGAGATTTTAGCATTCTTGCTGAATCTTGTGTGCTTTTAATATAGTTGTTTTATAATGTTTACTTAAAATTATTATGAAAAATGTGAAAGAGCTATTCACGACAAGAAAGGTTCACCGAGGTGCGCTTTTCTTCTTGCTCCTGTCCTGTGTGATAGGGAATGGTTATTCGAAGGCTCTTCCCGCTACGGGGGGGGGCGTGTTCGCATCTGAGGCTGTACAGCAGAACCGGACGGTAACCGGTGTAGTGAAAGATGCCACGGGTGAACCGATGATTGGCGTGACCATCCAGGTGAAAGGCACCGGCAACGGTACCATCACCGACATCGATGGTAAATACACGTTGAACGTGTCGGGTAATGATGCGGTATTGATATTCTCTTTCGTGGGATATCAGTCGCAGGAGATTACTGTAGGCGGTAAGAGTACGATTGATGTCGTACTGAAGGAAGACTCGGAAATGATTGACGAGGTGGTAGTCATTGGTTTCCAGTCGCAAAAGAAGGAAAACCTGACCGCTTCCGTGGCTTCTGTTAATGCCGAGGCTTTGGAGGCACGCCCCGTGTCCAGCGTAGGACAAGCGTTGCAGGGTATGGTGCCGGGTTTGAACGTTACGATTAATGGTGGTGACCCGACCAATGTACCGCAAATGAATATTCGTGGTGCTACGACATTCCGTCAACGCGGTACATCGAACGATGACAAGAACAAATTTGATGTCGTTTCCGGTTCTCCGTTGATATTGTTGGACGGTGTGGAAATCACGCAGGACGACTTGAATCAGCTGAACCCCAACGACATCGACAACATGTCCTTCCTGAAGGACGCCTCCGCTGCCGCTATCTACGGTACGCGTGCCACGTTCGGTGTGATTTTGGTAACGACCAAGTCCGGTCACTACCAACAGAAGGCGAGAGTGAACTATTCATACGAGATTGCCCTCGACCAGCCGTATGCATTGCCGGACATTTTGGATTCCTACTATATTTATAAGGCAGGCATGGACCGTGACTTGTGGACGTATGAGACGACCCAGTATTCGCAGGACGATCAGGAAGTACTGGACCACATGTGGGCTTACATGCAAGACCCTGTGAACAACAAGCCTTACTTTATGCGTGGCGATGCCATCCAATGGGTAGGCAACACCAATCCGTATGAAGAATTAGTGAAGGACTGGACTACGACCCAGAAGCACAACGTCTCCATCCAGGGTGGCGGTGACCGCATCAGCTACTACGTTTCGTTGGGCTATCAGGACCAGCGGGGTATGTACGAAATCCGTACCGACCGTTACAAGCGTTACAACGCTATGCTGGGCATCAATGCCAAGGTGACCGATTGGTTTACGGTAGGTGCCAAAGCTTCGTACAACGTGTTGGACAACGAATCTCCTACGCAACAGACCTTGGGCGCAAACCTTTGGCATGACGCCAAGGCTTACTATCCTGAAAACTACGTCTATCAGCCCGTATTGACAGGTCCGGACGATCCTCTGCCCAACTATCCGACAGAGAACCCTGTGAGCTACCTTTATGCAGGCGGTCGCGACAAGACATCCCGTCGCAAGATGATTCTTTCTATCAGTCCGGAGTTTACTATTTTGCCGAAAATATTGAAGATAAAGGGTGATTTCTCATTCACTCCGACTACCTACCAGCGGGAGAGAACCCACCCGGCACAGTCTCGTGTGTTCAACTCATGGACGGCATTGGAAAACCGTTGGGCTACTACTAACGATGCGTATGTAAACCGCTATAACCAAGATAATTATTCGTTCAATATTTATGCGGATTACAATCAGACGTTTGCCGAGAAGCACAACGTGTCTGCTTTGTTAGGTTTCAACCAAGAACGGGAAACATATGCTGGTACGGAGCTTTCGCTGACTCGTTTGCTTGACCCGAACATCATTAATCCGAGTTTGGTAGAAGACGTAACCGCTAATACTTCTTCCAATACTCACTATGTAGTAGCTGCTCGCGCTTTGTTCGGCCGTTTGATGTATAACTACATGGGCAAATATCTCTTTGAGTTCGACGTACGCTACGACGGTAGTTCCAGATTCCCGAAGGATTCCCGTTACCAGACCTTCCCGACTTTCTCCTTGGGTTGGCGCGTGTCGGAAGAAAAATTCATGGATTGGTCCCAGAGTTGGTTGGACAACTTCAAGATCCGTCTCTCTTGGGGACGTTTGGGTAGCCAGCCAACCAGTCGCTATCCCTATCAGTCTGTGTTTAACTTGGTAGAGGGGTACTTCTTGTTTGATGGTTCCCGTTATCCGACCGGTATCTCTACTCCGTCTTTGATTAATCCGTACCTGACGTGGGAGAAATCTACGACAAAGAACCTCGGTTTCGACTTTACGTTCTTGAACAACCGTCTGACGTTGACAGCCGATATCTTCGAAAGAAGGGTAACAGACATTTTGATTCCGGGTGGTAAGGAATATCCGGCTCTGATTGGTGACGATGACCTGCCGTACGAAAATGCCGGTGAACTGAAGACTACCGGTTTTGAAATCCAGGCCAAATGGTCGGACCGTTTGGCAAACGGCTTCTCTTACAGTGTAGGTGTAGCTTTGTCCGATGACCATGCCAAGGTTATTAGCTATCCGTCTAACCCGACCGGAAAGATTGCCGACGGTCAGTTGTATGCCGGTATGGAAGTTGGTGAAATCTGGGGTTATGTGACGGGCGGTATCCTGCAAAAGGAAGACTTCGAACTGGATGCTAACGGTAACCTTGTAATGGGTGCCAACGGTAAACCGATTTATCACGGTACATATTTCAAGGGTGGACAGGCTTATCCGGGCTATGTATGGTACCAAGATCTTAATCACGATGGTGTAATCAATTCAGGTGAGTCCACTATCGGTGACCCGGGCGACCGCAAGGTTATCGGTAATAACACACCGCGTTATCGTTATAATCTTACGGCCAATTTCCAGTACAAAGGTTTCGACCTCGACTTGATGTTCCAAGGTTTGGGCAAACGTGATTATTGGATTTCTGACACTTCCAGCTATTGGGGTAATGGTGCAGGTTCTCAAAAAATGTACGACAATTCTTGGACCCCCGATCGTACAGATGCAGAATTCCCAATGTATGGTTCTGGTTTTGAAAGCTATGAGCAGACCGGTTATCTATTGAACGCCGCTTACTTCAAACTGAAACAAGCCGTGCTGGGTTACACCTTCCCCAAGAAGTGGGTAGAGAAGATCGGTCTGGAGAAAGTAAGAATCAACGTATCGGGTTACAACCTGTTCACTATCTCCAAGGTGCCTAAGTACTACGATTCAGAGTACATCTCTGACGCATATCCTCCCAAGCGTACCATCAGCTTCGGTGTTCAAGTAGGTTTCTAAACTTTAAAAACGATTAGACAAATATGAAAAAATATTCTATTATAACATCTTTATGCATGCTCCTGGCCTTGTTCTCGTCGTGCAATGATGACTTTATGCAGCGCGACCCGATAGACCAGATGGCCGACGGTAACTTCTTTACGAAAGAGGCCGATTTGCAATTGTACCTGGATGGTATTTATCGTTACTTCGTGACCGGTCACGGTATCGGCGGTACCAACAACACGTCTCACGACAAGGGTTTCCTGCCCGTAAAAGCCGGCAGTCAGATTATCTTTGCCGATGCGTTCAGCGACAACGTGGTATATGCCGGTAGTATTGATACCAAATTGGGTGGTACCTACGACACGCCGACCTCCGCTTCCAAGAACTTCGATACGGCTTGGAACTGGGAGAAGCTGCGCAAGGTGAACTACTTCCTGAATCACTATAAACAAGTGACGGACGCTACTCCCGAAGCGTTGAACGGTTATGCCGCACAGGCTTACTTCTTCAAAGCATGGGATTATTACATCAAGTTGCTCGCCATCGGTGAGGTGCCTTGGCTGACAAAAGAACTGGATACTTCTTCGGAAGAAATGTACGATCCGCGCATGCCCCGTCCGCAGTTGGTGGACAGCATCATGATGTGTCTTGACTTTGCCGTAGATCATCTGGAAGACAATGACAATTCCTGCGGCCGCATCAATCAGGATATGGCTTTGTTCCTGAAAGCCCGTTTCTGCCTCTTCGAAGGAACATTCCGCAAGTATCATACGGAACTGAACCTGCAGTCTACTGCTGATGAATTCCTGCGTCAGGCACGCGATGCCGCTCGCACCGTTATGGATAAAGGCCGTTACCACTTGTTCGACAACGGAGGTACGGACTCTTACTACCAGCTCTTCATTCAGAAGAATACTCCAGAGTCCGATGGAAACGAGGAAACTATTCTGGCCCGTGTCTATGACGGTGTGAAATTGGGTAACGATAATCCACGTTATATGGGTAAGAACAATCACACCCGTTACGCTATGGGTGCTCCCCTCTGCGCTATAGAGGAATATCTCTGCGAGGACGGCCGTCCTATCTACATTGGCGGTACGGAAGGCAACTGGGAAGTAAATCCCTTGTTCAAGGGCTATGACGGCATGTGGGAAGAACTGGACAACCGTGACCCGCGTCTGCGCCAGACTATCTGTAAGCCCGGTGAATACGCTTCCATCTATGATGCGGACGATTATACCTATACGATTGAAGAGAGCGGTATCATCTTCCCGATGGTGACTTATGATACCGGTGGCGCTTCTCCCATGAAACAGTACAACTCTACCGTAACCGGTTACCGTTTTATCAAGCACTGGATGAGTGATATGGAAGGTGAGTGGACTGCCAATGCCGATGGAAAACAGACGGCACACATGTTCCGTTACGCTGAACTGTTGCTGATTTACGCCGAGGCTCGTGCCGAACTGAACGAAATCACTAACGAAGACTTGGATGAGACCGTCAACGCACTTCGTCTGCGTGCCGGATTCGATTTCGATAAATATCCCAATGCCCGTCTGACGCTGCAGAATATTCCTGCCGACCCGCGTCTGGATGCCATCTTTGCAGAAAAGCTGGATTACTCTGTGTCTCCTATCCTGCGTGAGATACGCCGCGAACGCCGTGTGGAAATGATGCTGGAAGGCGAACGCTATGAGGACCTGATGCGTTGGAAAGCCGGTAAGTTCTTCACTATCCAACTGAGAGGTATGAAGATGACCGATGCCAAAGTAGCTCTCTACAGCAAGAACCGTCTGGATGAGAACTATACTGATGAGTGGGGCAATCACTGGGACAAGGTGACCGTGCCCATCGCTGAGGTAGGCAACACCGTACGTGTGGACAACGATGGCTTCATCATTCCCTGGCCGACTTCAACGACCGTTATCGATGGTATCCGTCCTTGGGACGACAAGCGCTATTATTACCCGATACCTCTGAATGAGATGCTGCTGAATCCGCAGTTGACGCAGAATCCGGGTTGGAAAGACATTACAAGATAAACCAAACAGCTAAAAACATCTTTGAGATATGAAAAAAATCAATTACTTGTATATCGGAATGGTGCTTTCTTGCGGTGCCCTGTTTACGGCTTGCAGCGATGATGATGACCTGGGAGCCAAGAACATCACAGTAGAAGAAGCATACAACATAGAGAGTGACGTTTTTGGTATTGACGTGACGGAAGGAGAGCCTTTGCAGCTGAAGCCGTTCATCATGCCGGAAAGCGCCCGAGACAGCAAAGTGAGTTATCGCTTTGCCGGAGAACCATCCGGTGCTATCGATCTGTCAGAAGACGGATTGATAACTCCGTTACTGACCACTCCTCCGGCTCCGGAACCCATTCCCATGCCGTTGGGAACGGATACCATTATTGTATCGGTGGAAGACGGTTCGGGTACGTATGTGGTATATCCTGTTCGCGTCATCAGTAATATTGTTGTGGTAAGCAGCATCACCATCCAGTCCGCCGGTCAGACGGTAGAAGCGGAGAAGGGTGCAACTTTCAATCTGGCTCAGTATGTAACGGTGAACCCGAGTGACGCAACCGATCCTTCTGTTACCTATACCTCAGATGATGAAAGCGTCGCTACGGTAGATCAGAACGGTATCATCACCATTACTGGTGAGATAGGCCAGTCTACCACTGTTCGCGTAACCGCTAACGATCGTGGCAAGGCCGAAGCCGTTTGTACGGTGAAGGTGGCTGATGAGGCTCCGCTGTATGTGGGAGTTCCTTACGATGCCTCAACATGGGCGTTCGAGTCTAACTTGGCAAACTACATGGATGGTAGCAAAGAATGCGTGCCTGAAAACATGTTTGATGATGATAATTCGACGTATTATGCTCCGAATATCAGTCAACGTCCGACGTACGATCCGCAAGCTTATCTGGATATCGATTTCGGCAAAGTAATCAAGTTCGGTCAGATCGGTTGGAGACACCGCAGTCTGAACTACCAATGGCTACAGGTTCACACATTTACGCTGCAAGGTAAGCTGGCTGCCGATGATGAATGGACAGATCTGGGAACGTTCGAAACGGAAGCGTTGAAGGCTGATGACTATCAGTTGTTCCAGATTGAGACTCCGATGGAAATTCAGTACCTGCGTATCAACTTTATCAAGGGTCACTTGAGAGACGGTGCTTCATGGGATGATCCCGCTTCTCAAGAATCCGGTACCGGTTTCGTTGGTGATCTGCAAATCTATGAATACAACCGCTAAAAGTTCGCATTCATAATATTATGTAGAGAGGGCGCGCCTTCCCGCTGGTTAGGGGAGGGCGCCCTTATTTTATGTATAGTTGTCTAAGCAAAGAGAAATCAGTCCGCACTCCTTACAAGCCGATGCCAAGGTTATAAGCAATTATGCGTATAGTATTTATATTCAGTCGTTTACAGGAATGCAAAATAGTTGTTAATCCTTTGCCAACTGAATAATTAATCACTTGTCAAGTGATCAATTAATCACTTACCAACTGAATAATAGACGACTTGGACGGTGATCTATTAATCACTCAACTTATGAATAAAAAGGCACTCCCCAGGTGCTTCTCCCATTTTTTATCCGACAAGTAGAATATTTGACAGTTGCGGGACGAAATCCCGCTAAATTCTCCTTTTCTTCTTTCGAAAAACCTAAAGAATTCTTCTTTTTATCTCTAAAATAGCAAGATTGTGTTTTTGAGCAAAAGATTTGTGGATTTGAGTAAAGCTTTTCCTTAAAAAAGTACGTTCTTTGCAGCAAACCTTTTAAATGAATAATAGCATGAATAGATTTTTTAGAACTACTCTTTTCCTCTTGTTTCTGACAAGTGGTGTTGTTTTTGCACAAGAGCGTCCGAAGGTGTTACCAGCAGACCTGGAGCTTCCTTTAAAATATGGTGCGGAACGTCTGGGAAAACGTCAGGATGCTGATATGAAAAAATTCCGAGACAACCGTTTGGGCGCTTTCATTCACTGGGGACTGTATGCTATTCCCGGAGGTGAGTGGAACGGTAAAGTATATAATGGAGCCGCTGAATGGTTGAAATCGTGGGCTAAGGTTCCGGCGGATGAATGGCTGAAACTGATGGACCAATGGAATCCTGAAAAGTTCGATGCGAAAGCATGGGCCAAGATGGCTAAGCAAATGGGGGTAAAATACGTGAAGATAACCACCAAGCATCATGAAGGATTCTGCTTGTGGCCCAGTAAGTACAGCCAATATACCGTAGCGCAGACGCCTTATAAGAAAGATATTTTGGGCGAACTGGTGAAAGCTTATAATGACGAAGGTATTGACGTGCATTTTTACTTCTCGGTAATGGACTGGAGTCATCCAGACTACCGTTACAGTATCAAGACGAAAGAAGATGAGGAAGCGATGGCCCGTTTCTTCGAGTTTACGGACAACCAACTGAAAGAACTTGCCACACGTTATCCTACGGTGAAGGATTTCTGGTTTGACGGTACGTGGGATGCCAGCATCTATAAGAACGGCTGGTGGACTGCCCATGTCGAGAAGATGCTGAAGGAATTGATTCCGAGCGTTACAATCAACAGCCGTTTGCGTGCCGATGATTATGGCAAACGTCATTTTGACAGCAACGGCCACTTAATGGGCGACTATGAATCGGGGTACGAACGCCGTTTGCCCGATCCGGTGAAAGACTTGAAGGTGACCCGTTGGGACTGGGAAGCTTGTATGACCGTGCCCGAAAACCAGTGGGGATATCACAAAGACTGGTCATTGAGCTATGTAAAGACACCGTTAGAGGTGCTGGAACGTATTGTGCATGCCGTATCAATGGGTGGAAACATGGTTGTTAACTTCGGTCCGCAGGCTGACGGCGATTTTCGTCCGGAAGAAAAGGAACTGGCAAAAGCCATTGGCAAATGGATGAATAAATATGGTGAATGCATCTATGGCTGCGACTATGCCGGATGGGATAAGCAGGCGTGGGGATATTATACCCGTAAGGGGGATGATGTATATATGGTCGTATTCAACGCTCCCTATTCCCAAAAGTTGACCGTGAAAGTTCCCAAAGGCATCAAAATCGTGAAAGCGGCCGTTTTAAATGGCAATGAGGTGGATGTGACAGAAACAACCCGTAACGAGTATAACGTTAGCATGCCTTCACGCGATCCCGGCGAACCGTTTGTCATCAAGCTGCAGATAGAAAAGGATAGCAGCAACATAGACAAATACAGAGACGCGTTGACTTGACGATATTCAACGGATAGAAATATTACTATCTCTCTTAATAAATGTTCCTGCATGAACGCAAGGTAAAACATGTACGACAAGCGATACGCTTTTAGACGCAAGTCGGGCGGATGAATGGATAATTCCGTTTCGTCCGCCCGTTTTGTATTGATGCGATTCTATTTTGCGGTTTGCGAAATAATCCTTATCTTTGTAAGAACAACCAATAAAAGAATACAGAGATGATACAGCCCGCATGTAAGAAATGTCCCATAGGACTTCAGACTTTTTCAGAACTGCATCAGATGAAATGTTTATGTATTGATATTTAAATCCGATGCTATGAAAAACAGATGTTTGCTATTATTGTTGGTCATTCTTTGTGCGATAGAGTCAGTTCCTGTCCGGGCGAATGAGTATAAATTCAGGATTATGTCTCCGGAAGGAGGATTCTATTATGATGGCATAAAAGCTATTGAGCAAGATAGCGAAGGATTTATCTGGGTGATGATGGATTACGAATTGTATCGTTTTGATGGTTACCAATATAAAAAATATTATCCTTATTTTGCGGCCTTGAATCCCACGAAAGGCTGGACGTTCAATAACATGGCTTCCGATGGAGCCGGAGGCCTGTATGTCAATACCAACAATGGAGTGTACCGTTACAGCAAGTCAACGGACAAGTTTGAACGGGTATATAATCCGGTGGCACAAGTTAAGGTAGACGGAACGGGTAATGTATGGGTAAGGACGCAATACCAATGGAAATTGTTGGATACCCGTACCGTTGAACTTCATACGCCTCGCTACGATGGAGATAGTCTGACCTATGTTAATTCGCCATTCTGCGTGTCTCAAGAGGAACTTTATACATTTGTACACCGTACGGTCTACCGTTACAATCAGGAGAAAAACGAATTTGACTATTGTTTTACCTTTCCCGCTTCCGGCATAGAATCTGTTTCTCATGCGTATGTGCGTGATGGAAAACTGTGGGCGTATTTCAGTAAAGAGGGTTTGTATGAGGTTGACCTGGCTACGTTTGTGGTGGAAGCCCGTTACGGACCTTTCCCGGAGATGGAAGACGATGCTTTACGGGCTTTCTTTGTGGATAAGAACGGGAAGATATGGTTGGGTACCATTGACGGACTCTATCTGTTTAGTCCGGAGGATGGTAAACTGAGTTGCCACCGGCATTCTCGGTCGGATCCTTACAGTCTGCCAAATAATTCTATTTGGGTGATAGCTGGAGACCGGCAACAGAATGTCTGGATTGGTACCTATTCCGGGATGTTGAGCTATGTAAATGTAGATGAGAGAGACGCTTTCCGAACTTTTCATGCCAAAGAGGGAGGATTGAACTCTCCGTTAGTCAGCTCTTTTGCCGAGAATGAAGATTATTTATGGATTGGCACGGAAGGAGGTGGCGTAGATCGCATGGACAAACGGACCGGAGTATTTCAGAATGTGATAGGTACCGGACAGATGGCTTCGTTGAATGTCAAATCCTTGTCCATAAATAAAAAGAACGAATTGTGGGTTTCTACGTTCAGAGGAGGAATCTATCAGTTTGATTCTTTCGGCAAGAGAAAAATGAATTTGCTTCATGTCACGGGAGACAGTACTTCATTGCTGGTGAATAACATCCGTAAGACGATAGCCGTGGGAGATACAGGCATGTGGGTGGCTTATCAACATCCTTATTTGCGTATATCCTATTACTCTATCCGAGACAAGAAGTTTACCCACTATACTTTGGATGAAAAGTCGGCCTACTTGTTTGATATGTTCAGACAAGGCGACCGTACGTTGTGGTGTGTCAGTCACGATGCGCTCTATCGGATGGATACGCAGACGCATACTGTAGAGCGTTTTGCACCGAACGATTCAATTTACCTGAGACTTTTTACTGCCAGTTTGGATGATTCCGGCCACATTTGGATTGGGACGATAGGCAATGGTCTGGTCCGTTTTGATATCACTACTTCCAGGTTTGTGCCCATGCGTGAAGGCATGTTGCGGGAAATGTACTCCATTTACAGCATCTGTTATGATGATGGCAAAGTGTGGATGGGCACTGACAATGGTCTGTGCTGTTATGACATTGGTGCCAATCAGTTGGTAGAGTTTGATGAGAAAGCAAATACGCAGGGACAAGTCTATTATCCGTTGGCAGTTCTAAAAGGATATAACGGGCGATTGTTTTTTGGCGGGACGAATGGTTTCACGGTGGTTAACCCTCATCGTATTACCTATAATACGTATCATCCCAAAGCATTGATTTCGGATTTCTTCATTGACCAGAAAGTTGTTCACCCCAATTATGACGTGGAGGCCTCCAGGCAGACCATTGTTTTAGATTATGACCAGACGAACTTTGGCTTCCGCTTTTCATCAGACAATTTCAACATTCCAGAAAAGAATCGTTTTAGATATCGTTTGCGGGGATATAATAATCAATGGATAACGGTTACCGCCCAACAACGGACCGTGATGTACTCCAAAGTGCCTGCAGGTACCTATTACTTTGAGATTTATGCCGCCAATAATGACGGTATATGGAGCGATGTTCCTACGATCATCAGGATTGTGAGGCGGCCGGCTCCATGGGCCAGTATCCCTGCTTACGGACTTTACCTGCTTGTTACGGTAGGAATCTTTTGGTTGATATACAGATACTATGCGGAGAAAAGGCGGTTGCAGATGTTGCTTTACCAAGAGAATATAGAGAGAGATAAGAAAGAACAGATTCATCAGTCGCAATTGCGCTTCTTTACCAATATTTCGCACGACTTCCGCACCCCATTGTCGCTGATTCTTGCGGTGGTGGATAAATTGCGGAATGATGGTGTGAAGGAGTATTATTACCGGATTCTGAACAGCAATGCGCAGCGTTTATTGAGTTTGGTTAATGAACTGATGGATTTCCGTACGGTGGAAAATGGAATGATGAAATTGCAGTTGCAACCGTTGGATGTCAACCGCATTGTACAAGATACAACCGATGATTTCAGGGATACCGCCCAACAGCGGAATATAGACTTCCGTATTCAATGTGACAACAAACTGCCCGCTAAAATCTGGGCAGACCGGAGTATCGTTGAGAAGATTGTGATGAATTTGCTGAGCAATGCATTTAAATATACGCGCGATGGGGGGCACATTCTTATTAAGACCTGTAAGGGGAATAACTTTACTTCCATCTATCCGAATAGCTATACGGTAGGTGAGTGTGGAGAAAAGAACGTTTTTTCCATAGTTGTGAGCGATACGGGTATCGGCATCTCGGGCGAATCTATCGGCAATGTGTTTGAGCGCTTTTATAAGGTGAACACGGTTAATGCGGATTCTCACTTGGGTACCGGTATCGGACTGGCTTTGGTGAAAAGCCTGGTGTTGCTTCATAAAGGCTCCATTACGATTTATAGCGAACGGGAGAAAGGTACCGATATGGTGGTATGTCTGCCATTGGACAAGGCGGTATTTGCTCCGGAAGATTTTATGCAGCAGGAGCTTGAGTCGGAACCACCTTCGCAACCGGTCATGGAAAATACAAAGGAAGATTCTGTTGAGGAGGTTGATTGGACTCTTCCGTCGGACAACAAGAAAATTTTGATAGCTGAAGATAACGATGATTTGCGGGCATTGATAGTCGAGTCGCTGGCGGATGATTTTGAAGTGACACAAGCACGGGACGGAGAAGAGGCCATGAATCTGATAAACAGTGAAACGGACTTTGATTTGATAATCAGTGACATCATGATGCCTCGCAAGGATGGGGTGTCTCTATGTTACGATGTGAAGAACAATGTGGAGACCTCTCATATCCCGGTCATCTTGTTGACGGCCAAAACCAGTCTGGAAAGCAAGATTGAAGGGGTGGATTCTGGAGCGGACTTGTACTTTGAGAAACCGGTGGATTTGACTTATCTGAAACTGGCTATCCACAATGTATTTAAGAACAGGCAACAGCTGAGAGAGCATTATGCGCGCAATTTCTATGCAGATAGCAGTGAATTGTCTTCCAATCAACAAGACACTCAATTCCTGAAATCTTTAGTGGATTATATCAATGTTCATATCTCCGAGCCGGAACTGAGCGTGGCGGAACTTGCCGAAAAACTGGGTATGAGCAAGTCGAAACTTTATAATAAAGTAAAAGGATTAACCGGTGAATCGGTCGTTTCATTCATTGCCAATTGCCGGATGCGCAGAGCTGCCAAACTGATCATCGAAGAAAACTTAACGATGCGAGAAGTTATGACTCAGGTAGGTATCGAAAGCCAGTCTTATTTTACCAACCTGTTCAAGAAGGTGTGGGGAGAAGCTCCGACGATATTTGCCTCCAAACACAAGAAGGGAAACAAGTAAAAACGGTTTTGAGGGTAAAAAATAGGGTTAAATACGTACAAAAAGGCATTTTTGTCTATTTGGATAAAAGAAATATTGATTTGAGCAAAGCATAAAGAAGAATAAAAGTTTCCTTTGCAAAGATTTTAAGAACTTCGTAAATATGGAAACAATAAAAACTAATGCCAAACAAAAAAACAGT
The DNA here is from genome assembly GCA_944322275.1 of uncultured Bacteroides sp. GTDB lineage: Bacteria > Bacteroidota > Bacteroidia > Bacteroidales > Bacteroidaceae > Bacteroides. Next base: position 14,966 of record CALUOV010000013.1, on the reverse strand, counting down.
CTGATTGAGGTGAAAGATTGTCAGATGAAGAAAATGGGATGGATGCTTACTCTGCTTGTATCAATGTTCATTTTGCCTGTGTCCGCAGCACAACCCGATTTTAACAAAGCGGACATAACGTCCGTCATGAAAAAGGTAGCCGATTGGCAGATTGCCAATCCTCAAAAAGGAGCGGAGCACGATGACTTGGACTGGACTCATGCCGTTCTCTATATGGGGATGATTGATTGGGCGGAACTGGCCGAACAGACCGAGGGGGATTCTTCTTATTATAAATGGTTGATGAAAATAGGATGGCGCAATCATTTCCAGATGGGGAAATGGATGTACCATGCAGACTTCATAGCGGTGGGGCAGACATTCATTGAACTTTATAAAAAATATAATGATACGAACATCATCGCTCCTGTCATGGCACGTGCCAATTGGGTGGTAGACCATCCGACTAACGCTTCTTTGGAACTGAACTACAGTAAACGGGAAACCTTGTCCCGTTGGTCGTGGTGCGATGCCTTATTTATGGCGCCTCCGGTTTATGCCAAGTTATATGCTTTGACTTTGGATAAAAAGTATCTGGATTTTCTAGATAAAGAATACCGGGCTTCATACGATTTCCTATTCGACAAAGAAGAAAAGCTCTTCTATCGTGATTGCCGCTATTTCGACAAAAAGGAGGCTAACGGAAAGAAGGTGTTTTGGGGACGTGGAAACGGTTGGGTTCTGGGAGGAATGGCCGAAATTCTGCAAGCGTTGCCTAAAGACGTAGCTTCACGGGCTTTCTACGAACACTTGTTTGTGGAATTGGCTACCCGGGTAGCCGGATTACAATGTTCGGACGGGTATTGGCATGCCAGCTTGTTGGATCCGGAGTCTTATCCTTCACCCGAGACCAGTTCAACGGGATTGATAACCTATGCGTTGGCTTATGGTGTGAATGAAGGATTCCTGGACAAAGAACAATTCATGCCTGTGATTAAGAAAGCCTGGAAAGCTTTGACGGATGCGGTGGAATCCGATGGTAAACTAGGCTATGTGCAGCCTATTGGCGCCGATCCTCGTAAAGTGACCCGTGACATGACCGAAGTGTATGGAGTAGGAGGCTTCCTGCTGGCCGGTTGTCAGTTGTATAAAATGGCGGATTAATAATGTATAAAATGAAAAATAGTCAAATGAGAAAAGGAATTATCGGTTTGTTGTTGGCATGGTTGGCCTGTTGCGCCATCCAGGCCCGTGAGGTGACGTCCTTCAATGAAGGATGGGAATTTAAGAAAGGACCGTTTGTTCAGGATGCCATGAAAGTGGCTCAAAAATGGAATGCCGAGTGGGAGAAAGTGACAATTCCCCATACATGGAATGCAGAGGACATGCAGAAGCGTGCCGCATCTTTCTATGAGGGCGTAGGTTACTATCGCAAGAATTATGTTTTCCCGGAAACGTTGCAAGGGAAACGTGTTTTCCTCCGTTTCGAAGGTGTAGCTTCTTGTGCCGAGGTATATGTAAACGGCTATCTGGTAGGGACTCATAAAGGAGGATATTCGGCTTTTGTCTGCGAAATAGGTTCGCAGATAAAATATGGGAAAGAAAACGAAATTCTGGTAAAGGCGGATAATGCGTCTCGGCCCGATGTCATTCCGGTCAATCACAATCTCTTCGGTGTGTATGGCGGTATGTATCGCCCCGTATGGTTGGTGGTGACTGAACCTTGTAACATCGTGGTGAACGACTGCGCATCTCCGGGTGTGTACATTACTCAGAAGAATGTATCGAAGAAATCTGCCGAAGTTTCCGTGAAGGTGAAGGTCGACAACGCCTCGTTGGCTCCTGCTCCTTTGGAATTGGAGAATACCATCTATGACATGAACGGGAAGCAAATAAAGAAACACCGCCAAACTTTTGAACTGACTCCGCAAGGCGTACAGGCTTATACTTCTACCTTCAAGCTGAGCAACCCTCATCTATGGCAAGGACGCGAGGATCCTTATCTATATAAAGTGGTGTCACGCCTGATACAAAACGGTCAAGTCATTGACGAAGTGGTTCAGCCTTTAGGAGTTCGCAAGTATGAAATTATAGCAGGTGACGGTTTTTATCTGAACGGTAAGAAATATCCGATGTATGGCGTAACCCGTCATCAGGACTGGTGGGGATTGGGTAGTGCGCTTACCAACAAGGAGCATGATTTTGACCTGGCGCAGATTATGGACATAGGCGCCACAACCGTTCGCTTTGCCCACTATCAACAATCGGACTACCTTTATTCACGTTGCGATACGTTGGGATTGGTTATTTGGGCGGAAATTCCTTTCGTAAACCGTGTGACGGGACAAGAGTGGGAGAATGCTCATCATCAGATGCGTGAACTGGTACGTCAAAGTTTCAATCATCCTTCTATCTATGTATGGGGCATTCACAATGAGGTCTATCATCCGCACGATTATACAGCTGCCCTAACACAGTCGCTTCACGATTTGTGCAAGACCGAAGACCCTGACCGTTATACGGCAGCCGTAAACGGATATGGACATGCCGACCATCCGGTGAATCAGAATGCGGACATTCAGGGGATGAACCGTTACTTCGGCTGGTACGAGAAAAGAATACAGGACATTGATCCATGGATTGAGAAACTGGAGAAAGAATATCCTTGGCAGCGCCTGATGCTGACGGAGTATGGAGCGGATGCCAATTTGGAACATCAGACGGAGATTTTGGGCGATGCCTTGAACTGGGGCAGTGAGTTCTATCCCGAGACATTCCAGACTAAGACACATGAATATCAATGGTCCGTCATCGCCAAGCATCCGTATATCATTGCTTCCTATTTGTGGAATATGTTCGACTTCTGTGCTCCGATGTGGAAACGCGGTGGGGTGGACTCCCGCAACATGAAGGGCATGATGACTTTCGACCGCAAAGTGAAGAAAGATTCCTATTATTGGTATAAAGCCAATTGGAGCAAAGACCCTGTGCTCTATCTGACGCAACGTAGAAATGTGGAGCGTGAGAAGAAAGAGACAACCGTAACGGTTTATTCCAACATCGGTACCCCGAAAGTGTATCTGAACGGGCAGGAACTGAAAGATATGCGCAAAGGCTATACCGATGTGCATTACATCTTTGATCATGTGATGTTACAAGAGGGAAAGAATACCGTGAAAACAGTGGTTACTTATAACGGTAAGGAGTACACGGATGAGATAGAATGGATGTATGATGGCGCGAAAGTGCGCAATGCCGACTCTTCCGTGCGAAATACTGAGCATGCAGGTTGGTAATCTCGATTTATTTTTTTAAATTTGCAGACAGAAAGTATTCATCATAAGTTTAACAAATTAAAAGTAATAGTAATGAGAAACATGAAGAACTTGTTGCTGGGACTGTGCCTATTGGCAGGCTTGAGCGCTTGTACCGCCCAACAGACTCCTACAGTACAGACGGGTGCCCAGGGAACGAAGTGGCAATGGGACAAGGGGACTATCGTAACTGAAACTCCTGCACGTCCTGCCGATCAGAAAAGTGTAATCGGACTGGCTCTTCCCAAGATGGAAGTCGTTCGTGTCGGTTTTGTAGGACTGGGTATGCGTGGTCCGGGTGCGGTGCAGCGTTTTACTTACATCCCAGGTACGCAAATCATGGCTTTGTGTGACTATGAGAAGGAACGTGCTGAGAAGTGTCAGAAATATCTGAAGGCGGCTTCTTTGCCCAAAGCAGACATTTATTATGGTGAAAAAGGTTATGAGGAACTTTGTCAGCGCGAGGACATCGACTTGGTGTACATCGCTGCCGATTGGTTGCATCATTTCCCCATTGCCAAGTATGCGTTGGAGCATGGCAAGAATGTGGCCATTGAAGTTCCTTCGGCCATGAATCTGGCTCAATGCTGGGAGCTGATAGACTTGAGTGAAAAGAACCGTAAGCATTGCATGATTCTGGAGAACTGCTGCTACGATTGGTTTGAAATGAATACACTGAACATGGCTCAGAACGGTGTGTTCGGTGAAGTAATCCGTGCTCAGGGTGCTTATATTCATAACTTGGACGCTTTCTGGGATTATTACTGGAAAAACGGTGAGAACGATAAGTTGGGTTGGCGTCTGGACTACAACATGCGCCATCGCGGCGATGTGTATGCTACGCACGGTCTGGGTCCTGTAGCACAGGCTTTGGACATTCACCGTGGCGACCGCATGAAGACTTTGGTGGCTATGGATACCAAGTCTGTGATTGGTAAGGCATTGGTGGAAGAACGTACGGATTCTACGTGCAACAACTTCCGTAACGGTGACCACACTACGACTCTGATTCGTACCGAGAACGGTAAAGTAATTGAGATTCAGCACGATGTAATGACTCCACAGCCCTACAACCGTCTGTATCAGCTGACGGGTACCAAAGGCTTTGCCAACAAGTATCCGGTAGAAGGCTATGCATTGGATGCCGCTCAGCTTTCTGCTTCAGGCGTTCAGCCGAAGGTAGATGACTTAAGCTCACACGGTTTCTTGCCGGAGAAAGAGATGAATGCTTTGGTAGAGAAGTATCAGCATCCTATCTTGAAAAAGTATGGTGAGATGGCTAAGGAAGTAGGTGGACACGGTGGTATGGACTTCATTATGGACAGCCGTCTGGTGTACTGCTTGCAGAACGGCCTTCCTTTGGATATGGACGTATATGACTTGGCTGAATGGTGCAGCCTGGCCGAACTGGGCGAACTTTCCATGGACAACGGTTGTGCTCCGGTTGCATTCCCCGACTTTACGCGTGGAGAGTGGAACGTGGTGAAAGGTTACAAGCATGCCTATGCAAGTCCCGAAGAGGAAGCGGCTACAATGGAGAAGGCCAAAGCGTTCACAGCCAAGTTGAAAGAACAAGGTGCTAAGGAGTGGGCTGCTGAAGGCAAATGATGCGACCTTTTTGCGCTTGATTTAAGAAGTTAAAATTTCAATAGGTAGATTTTATATTAGAAAGCGGTGCTTTTCGGCTTTAGTCTGGAAATCATCGCTTTTTTATATTTTGAATTTGATTTATTGAGAATCATGAAAAGTACATTTATTATGTGTTTGCTGGCAGTTATAACCATAAACAGTTATGCGTCAGAATCTCTAAAACAGAACACAGGCGCAGAAGACCGCCAAATATGGGTCAATGCACTTGTTAAGGTCGTAGATCCTGTATTGACAAATTTAGCTAACGGGACGTTGAAGGCGAATATGCCTCAAGAATCGCTCTCACCCGAACGTGCCGGGAAATATTGTCATCTGGAAGCGGTGGGACGTACCATTTGCGGCCTCGCTCCTTGGTTGGAGTTAGGCGGTGACAATACGGAAGAAGGAAAGTTGCGAGAGAAATACATCCAATTGACATTGAAAGGATTGGCCAATGCGGTTAATCCTTCTTCTTCGGATTATCTGGACTTCGGTACGCCTTCGCAACCATTGGTAGATGCGGCCTTTTTGGCGCAAGGATTGTTGCGTGCCCCCAAGCAATTATGGGGTAGAATGGATACAACAACTCGTGAGCGTATGATAACGGAGTTGAAACGTTCGCGCGGCATCAAGCCTTTCAATAACAATTGGTTGCTTTTTGCTTCGATGGTGGAGGCTGCTTTGCTGGAATTTACGGGCGAGTGTGACATGCAACGTCTGACGTGTGGAGTAAATACCTTCCGTGACAAATGGTATGTAGGTGATGGAGTCTATGGTGATGGGCCCCAATATCATGCAGATTATTACAACAGTTTTGTCATCCAGCCAATGCTGACAGACGTGCTGACCGTGATGGCAAAACATAAAGTGGAAGGTGCAGCGGACTTTCTGCCTGTGCAGTTGAAACGTTTCACTCGTTATGCTGCTCAGTTGGAACGTCAGATTTCGCCGGAAGGCACTTATCCGGTTATTGGTCGTTCCATTGTCTATCGTGTAGGAGCTTTTCATGCGCTTGCTCAAGCGGCGTTGACCCATCAATTGCCGAAGAATGTCAAGCCGGCTCAAGTGAGATGTGCGCTGACCGCAGTTATCAGTCGTCAGTTATCTGCTCAGAATACTTTCGATGCGGAAGGTTGGTTACGCATCGGTTTTGCGGGTAGTCAGATTAAGATGTCCGAGAGCTATATCAATACAGGAAGCCTTTACCTTTGTTCGTTTGGCTTTTTGCCGTTAGGCTTGCCTGCGACTGACTCATTCTGGAGTGAATCTTTTACTCCGTGGACCAACCTGCGTGCCTGGAACGGAGAGGATGTGGGAGCTGACCATGCTATTTCGCAATAATAGTCACTATTATTGGTCGCTAGCCCAAGTATGCCCGGGTATTTTGTTATTTCCCCCAGGCCTACTTGGGCTTTTTATATAGGATACATTGACTTCGGGGCTGATTCTTGATAGTTCCACTCTTGTCGCTTGGTTAAAATAATGAAAAAGATAGGACCTGTTAGGTTACGTTCTGTTTCTTTTTTCTCTAATTTCGCACCCGAAAACAAGCATAGGAAGCCTGATATGGGAATATACACCGTACATTACAAGAACAAAATCCACTATTTCCACACATGGGGTGCGGCGGCACTGATTTAGCTGTATTCTTTCTTCTCCGTACTATTATATTCATTCGATAACATAAAATAATTCATTTACTTATGAGCAAAAAGAAAAGGCTCATGGGGCTGCTGTATGTCGCGGTCCTGTGCAGCCAGGGTTTATGTGCCCAGACTCGGCAGATGGGCATAGAGGAACTGTTCCGTCTGGCGGACGAACAGAGCAAGAGTATTCAGACTTACCGGACAGGAACGGAAGCCGCCGGTGAAGCGTTGAAAGCAGCCAAGGCGCAACGGCTTCCGGACGTGAGCGTGTCCCTTTCCGCCAGCTATTGGGGCAACGGCAAGTTGTGGGACAGAGATTTTGGCAACGCCACAACGGTGGACATGCCTCACTTCGGCAATAACTTCGCGCTGGAGGCGCAACAGGTCATCTATGCGGGAGGAGCGATAAGCAGTGGCATCAGGCAGGCGGAACTGGGGAAACTGTTGGCCGAACTTGACTTGCAGAAGAATGTGCAAGAGATACGCTTCTTGCTGGCAGGGCATTACCTGGACCTTTATAAACTGGACAATCAAATCCGCGTGTTGCAGAAGAACATGGAACTGACCAAGGAGGTCATCGCCAACATGAAAGCCTGCAGGGAGCAGGGTACGGTTCTCAAGAGTGACATCACACGCTATGAACTGCAAAAGGAGCAACTGAACTTACAGCTGTCAAGAGTCAAGGACGCGCGTCAGATAGCCAATCACCAACTGGTCACCACCTTGCATCTGCCTGAAAACACGGAAATAGCGCCTGACACTTCCTTGCTGGAGCGGCAAATCCTGACCCTGACGGAAGAAGATTGGCAGAACATGGCCGCAGGTAACAACATCTTATTAAAACAATCGCAGGCGGACATCCAAATGAACGAGCAGAAGGTGAAGCAGGAACGCTCCGAACGCCTCCCCCACATTTCCCTTGTCGCCGCCGACCATTTGGACGGCCCTATCACCATCGAAGTGCCTGTGTTGGACAACAACTTCAATTATTGGTATATAGGGATAGGAGTGAAATACAACCTCTCTTCGCTCTTCAAGAACAACAGGAAGCTGAAACAGGCGCGTCTGAATGTCCGAAGGGCGCAAGAACGGCATCAGCTGGTGCAGGAACAAGTAGGAAACGCCGTGCAGGAAGGTTACGTGAACTTCTTGACAGCCTTCACCGACCTGCGGACACAAGAGAACAGCGTAAAGCTGGCGGATGAGAACTACAGCGTGACGGACAACCGCTATAAGAACGAGATGGCGCTGCTGACCGACATGCTGGACGCCAGCAACATGAAGCTCAGTGCCGACCTGGGGCTGGTGAACGCCCGCATCAACATCTTGTACAATTACTACAAAATGAAATATATCACACACACACTCTAAATCCTCAGTCCGAAGGGGTATTGTGACTGCCGGATACGAGGACGTATCGAGATTCCCTGCTCCTTCTTCCTTTCACAGTAGCGATGTGAAACCCTCACAGTACGGGTGTGAAGCCTTCACAGTACGGATGTGACACCTTCACACTAAAAACATGAGTAGGTGTGAAGCCTTCACTTCTTATGAAACGTAGTGTGTGAATGGGCAGGCAGAGGGTATATTCACTTTCAAATGAATAATTAGGAACAAAATAAAGATAACATTATGATTACAAGAAAGACTAAGAAGTTGATTTATAACACAGTGATTATAACATTGCTGGTGATAGGCATTGGATACGTCTGCTCGCGTTTCCTTCATTTGGGAAACGTGGAATATACGGATAATGCCCAAGTGAGACAACACATCACTCCCGTCAACACACGGGTACAAGGCTTCATTAAGAAGATTTATTTCGAGGAATACAAGCCGATACACAAAGGCGACACATTGCTTGTGATTGAAGACGCGGAGTTCAGACTGCGTCTGGCACAAGCCGAGGCCGATTTGGCAAACGCATTGGCGGGCCAGCAAGTCACCCATGCGGGGATAGCCACCACACAGAACAATCTGAGCGTCAATGACGCTACCATAGAGGAGGTCCGTGTGCAGCGGGCCAATGCGGAGCGTGAGTTACAACGGTACAAGAAGCTGTTGGAAGAGGATGCTGTCACCCGGCAGCAATATGACAACGTAAAGACCGCATACGATGCCATCGATGCCCGCTACGAGCAGGTGCTTCGCATGAGGCACTCCACTTCTCTTTCCAAAGACGAGCAGACGCGTCGGCTGGGGCAAAACGAGGCCGCTATCCGTCTGGCGCAAGCCGCCGTAGATTTGACCCGGTTGAATTTGTCCTATACGGTCGTTGTCGCGACCTGCGATGGCGTGACCGGACGCAAGGATATACACGAAGGCCAGCTGGTACAGCCGGGACAGACGATGGTGGACATCGTGGACAACAGCGACCTGTGGGTCATTGCCAACTACCGGGAGACGCAGCTTCCCCATATTAAAGAAGGTGCGGCGGTCACCTTTACGGCCGATGCCGTTCCGGGCATAGTCTATAAAGGTATAGTGGAGTCCATATCCGATGCTACGGGAGCTTCCTTTTCCCTCATACCGCAGGACAATGCCACGGGCAACTTCGTCAAGGTGGAGCAACGGGTTCCTGTCCGCATCCGTCTGCAAGGCAATGATGCAGACAATGTGAGCCGCCTGCGAGCCGGATTCAATGTAGAATGTAAAGTGAAGTATTGACATGAGCCGGGCAACATCAACTCTCCCCCCTTTCTCCATGCCGATGTTCAGGAGCTTTGTCCCCGAACGGATGCGGCCTTGGATGTATGTGTTTCTTGCCGTTACTTTCCAGTTCTCCGGCGGGCTTTATTTGGGCACATTGAACCAGATGATGGGCGAAACGACCCTGATGCGGGAAGACCTCCTGATGTGTCTTTACGCGAATCTGGTGGGAATGGCCATCTATTTCCCTCTGTTGTTCCGCATGAAGTTCCGTTTCACGAACAAGACATTGCTGTGCGCGGCGGCTACGGGCGTCCTGCTATGTAACCTGCTTGTCCCATACATCACGTTCTTGCCCCTGCTTTGGCTGGTGTGCTTCATCGAAGGCATGTGCAAGATACAAGGCACGTTTGAATGCATGTCCAACATCCAGCTTTGGATGACACCGACACGCGACTTCACCGTGTTCTTTCCCATGCTGCATATCGTCATCTTAGGAAGCATGCAACTGTCCGACTTGCTTGCTACCAGCCTGATGTACTATTACCATTGGGACTACATGCAATTGTTCATTTGCGGTGTCATGATGCTCGACCTGCTGATGCTGACCATCTGTACGCGCCATTTCCGGATGTTCAAGAAACTTCCTTTGTTTGGTATAGATTGGTTGGGAGCGATACTTTGGGCGACGCTCTTACTTGAAATTGCGTATCTGTTCAATTACGGCGATTGGTACGACTGGTGGAACAGCTCGGTCATCTGCCGGTTGAGTATGGCCGTTATTGTGACGTTCTTCTTTTGTATTTGGCGCATGTTTACCATCCGTCACCCCTTTTTTGAACCGAAGATGTGGACCTACCGCCATTTGCTGCCCATACTTATTCTGATAACCTTGGTGGAGATGTTCCTTGCCACTGAGCATGTGTTGGAAGAGGTCTGGTTGGCGGAAGTGATGCGTTACGGCACGATGACAAGTGTGCAATTGGATTGGCCGGCGCTTGCCGGAGTCTTGGCGGGATGTCTGTTCGCCTATTGGTGGATGCATGTAAGACGCTTCAACTATCTGCGACTGATTATTGTAGGCCTTGGAGGGCTCATATGCTATCTGTTGGGAAGCTATTTCTTGGTTTCATCCGACATTCATATTATCCGGTTTTATCCGCTGATATTTTGTCGCGGCTTTGCGTATGCCGTACTTAGCGCCACGTTTATGACCTGTCTGGAAGAGATTATGAGTTTCCAGCATTTCTTTCAGGCGTTGTCCGTATTCAACATGTTGCACATGGTCATGGGCGGTGTAGTCGGAGCGGCTATTTATACGCGGGGACTGGCTTACTACCTGCCCGACAACATAGCCCGTTATGGAGCGGCCATAGACCGTGTGGCTTCAAGCAGGATATCTATCCATATCCCCCATTATATGGAAACTTTCCTGTCGCAAATGTCAGCAATAAGCGTCAAGCAAATCTATGGATGGACGGCCTACGCCTGTATTTTCCTCTTTTTGCTGTTTCTGTTGTACGATGCCCCGATACGCAGGGAACTCAAGCAAATACCGAGTTGGCAAAAAATCCGGAAAATGATTGTTGAATCCTTTACCGTTAAAAAATAAGTTGTATAGCATCCGGCATTGAGAAGTTATGCAGACTTTGCCATCGCAAATATACTGCACGAGCAAGGTCTGTATTAATATAAAGGAAGACTATAGGAAAGGAGTCAGCAGATTGCCTACCCAACCTACGAATTTTTTCCAGGCTGAACGCTTCTTCCAAACTTCCGGTGTCAGCCGGGTGCTATTCAATTTATCTTCTTCAAACATTCCGATGAGCTCTCCGGTTGTCTCGGGTGTAAAGATAAAAGCATTGGTCTCGTAGTCGTAACGCAAACTGCGGCTGTTCAGGTTGGCTGTGCCTACGGTACAGAATGTACTGTCCACCATCATGATTTTGGAATGGTGGAAACCTCCGTTGAAGAGATATATTTGGGCACCTTTCTTCATTAGACGGTGCAGCACATAAAGTGCGGCGTCTGGGGTAAATGACACATCGGATACGGAAGGCACCATAATTTCTACTTCTGTTCCTTTACGTAATGCTTTCTTGATGGCTTTCCGAATAGATTTGGTAGGCACAAAATACGGATTGACTATCTGTATCTTATGATTGGCGGCCGTGATGGCGGTGGCATAGGCCTGACGGATGGACCGGGGTGTCTGGCGGGGTACACGGTCTACGATAGCTATGTCGCAGGCAAGGCTATCCGGTATTTGGGGGGCATCGGGGAAATAGGCCGGTCCGCCGATATGTTGTCCGGTCTCGCTGTTCCACATATTCAGAAAGATACCTTGCAGGTAACGCACCACATCGCCTTCGATATGCATGTGCATATCCCGCCAGTCGCCGATCTCAGGCGTACCGGTAATGTAGTAGTCAGCTATATTCATGCCTCCGGTATAGCCTATACGTCCGTCGATGACTACGATTTTGCGATGGTCGCGGTGTAAGGCGTGGTTGACATAAGGAAAGGTGATGGGGTCAAATTTGACTATTTCGATGCCTCGTTCGCGGATGGCCTGTAAATGTTGTTTCTTCAGCGGCCGGTTGTTCGACCAATTGCCAAAAGCATCGAACATGGCACGTACCTTTACTCCCTCGGCTGCCTTCTGCCCTAACAGGTCAAAAAGAGCGTTGGCAATAGAGTCATTACGAAAGTTGAAATATTCCAAATGAATGTGATGACGGGCCTGGCGAATGGCATCGAACAAATCAATAAACTTGTCATGCCCACTCATCAGTAGTTCCACCCGATTGTTGCCCGCTATCGGCGCACCCATCTCCTTTAGCCCTTGTCGCATGAGACTGTCGCTTTGAGCGAAGATGGAAGACGGACTGACGGATGTCAGCAGGCACAGTGCTATATATAATAATATGGTATGTTTACACTTTGTCATTCTCATGCCTTGCGATTCCGGTTCTCACGCTAACGAAGCTATTTTCCGATATAGGAAGAACAATAACACCAATCCGGTAATGAGCAGTGATTGCGGGTCTGCTTGGGCAGCGCTTTCCAACAAACCGTTGAATGTTTCGCGCAGAGTGTTGCCTATTAGCTCGATTCCGTCTAATGCCACAAACAACACTATGGCCAGTGTAAAACATAACGCAGTCCAAATACGTGCCAGTCGTTCGCTACGGTCGGGCAGGCGACGCATGACGTGGTGGGTGAATCCATTATCGGCTATCTCTTGCCGATTGGCGGTAAAGAAGTCTTCTAACAGTTTATCGTTATTTTCCATCATATCCATTCTTTTTTAAATAGGCTGCCATCTTATCTTTGGCCCTCGAAAGATGGCTTTTTACGGTTCCGACGGGGCATCCGGTGATTCCTGCTATCTTATCGATGCTCTGGTCTTCCATGTAGAACAACGTGATGCAGGTTCGTTCTATCTCTTTTAGTGTGGCGAGTGCACGGTACAAGTCCATCCGTTGACCGATATCCTCCTGCCGGACACTGTATCTGGCATCTACTTGGACGGTGTCCAAATCATCTGTATCCTTCCGGCTGCGAAGATAATCATAAAATTCGTTATACGCAATACGATATAGCCAAGTAGAGAAGCTGGATAGATTCTTGAACGAAGCAATATTGGTGTAGGCTTTGAGGAACGTTTCCTGCGCCAAATCATCGCTTAGCTCCCGGTCGCCGCACGTCAGGTTTAAGAAGAACCGCCTGACGGGCGACTGATATTTGCGCACCAACTGGTCGAAAGCCCGGGTATTGCGAAGCACGACTACCTGTGTCACCAACGCTATGTCGTTGAGTTGGTTCATTGTTGCGGATTATTTTGCGATGCTTCGTCTGAAGATGAGGAAACGTTCTTTTGGTTACTGATTTCGATTCCGCCAATATTCACTTCCCGGTGTCCGGTTGTTTCGTCCCGTTTGATGTGTATGTCCGGACGGTTTTCTGACCGGGTGAAGTAAGTGACCACTTGTCCGAAACCTGTAAACATGACCAGCAAACCTATGCAACCCAGTCCAAACTCTGTGGTAAGTGCCCATAGGAAGATGAAGAGTCCTATGCCTAAGAAAATGTTCTTGATACCTCGGCTGCGTAAATCTTGTTTTTCTACGCTTTCGAAAAACTCCGGAGGCAGTTGCTGACCGCTGGCCAAAGCCTGTTCTGCCAAGCGGTATTTCGCCTTGCGGTTTTTATAGCGGAAGTAGAAGATAATGAAAATGAGCAAAGCTGGCAAACCGAAGACGAAGGCAATGGCCACAATCGGCACAATAGCCAAGTTCCACAGATTTTTCTCAAGCCCCAAGATATATCCATTATCCTCCTCATTATCGGATTCCCATGTGATTTTGGCAGCTGATTTTTTCCAAGTTGGTTCACCCTCACTTTCATAGGTTGTGATACTCAGTGTGTCAGTGATATTCTGTCCATTCACTACGGTGTCTTGCAGTTCAATCACCCGTTTCTTTCCGTCTACAGTGTCCGTCACGATGCGGTTTTCCGCCTGAAGCCCTAAGCAGGTTATGGCCATCAGGCCGAAGGTTACTAAGAGTTGTTTCATAATCATTATAATTTTTAGTTATTCTTCTTTGTGAATTGGACGTAATAAGTCTGATATAAGGTTGCAAAGAGACGAAAAATTTTGGAGAAATCCATGCTTTTTCTTATCTTTGAAAATGTCTAATTCAACTATTATAGTTATGAAACGGATTCTTTCTTTTTGTCTTATAATCTTGTTGGTTACAACGGGTGCATTTGCAAAGTACCGAAGTCTGAGTGGATCCATTTCCATTAAGGGAAGTCTGAATGAAACATTTGAGAAATGGCCTTCTGGCACAGAGGTCACCATTCAGGATTTGGTGGACATGTACAGAGATGTTGGGGTTTATCAGCGAGGACTCTATTACGTCTTGTTGGTAGACGGGCAACAACATTTGTTGCCGGCCGATCAGATACATATTATCGACTTGGCAGAGCCTGATACTGACTTGGAATTTTGGCAACAAATGTTCTTGAAAAATCATTTGTACGAATATTGGGACGGCAGAGATTATAGTGACCAATTGTTACGGGATGTAGATGCGGAATGTTATGATTATGTGGAGAATCTGCGGGACATTATCTACGACGATGCTTACGCGGCATCGTTTGCCCAAGGCTTGTTGGCCAAGCTGTGTGGCGATCAGATACGGACCCGGCAAAACGGAAACTTACAGGTACATCTCATTCAATCGCCCGAGCCATTGGCTTTTACCTTACCTAACGGAGGCTTCATCCTTAGTACAGGGCTGTTTTGCGTACTCGATTCGGAAGACGAGCTTGCTGCCATTATGGCTAGTGAAGCTGCTCATTTTCTCTTTGACCATCAGATAAAAAATATTCGCCGGGCTGAGATACGTGCCAAGCGGGTTGCTTTTTGGGCCGATGTATTCAACTCTACCTCTCAGATGCTCACCTATGATTATTATGTCACGGGTGATGATCGCTACTTCGGCACTAGCCTTATAGCAGATATGGGCGCCATCATTTCTTTGGTATGTGCACCGGTTATCAATCGTTTCGGGCTGAATTATTCTGAAAAACAAGATGTGGAAGCCGATCAACTGGCTTTAGAACTTCTGGCTTATAAACACTATCGTCCGGAAGCTCTGGTATCCGCCTTACAGAAAATAGAGGATTACTACCTCCGTTGCGGGCAAGACGAAGGCATACTCCGCTACAACAGTTTGGA